>CADCVG010000073.1:47431-80098 GCA_902806075.1 uncultured Rubrobacteraceae bacterium
ATCGCGGCTGTCTTCGTCATCGAGATGTTCAACACGGCCCTGGAGTTTACGGTAGACCTCGTGACTCGCGAGTATCATCCGCTCGCGAAGCTCGCCAAGGACGTCTCGGCGGGGGCTGTGCTCGTGACCAGCATCGCGGCGGTCGCCGTAGGGTACCTGATCCTTGGCGACGACCTGGGTCCCTTCTCGCTTGAGACGTTAGAGCGCGTCCGTAGCTCCCCGGCTCACCTGACGCTGGTCGCGCTCGTGCTCGTGGCGATAGCCGTGCTCCTCGTAAAGGCGCTCACCCGCGCCCCGAACGCCTTCCTGGGTGGGATGCCCTCTGGACATGCGGCTGTCTCGTTCGCCAGTTGGGTAGCGGCGAGCTTCATCGCAACAGAGGGGCGTCACGCGGGCCTCGTCTCTCTCATAACGCTGCTCATGGCGTTGCTGGTCTGCCAGAGCCGCGTCGAGGCCGGCATCCACACTCCCTATCAGGTGACGGCCGGCGCTGCCATAGGCATCCTCCTCGCCGTGGTCGTCTTCCAACTCCTCTAGTCGACTCCGGTAGAATCAACCGCATGGACGAGACTCACCTCATCGAAGCCGCGCGTGACGCCTCCAGCAGGGCTTATGCCCCCTACAGCAACTTCCGGGTCGGCGCGGCGCTCCTGACCGCAAACGGAGAGATACATGTCGGCTGCAACGTCGAGAACGCCTCCTACGGTCTGAGCATGTGCGCCGAGCGCGCGGCCGTCTTCGCGATGTCCGCCAACGCCACGGATGAGGACGATCGCAAGGTTCTGCTGGTCGCGGTCGTGAGCCCGGACGCGGCGCCCTGTCTCCCGTGTGGAGCCTGCCGGCAGGTCTTGCGGGAGTTCGGGTGCGAGGAGGTCGTCGTGGAGGAAAGCTCGGGGATCCGTCGTTACCCCTTTGGGGAGTTGCTCCCGCACGCCTTCGGTCCCGAGGCGCTGTGATGCAAGCTGGTACGAACGGTTTCAAGAGCGGCTTCATCGCTGTCGTGGGAAGGCCGAACGTCGGGAAGTCCACGCTGGTCAACCGGCTCGTCGGAGCGAAGGTCTCTATTACCTCGCCCCGGGCCCAGACGACGCGCAGCCCGATCCGGGGCGTCCGAAACGGTCCAGGGTATCAGGCGGTTTTCGTGGACACACCCGGCTCCCAGAAGCCTCGCGACACTTTGAGGAGCCGCATGCAGCAGCAGGTCCTCGACAGCCTCTCCGAGTCCGACGTCGTGCTCGTACTCTTCGACGCGGCGCAAGGAGATCTCGGTACTGGCGACCGATACGTGGCCCGGCTCGTTGCCGAAGCGGGGACACCGGCCATTGCCTGCCTCAACAAGGTGGACCTCCTGCGCGACCCATCCGAGGCCTTCCCGGTCGTCCAGGAGATCTCCGGGTTCGCGCAGTACGAGGACGTCTTCCTCTTGAGCGCGAAGCAGGGCCTCAATGCCGAACCTCTTGTAGAGACGGTGATCGGGCTGTTGCCGACCGGTCCCCGCTACTTCCCGGAGGGGACGGTGACGGACTACCCGGAGTCGCTGGTGCTCGCCGAGTACGTCCGGGAGAAGGCTTTGGCGGTGTTGCGCGAGGAGGTGCCACACGCCATCGCCGTCGAGATAGACGAGGTCGAGCGCAAGGACAACGTTACGGTCGTCTACGCTATCATCCACGTCGAGAGGGCGTCGCAGCGCATGATCGTATTAGGCAAGCACGGCAAGACGATCAAGCAGATCGGCACCGAGGCCCGTCGCGACGTCGAACGTCTCCTCGGTACCCGCATCTACCTCGATCTGAAGGTGAAGGTTACTCCCGGCTGGCGAAACGATCCGAGGTTCCTGGAGCGGTTGGGGTTATAATCCGGTCTGTAGCAGGGGCTGTGGTCGTTTTTTATTCCGAGGAGCGTGACCCGTGGGCATGAGGGTGCGGGAGTTTGCGAAGACCGTTGATCACACCCTCCTCAAACCGGACTCGACGGGGGCCGACGTGCGGCGGTTGTGTGAGGAGGCTGCACACCACCATTTCGCGGCGGTTTGCGTGCTGCCGTGCTACGTGAGGCTCGCTTCACGGGAGTTGCGCGGAACAGACGTGAAGGTAGCGACGGTGATCTCTTTTCCCTTCGGGGCGGATACGACGGCGGTCAAGGCGGTGGCGGTGCGCGATGCGATCCAGGGTGGGGCCGTCGAGCTCGACGTAGTGATGAACGTCTCGAAGTTCCTCTCGGGAGATTTCGGATATGTGGCCGATGAGCTGGTGAACCTCAACGGCGAGGTCGGGGCGGTGGCGATGAACAACGGGCTCAACGACGCCGTTTTGAAGGTTATCGCCGAGACGGCTTACTTGTCGGACAAGATGAAGCGACTGGCCGTACAGATCGTGGCCGCCAGCGGCGCGGACTTCATCAAGACCTCGACCGGCTTCGGGCCCGGCGGGGCGACCACGGAGGACGTGGCTCTCCTCAGGGAGGAGGCCCCGGAGGGGCTGGCTGTAAAGGCCGCCGGGGGGATACGGACGCTGGAGGACGCGCTGGACCTGCTCAACGCCGGGGCGTCGAGGATAGGGGCGAGCGATAGCGTGAAGATCATGCGGGAGGCTGAAGATGGCGGTCTACAAGAGTAAGGGTATAGTCCTGCGCTCGATCCGCTATGGCGAGGCTGACCGTATCCTGGACCTCTACACGCGGGATGCCGGCCTCGTCTCGGCGATCGCCAAGGGCATCCGGCGCACCAAGTCGCGGTTCGGCGGCCGTCTCGAACCGCTCTCTTGCGTGGACTTCCTCGCCTACGAGGGGCGTACTCTGGACACCGTAACGCAGGTCGAGGTCTTGCGCTCCTTCCACGGCGTCCGCGAAAACCTGAAGCGCCTCGAAGCGGCGGGTGGCATGCTATCGGCCGTCCGCGCTCTCTCCGGTGGAGATGAGGCTGACCGCCGTGTCTTCAACCTCCTCTACCACGCCCTCGACGCCCTCGAGGGTCGCGAGACGGGCTTCGAGGCCGTGGGAGCGGCCTTTGCCTTGAAGCTCTCGATCCTCGCCGGATACACTCCTCGGCTCGACGCCTGTGTAAGCTGCGAGCGCGACCTCGCCGAGGTCACCGGCGAAGGCCCCCTCTACTTCGCCCCGCCTTTGGGCGGCGTACTCTGTGCCGGGTGCCGCTCCGCGAGCCGCGAGGCCGGTCTTGCCGGTGACTCCTACCCTCTGGAGCCGGATATCCTCGCCGCTCTGCAAGACCTCGTGGTCCGCCCGATTCGGGAGGTAGTAGTGGAGGAGGGGCTGGAGGAGAGCGTCCGCCGGGTCGTCGCCTCACATGTCCTCGCACACGCCCCCGGCAACGCTGCCTCCAGCAACGCCTCCTTCGCCACCCCCGACCGTCGCACGCTTCGCCCGGCATGAGGGAGAGGAACCCGGAGACGGCCAAACCTCCGGCTCGATGGGCCTGCGAGACGAGCGCTGGACGGCCAGTAATCGAGCCGCCCGACGGGGTGCGCAATCCTTTCCAGCGCGACCGCGACCGCATCATCCACGCGAAGGCCTTCCGCCGCCTCATGCACAAGACGCAGGTCTTCATCTCCCCGGACGGCGACCACTTCCGCACTCGTTTAACGCACACCCTGGAGATGATGCAGATCTCCCGCACCATTGCCCGCTCCCTGGGCCTCAACGAAGACCTTACCGAAGCTATAGCTTTAGGTCACGACCTCGGCCACACTCCCTTCGGTCACACTGGAGAAGAGGCCCTCTCCCGCGTCCTCACTAGTCTCGGACACGGACGCGGCTTCAGACACAACGAGCACTCCTTGAGGGTCGTGGACGTCCTGGAGAAGGGTGGACGGGGGCTAAACCTTACCCACGAGGTCAGGGAGGGTATTCTCAATCATACCGGCAAGGGTTATCCTGCTACGCGAGAGGGGGAGATCGTACGCCTCGCTGACCGGATAGCCTACGTAAACCACGATGTCGACGATGCCCTGCGGGCTGGCGTTATCTCCTCCGAAAACCTTCCCGGAGAGGCCTTGGCGGTGCTCGGGGATCGGATGAGCGCCCGGATAGATACTCTGGTGCGTGACATGATCTTCACGTCGAGAGAGCGGGGGGAGATAGCCCTCTCCGAGGGGGTATACGAAGCCCTCATGCAGCTACGGACCTGGCTCTTCAAGAACGTCTACCACAACCCGCTCGCACGCGAGAGCCGCAAGGCTGGGGCCGTGGTCGCCGCCCTCTTCGAGTACTATCTCGAAAGACCCGAGGAGCGGGCGAAGAGCGACCCCGACCCAGTTACCGAGACCATAGACTTCGTCGCCGGCATGACCGACCGTTACGCCCTCGCGACCTACAATCGCGTCTTCCTGCCCCGCACCGACGCCATCTTTGACTAGCGGTTAACCCCGGCTCTCCGTGATAGAGAAGGGTGTGCGCCAGATGAACTGGAGGATCTTTATTGAACACCGTGTGCGTGTTTTGCGGTTCCAGCGAAGGTCTACGACCGTCCTACGCCGCGGCGGCGCGGCGGATGGGGAAGATGATCGCGAGGAGGGGCCTCCGGCTGGTCTACGGTGGGGGGAGGGTCGGGCTCATGGGCGTCCTGGCGGACGCGGCACTGGAGGAGGGTGGCGAGGTCGTTGGCGTAATCCCCGAGGCGCTCGTCACCAGGGAGCTTGCCCACGCGAACCTTACGCAACTGTATGTCGTCGGCTCGATGCACGAACGCAAGGCGCTCATGGCTGACCTTTCAGACGGCTTCGTCACGTTGCCCGGAGGCTACGGGACACTGGAGGAGCTCTTGGAGGTCCTCTCCTGGGCACAGCTCAGCATCCACGAGAAGCCGTGCGCTCTGCTTGACGTGGACGGCTACTGGGAGCCGCTCGCCGCGCTCTTCGACAAGGCCGTCACCGAGGGTTTCGTTCGTCCGAACCACCGCTCCCTCATCCTCACCGGAGAAGATCCGGAGCTACTGCTCGACCGGATGAAGAGCTACACCCCACCGGAGACGAAGAAGTGGATCGAGCCGGAAGAGAGATAGGCGGATCGATCTGGTGTTGGTCACAGATAGTCGACAGAGCTACCTGAGTTGCGCCGGCTTGCTCCTTGATGAGGCCCCTGCGGCGGCGCACCGGCGAGGACTCAAACTGCTGCCTTTCTCCCCAAATAACCTCTTGCCCTCCTGTACTCGACCATGATCCGCCCGAAACTCTCCCGAGCAAGTTTACGCCACGTTGAAGGCTCCACCTTGGGTTCGAAGCTACCCCGGCAAGTAGGTCCGCGAAATCTCGCCGCACGCTCCCCCGCCGACCGTCCTTGCAAGCCGATCACGCTCTATAGTTAAACCCGCCCTGTTCCGTATCATGAGCCACCGGTAATATTCGTGCGGGATGAGCGACAAGGAGGAATGGCAGAGCTTGAGGATCACACCGCAGAGTATCGAAGAGGTGCGCGAGGCCGCACAGATAGCCGAAGTTGCCTCCGAGTTCACCGCGCTTCGCCGGGTGGGCGCCCGCTTCTCCGGCCTCTGTCCCTACCCGGACCACAACGAAAAAACCCCCTCCTTCAGTGTCTCCCCCGACAAGAGCTTCTACTACTGTTTCGGGTGTCTGGCGGCGGACGAACGCATCTGGACCTCCAGGGGCTTGATCCCGATAGCAGCGGCGGAGATCGGCGACGAGGTGATCGGTCTCGACGGGCGGCGCGAGACCATAACCGACAAAATGTTCAAGTCTGGTCCTACTCTGAAGGTCAGAACCGGCGCGGCAAAAGAGGGCATCGAGCTTACGCCGGATCACTGGTGTATCTTCGTCAAGAAAGACGAAGCGGTACTAGCCGTATCCGGGCTTCATCGTAGATCTGAGAACAGCGAGCAGATACGGATCTCCGGGAGGCTTCACAATAAGGTCAGGGATGCGAAGCTGACCGTCGAACACGCATCGAGTATCGAAACTGGCGACTTCTGGCTTTACCCCGTGATCCCAAACGAGGATCGCACCGACTCGCCTCTCCCCGGAGGGCGAATCATCAAACCGGACACAAAAGGACCAAGAACCGAACGTAGCATGGCGTTGCACGTGAACCGAGATACGGCATGGCTCTATGGTATCTATGCGGCGGAGGGTTCACTCTACAGAGGTGGCGTCAAGTGGTCCTTCGGTCTCCACGAGTCCGAGACCCTGGCCGCCAGGGTCGTAACGATACTCGAGAAAGAGTTCGGCAAGCCCAGCACAAAGACTGCCAGGCCAGAGAAGAACATCTGCGAGGTCATGTGTTCCAGCACGGATCTCGCGGTGCTCTTCGGCCACTGGTTCGGGCGCGGCTGCGAGAACAAGCGGGTGCCGATCGAAGCACTGAGTTGGACGGTAGGGTGCCAGGAAGCGTTCATCGAGGGGTACGTAGACGGCGACGGATACGTAAAGGATCGGCAGACGAGCACCGCTACGGTGTCGGAAGAGCTGGCTTACGGATTCTTCGCCCTGTGCGTCCAAACCAGGAAAGTTTGTTCGATGGCCTCTGTCCCGGAACGGACGGGTAAGGATGGTGTGAGGCGCAGAAAAACATATCACATACACATACTATGCAAAGAATCCGTGAAAGGATTTTACGCGCCGATATACGGTACGACGTACTACTGGTCCATCATCCAGGAGATCGAGACTTGCCGAGACGAGCCCACAGCGATAGTCGATATAACGACTACGGGTTCGCACACGTTCCTGACCAAGATGGGCATCACCCACAACTGCCAGCGCGGCGGCGACGCCATAAAGTTGGTGATGGAGCTAAAGTCCTTCTCCTTCACCGAGGCGGTCTCGCACCTCGCCGAACGCTTCGGTGTCGAGCTCCGTTTCGAGGGCCGCTCCCCTGAGGAGGAGAGGGCCGCCGAACAGCGTAACGCCCGCCGCCGCTCGGCCTACAAGGCTCTCGCCGCCGCAACGGCCTACTACCACAAGTACCTGCTCAAGTCGCCCGCCGCGGAGGAGGCGCGCCGCTACCTTGAAGAGCGGGGCTTCGAGCGTTCTACTATAGAAGAATTTCGTTTGGGGTATGCGCCGCCGCGCGGGAGACCGGGCTTCGTTCAGGCTGCTCGTGGGGTTGGGTTGGGGCGAGAGGCGTTGGAGGCGGCGGGGTTACTCTCGTCGCGCGGGGGGGAGCGGTTCGGGGATCGGGTGACGTTCCCGATCTCCGACCGGCGCGGTAGGATCGTCGGCTTCGGCGCTCGCTCCTTGGGGGACGCGAAGCCCAAATATCTCAACTCCCCCGAGACCGAGCTGTTCAACAAACGCTCCCTACTCTACGGTTTCCCCCAGGTCGCCGAGGCGATGCGCCGCGAGAAGGCTGCCCTCGTCGTCGAAGGCTACACGGACGTACTCATGCTCTACCAGTCGGGGATAAAGAACGCGGTAGCTACCCTGGGAACGGCGATGACCGAGCAACATCTCAAGACGTTAAGCGGGCACGCCGAGAAGATCTACCTGCTCTTCGATCCGGATGAGGCGGGGGAGAAAGTGCTAGAAAGAACATTTTTCCCCGCCTTAGAGATGAAACTGGACCTGCGTGTTGTACGCCTGTCAAATGATCCAGCCGACTGGCTACTTGAACACTCTGCCGAAGAGTTTAAGGGACTCCTAGATGGTGCTGTATCTGTTTTAGAGTACGGGATTCGGCAGATTACTGATCGCTATCATAGCGTCGGTGCTTCGAGTCGCGCCCGTGCATTACCAGATATAAAGGACCGCCTGCGCCGCATTGAGGATCCCGTTCTCAAGCGTGAGGCCCTGCGCTTGGCTGCTGAGGCCTTAGGGATGGACTCTGAGACGCTCCGGGAAGAACTCCGCGAGGAGCCCCGGCCAGCGGGAACAAGGTACTCATCTCCCCGCGATGGGGCGCGAAGCGCCCTGCCGGACCCGCTTACCGAAGCCGGACGCGAACTTCTCGCCCTTGCGCTTGCTTACCCTCATCTTACAGAGCAACTCCTAAAGCAAGGAGTGCAAGTTTCTGGCTTGCCTGAGCCTGTGAACTTGGGGGCCGATGACTTTGGTGATGAGGCTCAAGGCCATATATTCCAAATTTTGCAGGAACACCCAGGCAAAGGAACAGATGCGGTTCTTAGTGACGAGCGTGCTCGTCCATACCTTGATTTGATCAGTGTATTGTCTCTTCAGGGATCGCGAAATGTGATTCTCGCGGACAAGAAGAGAAGAGGCCAGAAAATGATACCTTCTAAGGGAGACGCTATAGAAGCCTGGCTCAGGTTACTCATTTTGTCCCGCGAACAAGCTAAGTCATTAACAGAAGACTACGAGCATAAGGAGCGCATACGCGGCGAAATTGCAGTACTCAGAATAGCTCAAAGACAAGTGAGTACTCAGTATAATACATGAAAATCAGAAGTGTCTGCTGCACCTGGAGACCAAACGCCTCAACAGGGCCGCCGTGGAGGCGAGCAACCTCACCCTCGAATCTTGAAGCCTGGCCCCCGGAGCCTTATACTTTCAACCTGAAGCAGATTGCCCTGTAGCTCAATGGCAGAGCATCCGGCTGTTAACCGGAGGGTTGTAGGTTCGAGTCCTACCAGGGCAGCTCACCGCCCATTTCCGGGCCCATAGCTCAGTTGGTTAGAGCATCCGACTCATAATCGGACGGTCCCAGGTTCGAGTCCTGGTGGGCCCACCCTTTCGAAGTGTCTGCGAGACGGAGAGCACCGTCGAGTATCCTTATGATCTGTGGGAATCCCTTACCTATTCCCCGCTAACCCAACATGTCAGGGTCAAATAGATCACGCCTACCATATGTGCCACAAATACACTTGACCAGGAGCCTCCTACATCAAGTCAGGAGGAAGGCTACTCAGAAGGTTCTCTAAACTCATCTTAGGGAGTCCTTATCCCTGGGGGGGAGGGGAACGGACGAAAATCAGCCCTTTACGAGCGTCAAGAGGCCGATACGGGGGGTCGCGTTGCGAGTTTTTCCAGCATATGCGAGAATTTCGGCGTCGTGGGACAAAGTGGGACGTAGTGGGAGGACGAGGTCCTGGCCCTTCTCGGAGAGTACGAGCACACCCTGGACGAGAAAGGGCGGTTGACTCTCCCCTCCCGGCTCCGGCCCTATTTCGAGGGCGGTATCGTTATCACCAAGGGGGTTGACCGGTGTCTATTCGCATTTCCGCCCGAGGAGTGGGCTACGTTTAAGGCGAACATAAAGGCCAATGCGGATCTCTCGGCCAAAGGACGGCAGTTGAGCCGGATGTTCTTCTCGATGGCTTTCGAGGCGTCACTGGACCGGCAGGGGCGGGTTTTGATCCCGGCGAAGCTCGCTCGGTACGCGGGGTTGAGCCGCGACGTAACCCTCACCGGCGTAGACGACCGGTTGGAGGTCTGGGATACCGACGAGTGGGAGCGTTACGTCTCAAGCGCCGATGATTCCTTTGCGGAGATAGTCGAGGAGTTCGCCGGCAGGGAGTTCGGGGTTTGATGGCGACGGGACACTACCCTGTGATGGTCGAAGAGGCCGTCGAGGCACTCGCCCCGGCGGATGCCGGGTTGGTCGTGGACGCCACCTTCGGCGGCGGGGGGCACGCCCGGCGGATACTCGGAGAGCTCGGGTCTGAAGGCCGGCTGGTCGGTATAGACCGCGACCCCGAGGCGGCGGAAAGGGCGCGCGTTTTGACTGGGGAGGACCCGCGTTTCGTCTTCAGGGGAGGGGCCTACGACGAGATCTTGACGGAGATGGCCGGGGAGGGGGAGAGGGTGGACGCTATCCTCTTCGACCTCGGGCTATCTAGTTACCAGATAGACGAGGCCGGACGAGGCTTCAGCTATGTCCGGGAAGGGCCGCTCGATATGCGGATGGATCCGGAACGTGGCGTATCGGCGGCGGAGTTCTTGAACGGTGCCGAGGTGCCGGAGATCTCCGACGTGCTCGTCCGTTACGGAGATGTGCCGCGCGGCGAGGCCCGGCGGGTGGCGAGGGAGGTCGCCCGGCGGCGGCCTCTCGGGACTACGCTGGAGCTTTCGGAGGCGGTGCGAGCGGCGGTTGGCTGGAAGGAGAGGGGCGGTAACCCCGCCAAGAAGGTCTTCCAGGCGGTGCGGGTCTACGTGAACGACGAGTTGGAGGGTCTGGGGCGGGCTCTTGAGGCTGCGGAGAGGCTGCTGTTACCGGGGGGACGGCTCGTAGCGATCACGTTCCACTCCGGGGAAGACCGGATGGTAAAGCGCTTTATCTCCGAGCGGGCCGGACACTGTGTGTGTCCGCCGGAGCTCCCGGTGTGCGTCTGCGGGGCGCGGCCCATTCTCCGCAAGGGCGTAGTCCGGAAGCCCTCGGAGCGGGAGATCGGGGAGAACCCTCGTAGCGCCTCTGCCCGCCTGCGCTCAGCCCTGCGTACCCGGGAGCCGCTCGGGGACGGCTTGCCGTCGGAGGAACCTTCCTGACGGCGGCGCCGCAGAGGAGACCGGTAGAGCGGCCCCCCGCGAAGCGTCCCGTCAGGGGGAGAAAGCCGGAGGGGAGGAAGAGCGGTGCGTGGTCCTGGAGGGCGTTCGTGGTGCTCGTGCTGGTTCCGGTGGCGCTGATGCTGGGGAGCGTCTACGCGCACACCGTGGCGGTTGGGACGGGAGCGGAGGCGGCCCGGCTCGAGGAGGAGAAGGCGGCGGCCGAGGCTGAAGGTGAGAGGCTGGAGGTACACGTCGCGGAACTCTCCGAATCGGGGAGCATCCGGGAGGCGGCCAAAGAAGACCTCGGAATGCGGGACCCGGGTGGCAAGGATCTTGGAACTTACGGGAGCGAAGGGGAGGACGTAGTAGATGGCGGGGAGGAGAGTAAAAAAGGAGCGGGCGAGTAGCGCCCCCGGGCCAAGAAGCCGGAGGGGCGCGGCCCGGTCCTCCACTGGAGGCTCCCGCAAGAACAGCCGGGGTCGTACGAGCGGCGGCTCGCACGCCGGCGCGAGGGTCGTGCCGCTCCCGCAAGGTCGGAGATCGGGGCGCAGGTCCGCCCCGGTACGTGAAGGGCCGAGAAGGAAGGTCGGTCACTGGCGGCTCCGGGTAGTCGCGGGGGCGGTGGCGTTGGTCTGCGTCTCTTTAGGGGCACGGGCGGTGCAGTTGAGCTTCGCGGACGATGAGCGCTTCCGGGCCCTCTCCAACGAGGCGATCGCCTCCGAGGAGGCTGGTAGCCCTGGTAGGGGCGCCATAATCGCGGCCGGCGGCCAGCCGCTCGCAACAAGCCTGGACGCGGCGAAGGTGATCGCCACCCCGTACCAGATCGAGGACCCGGAGGAGACCGCCGAGGTCCTGGATGGGTTGCTCGGGTCCGGGGCGGGCGACGCGGAGGAGATCGAGGGCAAGCTCACGGAGGAGAACGACGAGGGCGAGCCAGCCGGCTACAGCGTCGTGGCGGAGGAGGTCGAGCCAGAGGAGGCACGCGAGGTCCAGAAGCTAAACCTTTCGGGCATCTCGGTCGAGCCGGACGAGACCCGCGTCTACCCGAACGGTCCGCTCGCCAGCCAGCTCCTGGGCTACCTCGGGACCGACATGGCCTACGGCGGTGTCGAGGCCCGCTACGATGAGGCCCTCGAGGGTGGGCAGGAGTTGGACCTGACCGTGAATACCGCCGTCCAGCAGGAGTTGGAAGAGGCGCTCGCCGGGGCCACGAAGGAGTACGAGGGTAAGAGTGCTCTCGGGCTCGTGATGCGCGTCGAGGACGGGGCGATAGTGGCCCTCGCCAACTCGCCTGGCTATGACAACAACGACTTCGGAGAGGCCTCCGAGGAGGATAAGCGAGACCGCGTCCTGACCGACCCCTACGAGCCGGGCTCGACCTTCAAGGCTTTTACGATAGCGGCGGCCCTCGAAGAAGGGGCGGTTACTGAGAAGGATGCGTTCATCATACCGGACTCTATTGCGGTCGCGGACCGGGTGGTACACGACTCCGAGAAGCACGAGACGAAGGTCCTGAACCCCGGAGGTATCCTCGCGGAGTCAACCAACGTTGGGACGATCCAAGTCGCCCAACTCCTCGGCGGCGAACGTCTGAGCGAGCGTATAAGAAGCTTTGGGTTCGGAGAGGCGACCGGGGTAGACCTCTGGGGCGAGGATGTAGGGGTGGTGCCGCCGTTCGAGGATTGGAGTGGCTCCTCTATCGGCAACATCCCCATCGGACAAGGGCTCACGGTGACACCTCTGCAGCTCGCCGCTGGCTACTCCGCGCTCGCCAACGGCGGGCTACAGGTGACGCCTTACGTCGCCCGAGACGCCGCCCCCCAGGAACCCGGACGCCGCATGATAAGCGAGGAGACCTCGTCTATAGTACGCGGGATGCTCCAAAGAGTGGTCGACGAAGGGACGGGCCATCTCGCCTCGATCCCCGGATACACTGTGGCTGGCAAGACCGGTACCGCGCAGAAGGTGGACCCCGAGACCGGACTCTACGGCGATGAATACATAACCTCCTTTATCGGCTTCGCCCCCGCCAGCAACCCCAGGTACCTCATCCTCATAGCGGTGGACGAGCCGCAGAAGGACATCTTTGGCGAGGTCGTTGTCGCCCCCGCGTTTCAGGATGTCATGGGCTTCACCCTGGGGTACTTCAACGTCCCCCCGGATCGCGAGAGCACGAAGGACGAACCTCCGCCGCCCGACCCTACTCCAGCCCCGGACGCGAAGAAGGAGGACCGGTTCCGTTGAAGCCAATCTCCCTGAAATCGGTAGTGCAAGCCGTCGGCGGCTCCCTGGTGGGTGGAGACGAGACGGTGCTCGCGACAGGGGCCTCGGTCGACTCGCGCTCCGTGCGCCGCGGGGACCTGTTCTTCGCGCTCAAGGGGAGGGTAGACGGTGCGGACTTCGCCCCGGAGGCACATCTTCGGGGGGCGGTCGCGGCGGTGGCCTCCCATCCGCTCTCAGTGCCGACGGTGGTGGTCGAGGATCCCCTGTCCGCGCTGCAGGATCTGGCCCGGTGGAGCCTCGTTGGTGAGAACGCCCCGACAGTCGTCGGGGTCACGGGTACCGTCGGAAAGACCACTGTAAAGGACGCGCTGGAGGCGATCCTTCGTGCCAACGGCCTCAAGGTTTCAGCGACGGCCGGGAACTTCAACAACGAGATAGGGCTCCCACTCACGGTCCTTGCCGCGAACGAGAGGACGGAGGTGCTGGTCTTGGAGATGGGGGCGACCCACAAAGGAGATATTGCCCATCTCTGTAAGATCGCACCGCCCAGGGTGGGTGTCCTGACGGCGGTATCGCCGGTCCACCTCGACTCCTTCGGGGACCTCGAAGGGCTAGCCGCCGCCAAGGGCGAGCTCGCCCTGGCCCTCCCACAGAGCGGGGTCCTCGTCTCCCCGTTGGACGTACCGGAAGCGGCGGCGGGACCGGGGCGCGAACTCGCGCGGCGACTCACCTTCGGCCCCGATGATAGGGCTAACCTGTGGGCGACGGATACCCTGGAGCTCGAGAGCGGGCTCTCCTTTATCCTGCACGTCAGGGAAGGCTTGGAGGAGCGTCAGGTAGAGGTCAAGAGCCCCGTCTTCGGGACGCACCTCGTCGAGCCGCTGCTGGCGGCGGTTGGAGGCGCTCTATCGCTTGGTCTGGGGCCGGAGGAGTGTGCCTGGGGGCTGCAGAGGCTGCGGCGGACGGGCTTGAGGGGAGAGGTGTACCGGCTTCGGGATGACATACTCGTCTACGACGACTCCTACAACGCCTCGCCGGCGGCGGTCGCGGCGGTCTTGAGGTACGGGGCGGAGGGGGCGAGGCGGCAGAACCGCCGGCTCGTCGCCGTTCTCGGCGGGATGTTCGAGCTCGGGGCCGGGGCAAGGGAGTACCACCGGGAGGCCGGACGTCTCGCGGGGGAGGTCGGGGTGGACTTGTTGGTGTGCGTGGGAGACGAAGCCCGCTGGTACGCTGAGGCTTTTCCGGGCGAGGCGCTCTTCTACGAGGACGCAGAGGCGGCGGCCAGAGGGCTACACGCAACGCTGCGCGGGGGCGACTATGTAGTCGTCAAGGGGTCGAGGGGTGTAGGATTGGATCGTTTGACCCGAAAGTTGAAGGAGAAACTAGCTCTTGTTTAGCGTTATCCTGGCGGCGGCGATCGCATTCGCGGTGACCGTAACCCTGGGTTCTAAGTTTATAGAGTTCTTACAGACCAAGAAGTTCGGGCAGTTCGTGCGGGAGGAGGGGCCTCAGACACACCTCATCAAGCAGGGCACGCCGACGATGGGCGGAGTAGTCATGCTCGTGGGGCTCGTCTCGGCGCTCCTGGTCGTGGCGCGGCCGAACGTGGCGACGCTGACGACGCTGTTGCTCGTCTCGGCGGTCGCGGGGATCGGGCTCTACGACGACTGGCAGAAGATCTCTAACAGGCGCAACGAGGGCTTGAGCGTGCGCTACAAGTTCCTGCTCCTGACTCTAGCCGTAGTCGTCGCGGACATCATGGCGCTACGTTACGTTGGCGTGACCCAGAACGTCATCATCCCCGGCTTCGAGAAGAATCTGGTGCTCGGCCCCGGGGTTATCGGGATAGCGCTCTTCAGCTTCCTGATGCTGCTGGTCATCGTCGGCACGACGAACAGCGTGAACCTCACCGACGGCCTCGACGGGCTCGCCGCGGGGGCGGGGGGGATCGCACTGCTCGCGTACACGGCCATCGCGTTCCTGGAGCGCCAGTACGACGTGGCAATCATCTGCGGCGGGATGGTCGGGGCGATTATCGGGTTTCTCTGGTACAACTCCCACCCGGCGCAGATGTTTATGGGGGACACGGGCTCGCTCGCAATCGGCGGGGTGTTGGCGACAGCGGCGATCATCACCAAGACGGAGATGTTGCTGCCGATTATCGGGGGGCTCTTCGTGATCGAGGGTCTCTCGGTCATCATCCAGTACGGCTTCTTCAAGCTTACCGGGCGGCGGGTCTTCAAGATGGCCCCGATCCATCACCACTTCGAACTCTCCGGGTGGCAGGAGAACAAGGTGGTGGTGCGGTTCTGGATCGTGCAGTCCGCCTTTACCGCCGCCGGCTTCGTCATCTACTACTTCACCCTCTACAACGACGCTATCCTGTGAAGACGCTCGTCTACGGCCTCGGAGAGTCCGGACTAGCCGCCGCGCGCGCCCTCCTCGAAGAGGACGAAGTGGTCTTCGTCGCCGACTCGAACGACTCTGGGCAACTCAGAAACACCGTCTCGAAACTAGGTGTCGAGGGACGCCTTGGTACCGGACCGGAGGTCCTGGGGGAGGACTTCGACCGGATCGTCGCGAGTCCCGGCATCCGGCCGCGCGACGCGGTGCTCACCGCCGCCGAGCGGACGGGGGTACCTGTGCTCTCCGAAGTCGCCCTGGGGCTGGACCTGCTCGGTCCAGATCTCCGCGTCGCCGCGATAACCGGGACGAACGGGAAGACGACCGCGGTGGACATGCTGCGTGCCATCCTCGCCGCCTCCGAGGTTCCGCACGCCGTCGCCGGTAACTCCTGGCGTGCCCTGACCGGTTGCCTCGATGAGGTCCGGGAGGCAGGCCTGCTCCTCCTGGAGGTTTCGTCTTTCCAGCTTCACTACATGGAAGATCCCGGCTTCAACGTCGCGGCGCTGCTCAACACCCGCCCGGACCACCTTAACTGGCACGCCTCGTTCGAGGAGTACGCCGCCGACAAGCTGCGCATCTTCGACGGCCAGGGGCCAGGGGACCTCGCGCTCGTAAGCACCGGGGACCCCGTGGGAAGGGGCGCCACCGGGAGGCTGGCCGCAGAGACGCTCGTCGTCGGGGAGGGGGAGACGGGTGTCTTGGGTGGAAGCCTGGTACTGCGTGGGCGGAGAATCGCCGATGTCGGGGAGCTGCCGTTCGTCGGGCCGCACAACTATGAGAACGCGCTCTTCGCGGCGGCCGCCGCGGAGAGGCTCGGGATCGGTTTGGATGGTATCCGGGAGGGTTTGCTCGGGTACCGGCTCAAGCCGCACCGGATGCAGGTCGTCTCGGAGCACGGTGGGGTGACCTACGTCGACGACTCCAAGGCGACCAATCCCGCGTCCGTCGCGGCGGCTCTAGCGAGCTTCGAGGAGCCGGTGGTACTTATCCTCGGGGGCTCCGAGAAGGAGACGGACTTCGCCGAGTTGCTGCCGTACATTGAGCGCTGCCGGGCGGTGATCTGCCAGGGCGAGGCGGGACCCAGGATCCACGAGTTCCTGGAGGAGAAGGGCGCGGGGATGGACGTCTTCCTCTTCCTGGAGCCGGACCTCGCCACGGCGGTGACTAGAGCGTACAAAGTCGCCCATTCCGGGGACGTGGTACTCCTCTCGCCCGGGTGCGCGAGCTTCGACCAGTTCGCCGGGTACGCCCTGAGAGGAGAGGCCTTCGCCGGGCTCGTCGCGGAGCTTGCGAGAGCAGGGGGCAGGGTCGGACGATGACGACGCTCCGGACCAACCTCTTCGTGGTGGCACTGGCGCTCGCCTTGCTCGGGAACGTCATGGTGTACTCGGCTACCGCCATAGAGTATGGGACGCACTACCTCGTGGTGCGCTTCGCCCACCTGGCGCTCGGGGTAACCGCGTTCTTCATCGTGAGTAAAGTACGCTATACCTCCTGGCGCGGGCTCTCGCCCTATCTCTACATAGTCGTTTTAGTAAGCCTTATGCTCGTTCTCATACCGGGCGTGGGTTCGGAGGTTAACGGGGCGCGGAGGTGGCTGGATCTCGGTCCGGTGAGCGTTCAGCCGGCGGAGTTCGCGAAGCTAGCGGGGATCCTGTTGCTCTCCTGCGCCGTCGCCCGGGCGAGACCGGGCTCCGGGCTGCCGCTCTGGCCGGTGCTCGCCGTGGGCCTGCTCTTCGTGCTCGTGCTCGCCGAGCCGGACTTCGGCACCTCGGTCGTGGTTGCGGCGGGCGCGGCCGGGGTTTTATGGGCCTCTGAGCTCAGGACGAGGGACCTGTTGCTCGCGGGGACAGTGGCGGTCGTGGCGCTCTTCGGGGTGATGCTCTTCGAGCCCTACCGGCGCGCTCGCTTCCTCACCTTTCTGGACCCCTGGAGCGTCTCGGATGGCTCGGGGTACCAGATCGTTCAGTCCATGGTCGCGATTCGAGCGGGCAGCATCTTCGGGGCCGGGGCAGGCGCGGGGGAGGGGGGCGTCTCAGTCCCCGAAGCGCAGACGGATATGATCTTCGCGCTCATTGGGGAGGAGCTTGGTCTGTTGGGGATGGTGCTCGTTATTGGAGCCTTCGGCTTCCTCGCGCTCGGTGGGTTCGTCATTGCCCTGAACGCACCCTCGATCCTGGGCAGGTGCATGGCGGCCGGGATCGCGACGATGTTCGCTGTCCAGACGACCTTCAACGTCGGGGCGGCGATGGGCGCCATTCCTCTAGCCGGAATAACCCTCCCCTTCGTAAGCTACGGCGGCTCCAGCATGCTGGTTTGCTTCGCTGCCGTGGGAATTCTGTACCGAATATCGGAGGACGGTGAGATTGCAAGAGAGGCCAGACCCCGCGGGGTCACGACGGGCGGACGCGCAAAGCAGAGGCCCGCGAGTTCTGATCGCCGGCGGCGGAACGGGAGGGCACGCGATCCCCGCGCTGTGCGTGGCGGATAAGCTGCGCGCCCGGGGCACAGACGTACGTTTCGTCGGCTCGACCGCCGGGATCGAAGCGACCCTGGTCCCGGAGGCGGGCTACCCCCTGCACGCCCTTCCCCTCGCCGGACTCTCGGGCGGACCCACCGCCCGTGCTCGCGCCGGTCTACTCCTCCTCAAAGCTGTACTCAGGTGCCGCGCGATATTGAAAGATTTCAGCCCCGGAGCGGTGCTCGGCGTCGGCGGCTACGCGAGCGCCCCTGCCGTCCTCGCGGCGAGCGCGCTGAAGATACCGACCTTCCTCCACGAGCAGAACTCCGTCCCCGGCAGGGTCAACCGCTTCGCGGCCCGGTTCATCCGGGAGGTCCTCGTGGCCTTTCCGGCCGCCGCCGAGCACCTCCGGGACGCCGTCCCGGTCGGGATGCCTACTCGCGAGGAGTTCTCGCGGACGTCCAAAGAGGAGGCGATCGAGAGGCTCGGGGTCGAGCCGCCGGTCGTCCTGATCTTCGGCGGGAGTGGTGGTGCCTTGAAGCTGAACCTCGCCGCCGCCGAGGCGTTCGGGGACACAACGCCGTACTCGGTCTACCAGATCTCCGGCAGGAGGGACTTCGCCCGCCTCTCGACCGATAACCCACGACACAGGATCGTGGCTTACGAGAACGATCTCTGGTACCCGCTGGCCGCGGCGGACGTCGTGGTGACGCGGGCGGGGGCGGGTTCGCTCTTCGACGCGGCGGCGGTCGGGAGGGCGTCGATCATCGTCCCCTACCCCTACGCTACGGCAGACCACCAGCTCTACAATGCCCGCTACTTCACCGACAGGGACGCGGGCGAACTCCTCCTAGACGACGAGGTGACCGCCGGCACCATGCGGACCCGCGTCGAGACCCTGCTCGAAGACGAAGCGCGGCGGGAGAGGCTAGCTCGCAACATGCACGCCCTCGCGACGTCCGAAGCCGCGGACGAGGTTGCCGACCGGCTGCTCGAAGCGGCGAACGCCGCGGCTACGGAGACGAAAGGAAACTCAAGATGAAGATACATATGATCGGGATCGGCGGCGCCGGGATGAGCGGGATCGCCGAGGTCTTGTACAAGAACGGGCATGAGATCACCGGCTCGGACCTCAAGGAGTCGCCGTATACGAGGCGGCTGAAGGAGGCGGGCGTAACGGTCTACGTAGGTCACGCCGCCAACCAGGTTGGGGGTGCGGAGCAGGTAGTCGTCTCTACCGCCATCCCCTCGACGAACCCGGAGCTCCTCGAAGCTCACCGCCGTTCGATCCCGGTGGTCCCCCGGGCAGCGGCCCTCTCCCGCATCCTCGCGGGTGGCCGGAGCGTCGCCGTCGCGGGCACCCACGGCAAGACCACGACCACGAGCATGACTACCCACGCCCTCAAGGCTCTGGGTGAGAGCCCCACCGCCCTTATCGGCGGCGAGCTGAACGACATCGGGAGCAACGTCGTCGCCGGGGGTTCGGACCTCTTCGTCGCCGAGGCCGACGAGAGCGACCGCTCACTCCTCTACCTCGAGCCGTTGGCCGCTGTCGTCACCAACGTCGAGTTCGATCACCCGGACTTCTACTCTTCTCTCGACGACGTCATCTCGACCTTCGAGAAGTTCGTCACTGCCCTCCCATCCGACGGCCACCTCGTCACCTGCGCCGACGACGCGAACTGCCTTAAACTCGCCGGCCTCGCCCCATGTCCGGTCACGACTTACGGTCTCGCTGGCGGGGATCTCCGAGCAAGGGTTCTCTCTCCCAACTCCTACGTCCTTATAGAGGACGGCGAGGAGCGAGGCGTCGTCGAGCTAGGCGTCGCGGGGAGGCACAATGTTCTGAACTCTCTGGCGGCGGCCGGCATCGCCCGCTGGCTCGGTTACGACGCTTATGAGGCCGCCGCGAGCCTGGGCAGCTTCTCCGGCGTGAGGCGGCGCTTCCAGCTCAAAGGGGAGCGCCGCGAGATCCGGGTAGTCGACGACTACGCACACCACCCGACGGAGCTCTCGGCGACGCTGGAGGTGGCGCGGGCGACGAGGCAGCCGGAAGGCCGGGTGATAGCGGTCTTCCAGCCGCACCGCTACTCGCGCACCCGCACCCTCCACCGCGAGTTCGGCGAGGCGCTGACCGCGGCCGACGCCGTACTCGTTACGGACGTCTACGGTGCGGGCGAGATGCCTCAGCCGGGGGTGAGCGGTAAGCTCATCGTCGACGCCGTCTGCGAGAGCCACCCGCACCCCGACGTCTACTACATCCCAAACCAGCACGACCTCCCTGGTGTACTGTGCTCCATTGCCGAACCGAGGGACACCGTCCTGACAATGGGGGCTGGCGACGTTTCGCGGGTCGGCGACGAGCTACTGGGTATGCTGGGTTAAGAGAGGGCAGAACGACTTGGCGCGACTCTCCCCGCTAAACCTGATCCGGGCCATAGGGATCGCCGTCTCCGTCGCCGCTCTCACCGCTCTCACCGCTCTCACCGCCTCCTACCTCCTCTTTCCCGTGACCGGATTAGAGGTCCAGGGTGCTCGCATGTTCCCCGAAAGGGAAGCCTGGGAGGTCCTTCCGGGCTACGCAAGCCTCCCCTCCCTGAATACTCTAGCTCTGGAGCGTGAGATAGAGACTAATCCCTGGGTCAAAGGTGCGGAGGTGCTTAAAGATTGGGAGTCCGGTATAGTTACGGTTGAGGTTGAAGAACGCAGGGCCGTGCTCGACGGAGACTTGGGTGAGCGTAGGATCGTGCTGGCGGTGGATGGAACGGAGCTCC
The DNA here is from genome assembly GCA_902806075.1 of uncultured Rubrobacteraceae bacterium. Lineage (GTDB taxonomy): Bacteria > Actinomycetota > Rubrobacteria > Rubrobacterales > Rubrobacteraceae > Rubrobacter_F. The sequence goes on from CADCVG010000073.1 coordinate 67,702, forward strand.
CGGGGCTTGGAGGGGCCGGTCTTACGCGGCTCGGGCTCGACGAGACGCAGTTGGAGGAGATCTTGGCGGTTATCGAGGTGCTTGACAGGAACGGGATCGTGCTCGACTCGGTGGACGCGGTAGGTGCGGAGGGTATCGAGGCGACCGTCGAGGGCTACCGCATGCTCTTCGCGGGCGGCCTGGGGGACGAGCAGGCCCGGGCCTTGAAGGGCCTCATGGAGGAGCATCCCGACGCCGCCTACTTCGACCTCCGCTCGCCGGATCGGGTCGTGGTCGGCCCCGAAAGCTCGGGCGGCTAGCGGGTACTCGTGGCGTCGAAGCTGGTCTACGGTATAGATGTCGGCACCACGAAGGTGGTGGCTATAGTCGGCCGCGCGGACGGCCGCCGGGGGTGGACCGAGGTCTTGAGCCTTGGGGAGGTTCCCAGCCACGGCCTCAGGCGCGGAATGGTCGTGGACCGGGAGGCCGCGACAGAGTCGGTGGCTGCCGCGATAGAGGATTGTGGGGGGTTCCCGCGCGGCGTGCCGGTAACCGTTGGTATCGCCGGCGGGCACATCTCCTCATTCAACACCGAGGTCACGCTCCTCAACCGGGCTCGCAACCGGACCATCACCGGGCGTTTCCGCAAGCGGCTGGAGACCGAGGCCCGTCAGATGCATGTCGGGGAGGACGAAAAGGTCATACACGTCGTCCCGCGCTCCTTCGTTCTCGATGGTGCGGAGGGGGTCACGCAGCCCGTCGGGCTGGCCGCAAGGAAGGTAACGATGCGCGCACACGTAGTAGCCGGCGCGATCTCCAGCATCCAGAACCTCCTCGGGGCGGTCGAGGATTGCGGCGTCAAGGTCTCGCAGGTCGTCCTGGAGCCGCTCGCCTCCAGTGAGGCCTGCCTCCTCGACGAGGACCGCTCGATGGGCGTCGCCATCATAGACATGGGCGGCGGCACGACGGACATCGCCACCTTCATGCGCGGCGCTCTCACCCACACGGACGTGATCCCCCTCGGCGGCGAGAGCTTCTCCGCCGACGTAGCCTATGGGCTCAAGATCCCCTTCGAAACCGCCGATGCCCTCAAGCTCAGGTACGGAACCGTCCTCTCCCACGACATCGACGACGTCGCCGCCGTGAAGCTCGACGATAAGCACTACAATGCCCGCTTCATCAGCCAGATCCTCGAATACCGGGCCTATGAGGTCCTTGAGTTCGCCCGCGACTCGATGGAGAAGGCCGGGGTCCGCAACCTCCTGCCCGGCGGGGCCGTCCTCACCGGTGGTGGCTCACTCTTAGAAGGTATGGACGAGCTCGCCGAGAAGGTGCTGGGCATGCGGACCAGGATCGCCACCCCTCGCCGTGTAAAGGGTGAGTCTGTACCTGTACGCAAGCCTCAGTATTCGACGGCTGTAGGTCTGCTATACTTCGCCGCGAAAAACGGTGACTCTGCATCAAAGAGTAAAGGTGCAAGGATAGCCAGTTTTGGTAGCATAGTGTCGGCTGTCAAGGAGTGGTTTGGTTTCTTCGGGGAGGATGGCCCGGAGGGAGCCGTAAGGGACAAGCCGGGGGCGGGTGGGAGAAGCTAAGGACGAAGGGTTAGAAGAGTATGTTGGATGCGGGCACAAATTATCTGGCGGTAATAAAGGTCGTGGGGATCGGCGGTGGCGGGACCAACGCGGTGAACCGGATGATCAACTCGGGGCTATCGGGGGTAGAGTTCATCTCGGTCAACACCGACGCGCAGGCGCTGCAGATGACCGACGCCGACATAAAGATCCACATCGGTGAGAAGTTGACGCGCGGCCTGGGAGCCGGGGCGGACCCGAAGATCGGGATGGAGGCCGCCGAGGAGAGCAAGTCGGAGATCGAGGAGGCGCTGAAGGGCGCTGACATGGTCTTCGTGACGGCGGGCAAGGGCGGCGGCACGGGCACGGGCGCGGCTCCTGTGGTCGCGAAGCTGGCGCGTGAGGGCGGCGCCCTCACGGTCGGGGTGGTGACGCGGCCGTTCGCGTTCGAGGGGCGGCGGCGCTCGACGTACGCCGAGGAGGGGATCAAGCGTCTCAAGGAGAACGTGGACGCGCTCATTATCATCCCCAACGACAGGCTCTTGCAGGTGGCGGAGAAGCGCACGAGCATGATGGACGCCTTCAAGATGGCCGACGACGTGTTGCGCAAGGGCGTGCAGGGGATTACCGACCTCATTACGGTGCCGGGCCTCATCAACCTGGACTTCGCGGACGTGCGCACGATCATGCAGAACTCGGGCTCGGCTTTGATGGGCATCGGGGAGTCGAGCAGCGAGAATCGGGGGCAGGAGGCGGCGCGGACGGCGATCTCCAGCCCGTTGCTGGAGGCGAGCATCGAGGGTGCCACCGGGCTCATCTTGAACATCACGGGCGGGCAGGATCTGGGGCTCTTCGAGGTGAACGAGGCCGCGGAGATCGTCCACAACGCCGCCCATCAGGACGCGAACTTGATCTTCGGGGCGGTGGTGGACGAGACGTTTGGCGAGCGCGTGAGCGTCACCGTAATCGCCACGGGCTTCGACCAGCGCCTGGTCACGAGACGGCGCGACGAACAGGCTATCGCTCCCGATTCTCCTCCTCGCGAGGAGCCCCCTTCGCAGCAGCCCGAGGGCGACGTCCTGGACATCCCGGCCTTCCTCCGGCGCCGCTAGTGCCGGGGCTTCCAACCTAGCTTCTTGCAGACCGTACCGTGGAAGGAGCGCGTCGTCGGCGAGGCCGGGGGCGCGACCTACATCGCGCCCGTACCCGGACCGGAAGACGCCCGAGTATGGTTCTTTACCCGCAAGGGTGGCGTCTCCGAACCTCCGTACGACAGCCTCAACGTCTCGACCCTCGTTGGCGACGAGTCCGGAGCGGTCACCGAGAACCTCTCGCGTATAAAGACCGCTATGGGAGAGAGACCCTCGGCCTGGGTACGTCAGGTCGCGGGGGATGGCGTCGTAGGGGTGGAGGGTCCCGGTTTCTCGGGCGAGGGTGACGCGCTCGTTACCGGAGAGAGAGGTTTCGCGCTCGTCGTGGCGATCGCGGACTGCGTGCCGGTGGCGCTTGTGGGAGAGGGGAGTGTGAGTATGGTCCATTCCGGGTGGCGCGGGGCGTTATCCGGCATCAGCGGTAAGGCCGCATGTGGCATGGGTGGGGAGGTGCGAGCTTACATAGGGCCGGGGATACGAGGCTGCTGCTACGAGGTCTCGGAGGAGCTCGCGGACAGGTTCGCCGGGAGGTTCGGGGCGGGGGTCGTCTCCGGGCGATACCTCTCGCTGCCGGAGGCGATACGGCGGGATCTGGAGGAGGCCGGGGTGGGAGAGGTCCACGACCTCGGGCTGTGTACGGGATGCCGGACGGACCTTTTCTACTCGCACCGTAAAGAGGGGCCGAAGACCGGACGCAACCTGGCTGCGGTGGCGCTGCGGTGAGTAGCGTGCGGACGATGGAGGAGCTTATCCGGGAGCGGCTGGGCGAGGTGAGGGAGAACGTCACCGAGGCCCTCAAGAAGAGCGGGCGCGAACCGGACGGGGTCAGGGTGCTGATCGCCAGCAAGTACTACTCGCCGGAGCAGATGGCCACGCTCGGCGAGGCCGGGGTCGAGCTTTTGGGGGAGAACAAGGCTGAGGACCTGATCTCGAAGCAGGAGAAGTTCGGGGACGCTTTCGAGTGGCACTTTATCGGGCACGTGCAGCGCCGCAAGGCGAGGGACATCGTCCCTCGCGTCGCCCTCATCCATTCGGTGGACTCGGTACGGCTCATCGAAGAGTTGGCGAAGCGCGCGCCGGAGGGAGGGGTGGAGGTCTTGCTCCAGGTCAACGTCAGCGGGGAGGAGTCCAAGTATGGCGTCGAGGAGGGCGAGGTCGAGTCTTTGTTGGAGGCGGCGGCGCGGACCGGGGAGAGGGTCCGAGTTCGGGGGTTTATGACGCTGGCACCCGTGGTTGAAGAGCCGGAAGATGTGCGTTATGTTTTCGCAAAACTGCGGTCGATCCGTGATAGGCTACGCGAAAGTTGGTGCCCCCATTTCGACCTTTCGGAGCTTTCCATGGGAATGAGCAATGACTATAGGGTCGCCGTGGAAGAAGGGGCCACCATCATAAGGATCGGGCGGGCGATGATCGAGGAGACGGGAGAGGCCCGTTCGTGAGGAGGCTGGATGGGAGTTAGAGACCATCTCGACCGCGTTGCGGCTTGGTTTGGCTTCGGCGTCGATGAAGATGATTACTACGAAGATGAAGAAGATAGGCGGTCCTCCCCTTACGCGAAGGATCGCCATCAAGACCGCAACATCGTGGACGACGAGCCGGGTCCGGCGGTTCGCCGCGTCGGCCGCGCGGAGCGCTCCTCGGCCTTCGGCACCTCTCTGGGTGACCTATTTGGCAGTGAGGCCTCCGGCAGCCGGGAGCGTCCCTACAACGCCCAGGGCGAGCAGGGGCATTTGAGGGCCGTGCCCGACCAGCGGATGCCACCGGCGCGGGTCAGCGTGGTCAACCCGGCGAGCTTCAACGATGCACAGGCCCTGGCCGACCGCTTCAAGCGCCAGCAGCCGGTAATACTGAACCTCCAGCAGGCGGATCAGGAGCTCAGTCGCAGGATGGTGGACTTCTGCTCCGGGATGACCTACGCCCTGGACGGGCAGATACAGAGTGTCGCCAACCGGGTCTTTCTGTTGACGCCGCGCAACGTCGAGGTCTCGGCCGAGGAGCGCAAACGGCTCGCTGAGAGGGCGTTCTTCAATCAGCTCTAGTTCCTTGGAGAGGGTAGGGATCATCGGGGTAGGCAGGATCGGGGGCTCTCTCGCCGCCCGGCTCGCCGCCTCCGGCGAATTTGAACTTACCGTTAGCGACGCCTATGAAGAGCAGGCCAGGCGCTTCTCGCAAGAGCACCAACGGGTCAGGTTCGCGTCCGACAACCTCGAGGTGGCCCACTCCAGCGATGTCATCGTGGTGGCCGTAAAGCCCTGGGACGTGGCAATGGTGCTCGAAGGCATCGCGGGAGAGGTAGGGGGGAAGGCAATCGTGAGCGTGGCCGCCGGGGTCCAGATCCCTGCTATCAGTGGAAGGCTGCCCGAAGGGGCGGCGGTTTTACGGGTGATGCCGAACGTGTGTGCGGCGGTGGGAAGAGGGTCGGCGGTGGTGGCGGCGAACGAGGCAGGCGAGGCGTACCTTCCGAGGGTGATGAAGATGTTCGGCCACGTCGGCGACGTGATGGAGCTACCGGAGCGGCTCTTCGACGCGGCGACGGCGCTGCATGGCTCGGGGCCGGCGTACGTGGCGCTCTTCGCGGATTCTCTCGTTCAGGCGGGCGTCAGGGCGGGCATTCCGCGCGAGGTGGCGAGGAGGCTCGTCAACGGGACGATAGAGGGTACGGCGGTCTTGCTCAAGGACAGGGCGGCGCACCAGGTCCGGGACGAAGTCATGACACCCGGCGGTACGACAGCGGCGGCGCTCGTGGCGATGGAGAAGGCGGGGTTCGTCGGGGCCATCCATGACGGGGTGGAGGCCGCGACCGAGCAGTCCCGGAGGCTGGCGGGATGACGATACTCGCCCTTCTGCAGACGTTCGGGTTCAGCGTGGCTCAGTTGCTCGCGAACATCGTGAATTACGCGTACTACATACTCTTCGGGTTCATAATCGCCTCCATTCTGTTCAGCTTCTTCCCACGCTATCCGTCGAATCCCTTTATGCAGGCCGTCTACAGTGCGGTGAGGGCCGTCGTGGACCCGATACTCATGCCGATAAGGAGTGTGATACCGAGCTTGAAGCTCGGCGGTTTCGCTCTGGACCTCTCGCCCTTAGTCGCTATCATTGGTTTATCTATAGGGCGGTCTTTGCTGTTGATAATAATCGGGAACTTTATCGAACCAATTACGGGGTGATCTAATGGCTATAAAACCTACGGACATCAGGCGCAAGGAGTTCAAGAGCGGCTTCCGCGGCTATGATGCGAACGAGGTGGACGACTTCCTGGATGAGATTGCGGACGAGTACGAGCGCACCTTCGCGGATAACAAGCGTCTTACGGACGAGATGGCGAGCCTGAAGGACCGTCTGCAGCAGTTCGAGGATCTGGAGGGCGCGATCCGGGAGGCTCTCGTGCAGGCCCAGCAGGTCGCGCGGGACCTGCGCCAGAACGCGGGCAAGGAGGCGGAGCTGATCATACGCGAGGCGAAGGAGCAGTCGCACCGCATCCTTGCTGACTCCTCCTCCCGGGTCGAGCGGGTGCAGGAGTCCTACGAGGTCCTGCGCAAGGCGAAGCAGGACTTCGCCAACGACTTCAGGCACCTCCTCAAGAGCTACATATCCGTGATGGATAACGTAGACGTCACCTCGGCCAAGGAGATAGAGGCCTCCCTGAGAGAGCGCCTCGATACGGAGTCCATCGCCGTCGCCCACGAGGCCGCCGAGACCAGAAAGATGGATCATGACGACGCAACCCGCGAGTATGGCGGCACGCAAGATGATGGTCAGGGCATAGAGGAGACCTGGCGTGTGGAGACCGCCTCTACGGAGCAGGCTGGCGTTACGGAGGAGACGCGGCACGTTGAGGTCACCGCGACTCCGGGCGCCGGTATGACCGGGAACGAGCGCGGCCCGCAGCCCGAGGTCGACGAGCCGGAGGTAGAACCGTCCAGTGTCGAGAGCACCTCCCAGAATGCCTCCGCACCGGCGCCCCAGACCTCCGGGGAGGTGGAGCGCGAGCAGCCCACGACCCAGATCGCCCCCGCGGCCCGGACCTCCGAGGAGTCAAACCGCGAGGACGAGGAGCCCGTACCGGCCGGGCGGGGCCAGGGCCGTACCGCCGACGACTTCTTCGGACAGGGTGGAGGGCGTGACGATGCCGAGGAGCGCAAGATTTTCCGGGCGAGTCGCTTCCTGCGCCGGCGTGGCTGAGAGCGGGGACTTCGTCCGCCCCACGAAAGATGGGGTCTACGTAAAGCTCCGGGTCTCGCCCGGGGCAAAGAACACCGAAGTCAAAGGGCTCTACGGGGAAGAGGCTCTCAAGCTCTCCGTCGCCGCCCCGCCCACCGACGGTAAGGCCAACGCGGAGATCGAACGCTACCTCTCGTCCCTCTTTGGTGTGGCCCGATCCGGGGTAGCCGTGGTCAAGGGCGCGTCGAGCCGGGATAAGCTCGTGCTCGTGCGCGGGACCGAGGTCGGGACCGTCCGGGAAGGTCTGGTTCCGTAGCCGCCGCGAGGGAACTCTCGCCGGGGCTCGTTCTCTTTAGAAGAGGTTGGTCGGGTTGGACGCTGCCGTAGAGTGGTTCGAGGTTGGGCCGGAGGAGGTTGGGGAGCGGTTGGACAGGCTCCTCGCCCGACGCCTCGACGTGAGCCGGAGTGCGGCGCGGCGCATGATCGAGGGCGGCCTCGTGCTGGTCGGAGGTGAAGAGGCAACGCCTTCCCACAAGGCGCGAGCCGGGGAGCGGGTCGAGGCTCGGATCGTGGAAGAGGGGCTTACGGCCGAGGAGATACCCGTCCCGGTGGTCTTCGAGGACGAGCATCTCCTGGTGGTGGACAAGCCCGCCGGTCTTGTGGTGCATCCGGGTGCGGGAAATCGCTCGGGGACGCTGGTCAACGCGCTCCTGCATAAGGGTATCTCGGGAGGGGAGGACCCGGAGCGGCCGGGGATCGTTCACCGGTTGGACCGGGATACCTCAGGTCTCATGGTTGCGGCGAAGGACGAGGAGGCCTACTCCGGGCTCGTCGCAGCGCTCTCCGCGCGGCGGGTAGAGCGCATCTACCGGGCGCTGGCCGTCGGGACAGGGCTGCCGGTGACGGGGACGGTCGACTCGCCGGTGGGCAGAGACCCCGAGAACCCCACGCTTATGGCGGCGGGTGTTGGGAAGCCGGCGGTGACGCACTTCGAGGTCATCCACGAGGCGGCGGGGTATACGATGCTAACGGTGCGCCTTGAGACGGGGAGGACGCACCAGATCCGGGTGCATCTATCGGCTATCGGGTGCCCCATCTACGCCGATCCGCTCTACGGCGAGCCCGTCCCGGGGCGGCGCCTCTGGCTCCACGCTGAGCGCCTGGCCTTCACACATCCGGTCACCGGTGAGGCGATGCAGTTCGAGGCCCCGATCCCCGAGGACCTGCGCGAGGCGGCCCGGATGCTGGACCCGCGCTTCGCCGCTTGACGCCGCCTTATTCCTCTGGTAGCTTCTCTAGGATTATCAGACCCCTTTAACGGCGTCCAGTGAGGCGCGAAGGAGGCAGTAAAGCTCTTGGGACGATTGAGCGCTGGCGCACGCCGGCACGGCCACACCGGGGGATCGGCACCCTCCGAAGTTCTCTCTGAAGATGGTATCTCCCGCTCCCTGCGGCGCATCTCGCACGAGATCCTCGAACGCAACGCAACCTCCCTCGACCAGTTGGCGCTGGTCGGGGTGCTGACGCGTGGAGCGCCGCTGGCGCGGAGGATCGCGCAGAACATCGAGCACTTTGAGGGCCTGCGGGTCCCGGTAGGGGCACTAGATATAACACTTTACCGGGATGACCGTGAAGCGCCGGCGGTGGAGCAAGATGTGGAGCCGGAGCTGCGGGGGAGTGACGTGCCTTTTGACGTGGCCGGCAAAACGGTCGTGCTCGTGGACGACGTACTCTATACCGGGCGGACGGCGCGAGCGGCGATGGACGCCCTGCTGGATCTCGGGCGTCCGGCGGCGATACGGCTCGCGATACTCGTGGATCGGGGCCATCGGGAGCTCCCTATTCGCGCGGACCATGTCGGGAAGAACGTCCCGACGAGCCGCGAGGAGACCGTCCAGGTCAACCTCGTCGAGACCGACGGGGAGGATGGGGTGGTTCGGGTTGCTAACTAGAGACTTCCTCACCCTCGAAGACGTGAGCAGGGGAGAGCTAAAGGAGGTCCTGGACCTCGCACGAGCCTACGGCGCCGGCGCGCATGCGGAACGGCCTCTCGCCGACAAGACCGTCTGCCTGGCCTTCTTCGAGGCCTCGACCCGGACGGCCGTCTCGTTCGAGCTCGCGGCCCGGCGGGCGGGGGCCGACGTGATCTCCATCTCCGAGAAGGGTTCCGCTATAGAGAAGGGCGAGTCGCTCGTGGACACCGTCGTGACCCTCGACTCCCTGGGGGCTGACGCGATCGTGGTCCGCCATCCCGCCGCCGGCGCCGCCCGACTCGCCGCCCGCCATACGGGGGCCGCCGTGATAAACGCCGGGGACGGCCGTGGCCAGCACCCGACCCAGGCCCTCCTCGACCTCTACGCCCTCTCGGACCGTTTGGGCGAATTCGACGAGCTTGCGGGCAGAAAGATCGCCATCGTCGGCGACATCCTGCACAGCCGGGTAGCGCGCAGCGTGATCCCCGCCTTCCGCGCCGCCGGTATGGAGTTGTCCCTCGTCGCCCCCGACACCCTTTTGCCCCGCGAGTCCGGGGCCTGGGGACTTCCGATCCTGCCCTCCGTGGACGACGCGATCGATTGGGGCGCCGACGTTCTCTATACCCTTCGTCTCCAGAAGGAGCGAATGACCGGGGCGCGGATCCCCTCCGTCGCGGAGTACGCTCGCTACTACGGTGTTGCGGAACGTCACCTGAAGAGCGGAGTCCTCGTGATGCATCCGGGGCCGGTCAACCGGGGCGTGGAGATCTCCGGCGGCGCAGTGCTCTCGGACTCTTCTCTGATCCCCGCGCAGGTCGCCTCCGGCGTCACCGTGCGGCAGGCGGTCCTCGCGCTCGCGACCGGTGTCGCGGAGAGGATGGCCGCGTGACGAACGCCAGGGCGAGCGTGTCCGACGAGCTGGTGATCCGGGGCGCCCACCTCCTCGACCCCGCTTCTAACCTGGATAGCGTCTCGGACGTACGCCTCTCGGCCGGTCGCGTAACCGAGGTCGGTAAGGACCTACAGGGTACGCGCTACCTGGACGCCGATGGCCTCCACCTCTTCCCCGGCTTCGTGGACGTACATGCTCACTGGCGCACGCCGGGCCGGGAGGACGAGGAGACGATAGAGACGGGTTCCGCCGCCGCTGCCGCCGGGGGTTTCACGAGCGTCGTGATGATGCCGAATACCGACCCCGTAGTAGACAAACCCGTGGTCGTATCCGGCCTCGTCCGGCGTGTCGAGAACGAATCGAGGGTCCGGGCATACGTCTCGGCGGCGCTGCACGAGGGACTCGAGGGCGAGCGGCTCACCGAGATGCGCCTCCTCAAGGAGGCCGGAGCCTTCTGCGTCTCCGATGATGGGCTCGGGACACAAAACGCCGGGGTTTTGAGAAACGCCATGCTCTACGCAAAGTCCGCACATTTACCCATAATACTTCACTGCGAGGATCACACGCTAGCTACGGGTGTGGTCCATGAGGGGATCGCGGCGGCTCTGGCGGGCCTACCGGGTTCTCCGGGGAGCGCGGAGGACGTGGCGACGGCGACGGCGCTCGTTCTGGCCGCGGAGACGGGTGCGAAGGTCCACGTCACTCACGTCTCTACCGCCCTCTCGGCGGCGCTGATCAGCTTCTTCAAGGGACGTGCGGACGTCACGGCGGACACGACGCCGCATCACCTGACGCTTACCGACGATCTGGTCAGCACCCTGGAGGGCCTCTACCGGGTGAACCCACCCTTGAGGCCGGACGAGGACAGGATCGGCGTTGGAGATGCCTTGAAGAGTGGTATCCTGGACTTCGTGGCGACGGATCATGCGCCGCACGCCGCGTCCGAGAAGGACCTCCCGCTGGAGGAGGCCGCGCCCGGTTTTCTGGGCCATGAGACGGCCTTCCCGGCGCTGTACACGGAGCTGGTGCAGAGCGGGAAGCTCTCGCTCTCGCGGCTGGTCGAGGCGATGGCCTCGGCGCCCGGGCGATGGATCGGGGGTGGGCCGTATGGGATCTCTCCGGGGGCGCCGGCGGACCTTACGCTCGCGGACCTCTCCGATGAGTGGACGGTGCGCGAGGATGCGCTCGTGAGCAGGTCCTCTAATAGCCCCTATCTCGGACGGAAGTTGGCGACGCGGATCGTGGGCACGATGGTTGGTGGCGAGTTGGTACACAACGGGTTGGGAGCGAAGTTTGGAGCAAGGGCGTAACTTGGGACCGCTAGCGGGGCGGAGCCGGGCGTTGGTGGTGTTGGAGGACGGCGCGTCCTTCTCGGGTTGGACCTTCGCCGGCGAGGGCGAGGTCTCCGGGGAGGTCGTCTTTACGACGAGCATGGTCGGTTATCAGGAGACGTTGACCGACCCGTCGTACCGCGGCCAGATCGTACTCTTCACCTACCCGCTCATCGGGAACTACGGCGTGATCCCCGGCGACGAGGAGTCCCCAAAGATACAGGCCGCCGCTGTCCTCGTGCGTGAGTACACCCCGTACCACAGCAACTGGGCGAGCGAGCGATCTCTCTCCTCTCTCCTCGAAGAGAGCGGTACTCTGGGCGTCGAGGGCATAGACACCCGCGCCCTCACCCGGCACCTGAGAGACAAGGGCGCTATGCGCGGCATCATCTCTACCTCAGAGCGAGACGTAAACGTCCTGCGTGAGAAGGCCAACGCCCATCCGACGATGCTCGGACTCGACCTGGCCTCCTCGATCACCGAGCTCACCGAGCCTGTCCTGCTCCCAGCCCTTAGCGAGGAGCGTTGTCGCGTCGTCGCTCTCGACTATGGTGTAAAGGGCTCCATCTACGAGGAGTTGCGCAGCCGCGGCGCTTCTGTGCTCGCGATGCCCGGATCTACCCCCGCCGATGAGGTGCTCGCCCAAAACCCCGACGGCATCTTCCTCTCCAACGGACCCGGAGACCCGGCCGCTCTGGAGAAGGCGGTCGAGAACCTCGGCGAAGTCCTCGGGGAGACGCCGACCTTTGGGATCTGCCTCGGACATCAGCTACTCGGGCTCGCTCTGGGCTGTGAGACCTACAAGATGCCGTTCGGGCACCACGGGGCGAACCACCCGGTGAGGAACTTGAGGACGGGGCGGATCGAGATCACCAGCCAGAACCACGGCTTCTCTGTCCGAGAGGAGACGATCCCCGAGGGCGTCGAGTTGACCCACCGCAACCTCTACGACGGTACGGTCGAGGGGCTTGCGAGCAGGGACCTCAGGGCCTGGAGCGTCCAGTACCACCCCGAGTCGAGCCCGGGACCGCAGGACTCCGGCTACCTCTTCGACGAGTTCGTCGAGGAGATCTCCGAGAAGAAAGCTAGGGCCTAACCTTGCCGCGCCGCGACGACATAGAGAGCATCCTCCTAATAGGCTCCGGCCCCATAGTTATCGGACAGGCCGCCGAGTTCGACTACTCGGGGACGCAGGCGTGCCGGGCCCTACGCGACGAGGGCTACCGCGTAATCCTCGTCAACTCCAACCCCGCCACCATAATGACCGACCCAGAGATCGCCGACGCAACCTACGTCGAGCCTCTGACCGCCGGGACGGTCGCGGAGATCATCC
>CADCVG010000074.1 GCA_902806075.1 uncultured Rubrobacteraceae bacterium
CCAGAACAGGGGTACGAGCGTGCCGCGCCCCCGGTGCCCGGCTCCATGCCCGGCCCGGTGGGAGCCGCTCTCCGCCCTCGTCGCCCGCGCTCCCTTCGCGCTCATGGCCCTTCTCCTTCCTCGTCGTGAGCGTAGTAGGCCAGGAAGATCTCCTCCAGACTCGGCCGCTCGTAGGTCATGCCGACCAGCTTTCCTCTGGCGGCGAGCTTGATCACCTCGTCCAGGTTGTCGTGGAGCGTGAAGGAGATGCTCGCGCCGTCGGACTTGAGGTCCTCGACCCCCGGCAAGGCGACGAAGGGAGCGGCGTCAACCGGTTCCGCGAAGGTGAGGCTGACGTGGTGGAAGGACTTGTTGACGAGCGCGTCCGTGGTCTCTACAGCGACCAGCCGGCCGTCGCGAATTATGCCGACCCTATCGGAGACGCGCTCGACCTCGGAGAGCACGTGCGAGGAGAAGAAAACAGTCCGCCCCTCGGCCTTCGTCTCGGCGATGATCTCCAGAAACTCCTCCCGCACCAGCGGGTCCAGCCCCCCGGTCGGCTCGTCGAGGATGAGGAGCGGCGGCCGGTGGAACATGGCCTGTATAAGCCCGATCTTCTGCTTGTTCCCCCGCGAGAGCCGCCGCATCGGTCGACGCAGATCCGCGCCCAGCCTCCCGGCCAACTCGTGAGCGTAGCCGAGATCTTCCACCCCCCGCAGCCTCGCGAAGAACCGCAGTAACCTCTCGCCGGTCATCCGGTCCTCCAGCGCGAACTCTCCTGGCAAGTTCCCGATCCGTTCCCGTATCGTCACGCTCTCTCGACGCGAGTCCATCCCGAAGACCTCCGCCCGCCCGCTGGTGGGATGAAGGAAGTTCAGGAGCGTTCGGATGGTAGTCGTCTTGCCAGCCCCGTTCGGACCGAGGAAGCCGAAGACCTCACCCTCGTTCACCTCGAGGTTCACGTCCTCTATGCCGCGGCTGCGGCGTCCATAGCTCTTGGTGAGCCCCTCGGTCCTGATCACCACGTCCAACGTGCCTCCTTTTCAGCTCTCTGTAACCGAAGAGCAGTAGAAAAGCGTACTTCGCGCCGATCACCACCACCGGGTAGCAAGCCCATGCAGACTACGTGAGAGGTCGTGCCCTGGCCACGCGGTTGTATCGAGATCATCCAGTAGGAGACTGCCATCAGGTTTGATAGGATCGAGACGCTCACGTCCGAGAAGAACCGGTGAGCGGTTTACCGCCTCGTGTCCGAGGACGATTATGGCCATAGAGAGGCCAGACTGAGCAAGGCCCCGAGCGCTAATAAGAGAAAGAAAGCGTCGGCTTGCAAGTGAGAGAGCCTCTCGCCGAACGGCCTCTGCGGATAAAGCATCGCGATGACTGCGAGCACGAAGGAAGCCAGCGACAGGGTCGCCGTGAGCAACCCGCCGAGCAACTCAACTGTGATTCCGGGACGAGAACGGTATCTACGAGAACGTTCACCGGCGAGGGGGAGACCGATGCTAACCGCCGAACAGGCGAGCCCAGAAGCCGCGGCTCTTGAGGACCTGGAGCTCGGCTTCGAGCCGGGTACGTTCCTCGACGAGGCTGGACTTCTCCTCGACCAGTTCGATGCGCTCCTCCACGAGCCGTTCGCGTTCCGTTTCGAGTCTGGCCTTATCCTCTTCGAGGGTGGAGATGGTCCTCTCTTGCAGCTCGCGCTGGAACTCTATGAGGTTGAGACGCTCGATCTCCGACCAGAGGCGGTCTATCTCCATCCGCGCCGCGTCCCGCTCCTGCTTGACCTCGTCGATCTGGCGGGTGCGCTCTTCGAGGCGCGTCTTGTAGTCCTGGCCCTGCTGGAGCAGGCGCTCGTAGCGCTCGAACGGTACCGCCGGCAGGCGCGAGGAGTCAGACCCGTAAGGGGCCTCGTCCCCGATCACCTCCCCCTCGAAGACCTCGTCCTCCTCCGACGCTCCGGTATCATTGCCCCCCCCACCGTTCCCTAACGTCCGCGCCAGCTCCTCGACGTCCGAGAGCAGGAGGCTGTAGCCGCCCCGGTTGGTGCGCTCGGCGCGCAGGCGTCCCTCGGTCACGTAGCGCCGGACCGTGCTCGCCGACCGGCCCAGGATCGCCGCCGCCCCGCCAAGCCCGATCCGCTCCTCCTTAACCTCCCTGGGGTCCATACCGGAACATTCTACTGACCGCCGCAAGCAACGGCTAGGATTTAGCGGTCAGCCGTAGACAATCAACCAACGATTAGAACAGTTTTGCGCGGAATCGGGGCGCTCGGTCCAACCGCAAAGCACAATTTATATTCAGAACCGGCCCACGGCCGCCCCGTCCCCGCGAGCGGAGAGGGGTGAGGCTAGAGAAGGCTGAAAACTGGCTGTCCATAACCGACGGCTGTTTAAGCCCTGAATACCTCCCCGTCGCGGACCTCTACCGGTATCTCCGGCAGGGGCTGGTTGGCGGGACCGTTGACCACCGCGCCGCCGTTCGTCGGGTCGAAGACCGAACCATGGCAGGGGCAGGCGAGGGTGCCGTCGCTGTAGCCCACCGTGCACTGCCGGTGCGTACAGACCGCCGAGTATGCCACGAAGTCACCGCTGTCCAGGTGTACCAGCACCGCCGGCTGCCCACCCTCTTCGTCGGTGAACTCGAGGGCCGAACCCTGCGGCACCTCGGACTCCTGGGCGATGGCCGCCCCGCTCTCGACCTGGGCCACGGTCTCGCCGCCGGCCTCGGGCGCGCCCCCGACGTCGCCGACGCTCTCCTCCTCGCCGGACCCGCCACCCCCTCCGGACTGCTCGCCCCCGCCACACGCCGCGATGACCGAAGCTCCAGCAGCACCCACGCCTAACGCTGCCCCGAGCCGAATGAACCTCCCGCGCGAGATGCTTGCTTCTTCCGCCAAAACGTTCTCCTCTGCTCTTTGGTTCCAGAACTCCGCGCCACACGAGCGCACGCGAGTATATACGCCGCGCTTATCCCTCCGGTTCTGCCGTGGTCTCCATCCTGCGAACCTGTGGCGCGTCGTATGCGTAGAATAGGGTAGTTTCATACGTTATGAGGAGGATCGGTAATGAGTGGTATGGCGTGGGTGAGGGTGTTGGTCGGCGCCATCTGGCTGAACGGTGCGGTTGAGAAGTTCTTGAACCCCGATTTTGCCCGGCAGTTCGCCGCCAACCTCAGTGCCGGGGGGTACATCTCGCAGGCGCCTCCGTGGTTCCAGAGCTTCATGCAGGGTACTGTAGTACCGAACGCCGAGCTCTTCGCGCAGCTCCAGAGCTTTGGGGAGCTGGCGTTGGGACTCGCGCTCATCTTCGGCCTGCTCACCAACCTGGCAGCGATGGGGAGCATTCTCCTGAGCCTCACCATCCTCTTCTCCCAAGGCGGCGTCCGGCTCGGGACGGGACTGGGTTCACCCGAGTTTCTGACCGTAAACTTCCTTATCGCCCTGATCTCGCTCGTCGTGCTCCTGAGCCCTGCCGCGAAGGCGCTCTCCCTGGACGCCGCTCTCTCCCGCAGCCGTCCGCGCCTCTCCCCCATTCTCCTCAACCGCCGCGCCCGCAGCGGCAGGAGGGCGTAGGTACCTTTCAGTAGTCAGCATGAGCTGTCAGCTTACCTGGCCCCGCTACTCCTCAACCGCGATAGAGACGGTAATGGCTCACCCGGTCATTAGCCCAGAGCGAGACATGACCACGCGCGGCGGCCCCGGTACTCGCCTCTACTTTTAGCTGTCGGCTGAAAGCTACAAAAACGCCGGTACGATCTCTCCTTTTATGAGGTCCGCGAGATGCTCGCGCTCGCGGACTACTGACCAGCGGTTTCCCTTCACCAGCACCTCGGCGGGACGGGGCCTCGAGTTGTAGTTGGAGGCCATCGAGAAACCGTAGGCCCCGGCGCTCATGACGGCCAGAAGGTCCCCCTCGGCGGCGTCGGGCAGGGCGCGGTCCCTGGCGAGGTAGTCACCCGACTCACAGACCGGGCCCACGAGGTCGGACAGGGCCGCGCCGGCGCCGTCGTTGACGGAGCGCACCTCGTGATAGGCGTCGTAGAGGCTCGGGCGGAGCAGGTCGTTCATACCGGCGTCGGCGACGAGAAAGCTCTTGGCCCCGCTCTTCTTTCGGTAGATCACACGCGTAAGCAGGGCGCCCGCGTTGCCGGCGATGTAGCGGCCCATCTCGCAGATTATCTTCGTGCCGCTCGCTCCAATAGCCTCGAGGGTGGGCCTGACGGCATCTACGAACTCCTTCGGCGTGGGAGCCTCTTCGTCCCTGTAGCGTATTCCCAGTCCCCCGCCGATATTGAAGTACTTGATGTCGAGGCCGCGGCTCTTTAGCTCCTCGACCAGCCCGGCGCTCTTCTCGACCGACTCGGCGTAGGGGCCGAGCTTGGTGATCTGGGACCCTATGTGCTGGTGTACCCCGATGAGTTCCACGCACCGGTACTCGCCCACCCTCTCGGCGAGCGCCAGCGCCTCGTCCACGGGAATGCCAAACTTGCTCTCGCCCTGCCCGGTGGAGATGTGGGCGTGCGTGCCGGGGTCCACGTCCGGGTTGACGCGCAGAGAGACACGCGCCGTCTTGCCGTGGCGGGCAGCGCAGCGCTCCAGGTGCTCCAACTCC
This sequence comes from uncultured Rubrobacteraceae bacterium, assembly GCA_902806075.1. Taxonomy (GTDB): domain Bacteria; phylum Actinomycetota; class Rubrobacteria; order Rubrobacterales; family Rubrobacteraceae; genus Rubrobacter_F. Next base: position 4,593 of record CADCVG010000074.1, read on the forward strand.
GAGGCCGACTCGACGTTGAAGAGCAGTATCCGCTCACCCATGCCGGCCACGAGCTCGTCCTCGGTCTTGCCGACCCCCGCGAAGACGACCTTTTTCGGGTCGAAACCGGCCTTCATCGCCCGGTAGAGCTCCCCGCCGGAGACGATGTCAGCCCCCGCCCCAAAGGACGCCAAAGCGCGCAGAACGGCGAGGTTGCTGTTCGCCTTGACCGCGAAGCAGACCATGTGGTCCAGCCCGGAGAAAGCCTCGTCCAGCTCCCTGTAGGCCCTCTCCAGCGCCGCGTGACTGTATATGTAGGTAGGAGTGCCGACGCTCTCGGCGATCTCGGCGAGGGCTACGTCCTCACACCGGAGGCCACCCTCCCCGTAGTAAAAGTCTTCCAAGGTGAACCTCCTCTTGATCCCATTGTCCCCATCGCATGTTATATTATCCGGCCCGCGGAATCCGGAAACCGAGAGCCAAAGTCTCACCCCCCGGAGAAGACTATACTCCTCGCCCGAGCCGGCCCTGGAGAGAACCATGCAGATACCGAACGAACAACCCGCCCCCGAGACGCCGCCCCGTCTCCTCCTAAACCCCGTGCTGGAGCGGATGCCCACCTACCCGCTCATCAAGATGGACGAGCGCCGCCGCAAGCTCGAGGAGAGCGGGGCCACCCTCTACGACTTCGGTACCGGCGACCCACGCGAGCCAACAGACGCAAAGATCCGTCGGGCCCTCGTGGACGCCGTCCCCAAAACCAGCCGCTACCCGAGCGCCACAGGCACGAAAGCGTTGCGCGAAGCCTTCGCGGGCTTCATGCGCCGCCGCCACAACGTCGAACTAGACCCCGACACAGAGGTCTTGCCAGCCGCGGGCTCCAAGGAGGCCATCTTCCACACACCTTTAGCCTTTTTGCACCCTTCCCACGAGCGGCGCGGAGTTGCCTACGGCACTCCGGGCTACCCCGTCTACGAGCGCGGGGCGCTCTTCGCCGGCGGGGAGGCCCTGCCCGTCAAGCTCCGCGCGGAGGACGGTTTCCTGCTGCCGGTTTCGGCCCTCGACCCGGCGAGGACGCGAGCGGTTTGGATCAACTACCCTCACAACCCAACCGGCGCGACCGCCACCCACGCATACCTCGAAGAGCTGGCCGCCTTCTGCCGCGAGCACGACATCCTCCTCTTCTCCGACGAATGCTACAACGACGTCTACTCCGGCGCCCCCCCGCCCTCGATCCTGGAGATAACCAGAGAGCGAACCCTCGCCTTCGTCTCCCTCTCCAAACGCAGCGGCATGACCGGCTACCGCTCGGCGATGATGGCGGGCGACCCCGAGCTCATCGCCGCCCTCAAGAAAATGCGCCCCTCCATCGGTGCCGCGAGCCCCACCTTCGTCCAGCGGGCCGCGACCGCCGCCTGGAACGACGACGCCCACGTCGAGCAGCGCAACCGCATCTTCGCCGGTAAGCGCAAGCTGTTTACGAACTTCTTCGAGAAGGCGGGCTTTCGGTGGACCCCCACGAACGCGAGTCTCTACCTCTGGGCTGAGGTACCGGAAGAGTACGGCGGAGACGACGAGGCCTACGCTCTCAGGCTCCTCGAAGAAGGGATAATAGTCGCGTCCGGCTCCTCGTTCGGACCCGGTGGCGAAGGCTTCTTCAGGATCGCGCTCGTACCTACGCTAGAAGAGTGCGAAGAGGCGATAGCGCGGTGGGAAGATCTGGTGCGCTAGGAACCCCCTCAAAGCAAAATTCCAAGCACGGTCTTCCTTTACCTTCTCGCGCCGGATATAGTCGAAATAGAACCGTGACCCGCCTGGGGAAGGCGGGGGGAAAGGAGGATAAGTATATGTCCCTCTACATGATGCAGTTTGCCTACACCTCCGAGGCCTGGGCGGCGCTCGCCCGGAACCCGGAGGACCGGAGCAACGCGATGCGCGGGCTGTTGGAGAGCACGGTGGTCGCTTGATCTCCTTCCACTACAGCTTCGGGGAGTACGATGGGGTGACCATCTACGAAGCCCCCGACGACACCACCGCCGCGACCATAGTCCTGGCCATTGCCTCGGCCGGGCACCTCAAGTCGGTCAAGACGACCACGCTGCTCACCGTCGAAGACACCATGGAAGTCATGCGCAGGATGGGTGAAATCACGTTCCGGGGACTAACAGAGTAGGTCTCGACTCCACCCGGACTGGCCCTCCGCTCGCAAGAGGGCCAGCCAGGCAGTGACCACCGCTCCTACGGGAGAGCCGGTACCGTGGCCCCCCTGACCATGTTCCCACAGGTTAGAGCACGGTTAGCTCTGGGATTCGGCGACGTTTCCGCGCGGCCTCCTGCTAAACTGGCGCACGACCTGCCGGATTTTCTATTGACCGAGGGGGCGCCATGAGAGAGCAGATAGAGGCCGCGTTCGAGGACCGGGAACTGCTGAAGCAGGAGGAGTACCGCCAGGCGGTACACGACACTATCGCAGCGCTCGACTCGGGGGAGCTAAGGGTCGCCGAAAAAGAAGACGGCGAGTGGCGGTCGAACGCGTGGGTGATGAAGGCGATCTCCCTGTACTTCACCGTGGCGGAGATGAACACGATCTACGCGGGGCCGTTCGAGTACTACGATAAAGTCCCCACGAAGAAGAACCTCTCCGCGGCCGGGGTGCGCGTCGTCCCGCCCGGCACGGTCCGCTACGGCGCCTTCGTCGAGCCGGGCGTAGTGGTTATGCCGGGCTATGTAAACATCGGGGCCTACGTGGGGAGCGGGACGATGG
>CADCVG010000075.1 GCA_902806075.1 uncultured Rubrobacteraceae bacterium
CTTGGCCCCGGTTCCGAGTACACCTCGATCTCGCCGGCGTTCAGGTCTACCAGCCACGCCTCGGGGATGCCGACCTCGGCGTACAGGGGGAGTTTGCGCTCACGGTCGTGAATGAGGGAGGTGTCAGCGACCTCCACGACCAGCAGCGCCTCTTCGGGGACAGGCGCGCCCGAGCGATCCCCGCGCCTCCGCACGAGCGTGAGATCAGACTGCGGCTCACCGTGCTCGCCCAAGACCAGGGGGTTCTGCACGCTCACGAAGAGATCGACCTCGCGCGTGTCGAAGGTACAACGGGAGAGCAGCGGGTCAGGCGCATCACGCTCTCGATGTGACGATCACCTATCGGAGCCATCTCCACCACCTCTCCATCTATGAGCTCTACCCGGTCATCCTCGGAAAAGATCCCGGCCTCACCCGTCTTTCGGTACTCCTCGACGATGAAGCGATGCCTTACGGCGCCCATGATGCTTTGAAACCTCCCTATGGCTTGCGTATTACTTCTGGCGTTTTACGAGACGCCGCGCTGGCGGGAAACGAGCATCTTCCGCTGATAGCACGCCAAATCAAGAAGGGCGGGACCAGGTCTCCGACTACGCCTCTCGCAAAGGCATGACGCTCGAAGAGGTCGAGAAATGGCTCTCCCCGAACCGATCCTGCTAGTGCGCGGCACACCAGACATCTTCAGGAATGAGCGTCCGGAAGAGGTCTACCGCTGCGACAACGTGCGTCATATCAGTTAACTCCTGACTACGAGAGGGCGTCGCCGCCCCTGTATCGAGAAGTAGGAGCCTCTAAGTTTCCGAGAAGACCTCAGGCTGTTGAAAACTCGATCCAGACACGTTTATGGCCGCACAAACCGGCTCTAAAGGCTCCAGATCGAGCTTTAGAGGCCCGAAACAGGCGGTTTTGAACCCGAATCGAGGACCGGAAGCAGTAACGGGGGGTTTCTCAACAGGCTGACGTCTTGTCGGCAGCTCAGTGAATAGAAGCATACCGCCCCTCGGTAGATGTAAGCCGTCCTTTCTCGTGCTCGCCACTCACGGCCCCGCAGACTTGCTCGGGCTCTCTTGTTCAGAGTAACGCTGGTGCAGATTCACGGGCTGCTCTTGGCGGCGACGACGGTAGATCCGTATGTTCAAAAACTCCACAAACACAGAGAAGGCCATAGCGAAGTAGATGTAGCCCTTGGAGATGTGCTGCTCAAAGCCCTCCAGCACCAGCACGAGTCCCACCAAGAGCAGGAAGCTCAGTGCCAGCATCTTCAGCGTGGGGTGGCGGTTGACAAAGTTGCTGATCGCTCCGGCCGATACCATCATGATGCCGACCGCGATCACTACGGAAGCGATCATCACGCCCAGTTCGTCCACCATCCCAACAGCGGTTATCACCGAGTCTAGCGAGAACACGATGTCGAGGAGCATGATCTGCACGAGTACGGCGCCGAACGTCGCCTTCGCCCGGGTGCTGCCGTGGCCCTCCTCACCCTCGAGCTTGTCGTGGATCTCGTAGGTGGCCTTGCCCAGCAAGAACAGGCCGCCACCGATAAGGATCAAATCCCGCCCCGAGATCTCCTGGGAGAGGACCGTAAAGAGCGGCTCGGTGAGACGGATGACCCAGGTGATCGAGAAGAGCAGCAGGATGCGCATAATCATCGCCAGCCCCAACCCCACCCGCCGGGCCAGCGCCTGCCGGTTCTCGGGCAGCTTGTCGGCAAGGATCGAGATAAAGATGATGTTGTCTATGCCCAGTACTATCTCAAGGGCCGTCAGGGTGAGCAACGCTATCCAAATCTCTGGATTAGTCAACCAGTCCAAACCTGCTCCCTTCTCGTGTTAACTATGCGAAGGCACCCGAAAATGCACGGAGTGGTAGATACCCTAGCCTTCTACTTCCTACGCCCACAGCCGCCGGTTGCCGAGAAGATGTCCTCTTGAAAGGTAAGTGAATAAGGGACACTTGTTCGCGGACTTAACGGCGCACGGTATGTGTGCGCGGGCTACCGGTAGATCCGACACCACCGGTGAGCATCAGGACGGAGACCGCCGCCACCCACGCCAGCCCTGCCAGAGCGCCCAGAAGTGGAAAGAGGAAGTGCAAGAGTGTCAGCAGAGCGACCACGAAGCCTGCCAGGGCCAGCCACCTCGGCAAGACGCCCGTCCCCAACGCCACCAGAGAGGTGACGAGTACCAGAACCGACGCTCCCACCTGGCAGAAGTGATAGAGCCACGACGAGAGCGTGAGCGACACGAGCACGAACTGAGCGTCCGGCTCAAAGACCCCGAAGCGCTGCAGGGTGGCCGGGTAGATAATCTCCGCCGCGAACCCCGCTGCCGAGAGCGCCGCGAACACGATCCCCCCCGCCAGAGCTGCAGCCGGGAGCCCTCCCCCTCCTCCCTGAGCACCGTCTTCGGCGCGCCTCAGCACCCCATACAACACCCCGAGGAACAAGATGAAGAAGAAGACGTGGAAGATCGGAAGCACCCCATTAGAGAACACAAATGCGTCCAAGCTGGCTTCGAAGTAGGAGCTCGCCTCCTCCGGTGAGCCGGGCGCATCCGGGTAGCCGACGAGATAGGCTGGGATGATCGTGACAACCGCCAGCAGCCCGAAGATGCCACCTAAACGCACTAAGTTTCTGTATACCATCTCATCGCCTCCCTGTGCTCTTCTCGTTGTTCGCGCCGCTGAACTGTTCTTGGGAAGTATAGGGATAGTCACGAGAGAAGCACTCGCTGAACAGTGCCCCGAGATCGCGCTACAGATACTGAGTCTCCGAGAAGCCTCGACCCTCTTATACCGATCAAGGACGTTAATATCTCAATGACTCGATGGCTTACCCACCAGGAGAAACCCGCGAGGCTTCGTAAGTGGGCAGGGTCCTGCCAGTAGGGCCCTAGCCGTAAGCACTTCTGCAATAGCTCGATGGTCTCAAGACCCTGTTGGAGAGGGCGCGCCTGAACTCCTGGAACTACCTCTCCACCGGGTTCAGTTCGGGAGAGTAGGCCGGTAACCTCAAGAGACTCACGTTCTCTGGCAGCGCGATCCGCCCGGAGTGTGACTCGGTGCTCCATCGAGCACGACCAGCAGGTGATACTCAGCGTATATCGCCCAGATCTCCAAGAACGCCTCCAAACATAAGCTATCCATGCCCGGCAGGTAGAGGCAGCAGAAGCTCTCCCCACTGGTGGGATATCGAACTCCGCATAGAGGTAGGTCCACTTGTAGGCACGCCTCACAACATACGGTGGGCGAGAACACTTTAGTCAATAGCGCCTCATCGAAGGCCAGGACCTTCGGTGGCTCGTCCGAGGAGCAGTTGCGCCCCTCGTTCCCTGCGCTCACCTTCTCGGTGAACTTTTTTAAAGCCTCCTGCTCTTCGGTGTCAGCCTTCTCGTGGCAGGGACGTCTGGTCCGGCGGGACGACAAAGGTGGTCGCCGGGGACTCGAGAACCGCCATGCCGTCGATCTGGTTACCCGCCCTGAGCGCCCCCATCTCGTAGATGTCGGCCTTTATCTACTCGCCTTTCTAACAAACGTCTCGCCGCCCCATGTGCGCCTCATCCGGCGGCCGCAGATTCCTGACTTCCTCGGCCAGCAAGCTTGAACCGCGCGTCAGCGGTCGTGAAGCGCCGATCGATGGCACCTTAGGCCGCGTTGCGCTCGGCCCCTACGTTCCCACCTCTCGGACGAGGGACCCCAGTACCAGCGATAGCGGTGCTACAGACCCTGCTTGCTCCGCCGCAGGCTCTCCCAGCTTCCGTCCCCGTACCAGCCGCCGTCGACAGAGAGGGTGTGGCCATTGACGAAGCCGCTGAGATCGGGGTCGGCGAGGAAGGCGACCGCTTGCGCTATATCCTCGGGGGTGGCGAAGCGGGCCATCGGCACGCGGCCCTCGATATCCGCGTCGGTGTAGCCTCCCCCGGCCTGATCCTCGTCGTCCATCTCCGTCTTCACCCAGCCGGGACAAACGGCGTTGACGCGCACGCCACGACCTCCCCACTCGGCGGCCAGGGTGCGGGTAAGGCCGATCAGACCATGCTTGCTCGCGTTGTACGCCGCCCGGTCCCCTATCCCGAGCAACCCCGCCACCGAGCTTATATTGACTATGCTCCCCTCCCCCAGACGAAGCATCTCCCTGCCGAACTCGCGGCTGGTGAGGAACGCTCCGGTGAGGTTGACGGCGAGGGTGCGCTCCCAGTCGGCTAGAGTAGTCTCCTCGGCGGGGACTATCGTGCTGATACCCGCGTTGTTGACGAGCACGTCCACCCGCCCGAACTCTCCCATCACCATCTCGACCATCCCGCGCACCGTCTCCTCGTTAGAGACGTCGCCGGGGACGGAGAGGGCTTTGGCCCTTGCCTGTTCCAACTCTTGCAGGACAGCATCCGGCGCGTGCAGATCGTTTGCGGCTATCCGGTAGCCACGTTCGGCGAGGGTGAGGGCGACCCTTCGGCCGATACCGCGGGCGGCGCCGGTGACGAGGGCTACGCGTTTGTCTTCGTTCGCCTTGATCCGCTATCCCTCCACGGCTTCGATGCGGAGGTCTTCGTTGGCGTCGATGCGCCGGCAATCTTCGAGGCCCTCCACGATCCTGCCGACCGGCGTGAGGTCTGTGCGGCTAGATGCCTGGCCGAAGAAGAGGCAGACGGCGTTCTCGGGGGGATGGTAGGCCACGTGCCCGGCCTCGACGTCGGTGCTGTTGCCGGGCTCGGTCCCGGTCGGGACCAGAACGGGGAAGTGGACCTCCTCGCCCCTCACCCTCGCCTTCGTCTGCATCGGGAGCCGGGTCCACAGTTCCCTCGCTACCTCTCCCTCGTCGAGCTCTACTACAACCTCGGCCTCTTCTCCACACACCACCATGCGCCTCGCCATATCCCTGTCCTCCTTAAACCGGCGTCTTCGGCTCCTCGCCCCGCAGTACCGCACTAATGTTCTCCGCCGCGAGCACCGCCATCTTGTCGCGCGTCTCGATGGAGGCGCTCCCGATGTGCGGCGCCAGGACGACGTTCTCCAACTCTAATAGCTTCGGATGGACCGTGGGCTCCTCCTCGTACACGTCGAGCCCGGCGGCGAAGATGCGCCCGTCCGCGAGCGCGTCCGCCAGAGCCCCCTCGTCTATCACCGGCCCACGCGAGGTGTTGACCAGTACGGCCCCCGGCTTCATCTTCTCCAGCTCCCCGGCCCCTATGAGGTGTGTGGTCTCCTCCGTGAGCGGAGTGTGCAGGGAGACGAAGTCCGAGGTCCGGAGCAGCTCGTCGAGCTCCACATACCGCGCCCCGAGCTCGTTCTCCGCGTCCTCCTTGCGGGAGCGGGCGGTGTAGAGGACCTCCATGCCGAAGCCGGAGGCTCTGCGGGCCATTGCCTGAGCTATCCTCCCGAAACCCACGACCCCCAAAGTCTTGCCCCACACATCGGGGCCGGTGAGCATCTTCGGGCCCCACGCCTCCCACTTGCCGGACCGCACGATCCTCTCCCCTTCACCGAGCCTCCTCGCCGCCGCAAGCAGGAGCATGAAGGCGGTATCCGCAGTTGTCTCGTCGAGGACGTCGGGGGTGTTGGTGACGACCACGCCCCTCTCCCGCGCCGCCTCCAGGTCTACGTTGTCGTAGCCGACGGCCAAGTTGGCGACGACCTTCAAGTCCTCGCCCGCCGCGTTCATGAGCTCGGCGTCTACCTGCTCGGTGAGGGTCGCGAGTATGCCGGACGCTCCCCGGACGGCCTCCAGCAACTCGCCGCGCTCCGGGGGCCTCTCGGAGAGGACGGTCACGTCGAAGCCTTCGAGGGGGCGAAGCCCGGCCTCGGGAATCTCGCGCGTAACGAGTACCTTCTCAGACACGGGCTCTTCCCCTCTACCGGCGCTCTACTCGCTCTCCTTAAGCATCTGGCGCAGGACGGTGTGCAGGATACCGCCGTTCCGCAGGTACTCGACCTCGACCGGCGAGTCAACGCGGGCCTTGACCTTGAACTCCTTCGTCTCGCCGTCGTCGCTCGTGGCTTTCACCGCGAGCTCCGCTCCGGCTTCCAGGTCCGAGAGACCGGTGATGTCGAAGGATTCATGTCCGGTGAGACCGAGTGATTCGGCATCCTCGCCCTCGGCGTACTGCACGGGGAGGACGCCCATTCCGATCAGGTTGGAGCGGTGGATGCGCTCGAAGCTCTCTGCGATGACCGCCTTTACGCCCAGGAGGAACGAGCCCTTGGCGGCCCAGTCACGCGAGGAGCCAGTACCGTATTCTTTACCCGCAAGTACAATCAGCGGTACGCCCTCCTCCTGGTATTTCATTGCGGCGTCGTAGACCGTGGTCTCCTCGCCATCCGGGAGGTGAACGGTGTAGCCGCCTTCTTTCTCCACCAACTGGTTCCTCAGGCGAATGTTGCCGAAGGTGCCGCGCACCATCACCTCATGGTTGCCGCGGCGGGAGCCGAAGGAGTTGAAGTTGCGCGAGTCGACGCCCTTCTCGATTAGGTACTGCCCCGCCGGCATCTTGGAGGGTATGGCACCGGCCGGCGAGATATGGTCCGTCGTCACGGAGTCCTCGACCATGACCAGGACGCGCGCGCCGGTTATGTCCTCCACGTCCGCGGCGTCGGGGTCGAGGTCCTTGAAGAAGCTCGGCTCCTGGATGTATGTCGAGTCCGGGTCCCACTCGAAGAGGGCGCCCTCGGGCACCTCCACCTCGTTCCACTGCTCGTTGCCGGTGTACACGTTTGCGTACTGCTTCGTGTAGATGCCGGGGTCCAGAGCATTCTCGACCTCGCGTGCTACCTCCTCCTGCGACGGCCAGATGTCCTTGAGGTACACGGGGTCGCCGTTTTCGTCGTCGCCAAGCGGGTCCCTGGAGAGGTCGATGTCGACCGTGCCAGCGAGCGCGTAGGCGACGACGAGCGGCGGGGAGGCCAGGTAGTTGGCCTTGACGTCCGGGTTGATCCTCCCATCGAAGTTACGGTTGCCCGAGAGGACGGCGGCGACGACGAGACCGTTCTCGTCGACGGCCTGCGAGATCTCCTCGGCTAGCGGCCCGGAGTTCCCTATACAAGTCGTGCAGCCATAGCCGACGACGTCAAATCCGAGCTCCTCAAGATACGGCAGCAGGTCCGAGGTTTGCAGGTATTCGGTGACCACCTTGGAGCCCGGCGCGAGGCTCGTCTTCACGTGCGGCTCCACCGCGAGGCCCTTCTCGACGGCCTTCTTCGCCC
>CADCVG010000076.1 GCA_902806075.1 uncultured Rubrobacteraceae bacterium
TTTTACAAGGACTCAGAAACTTTACTCTGTTCGAGATTTGATAGGAAGCCCTTGAAAAGAAAGATCCTGGTGCCTGCAAGGGGTGGTGGGAAAAGCGAAAGGAAGGGGGTGGCACCAGGATGTGATGGGGCCATTATGCTCACCCTAAATAAAAGCTGAGTTACAAACTGATAACAGTTTAGTAACACCATAGAGCTTGCTTTAGCGTCAGGTCTCTCTTCTTAGATCTGCACCATGTTGGGGCTAGGCTAGGGTTGTGCTCGTCCTCTGTAAATCTGCTCGACACGCTCCACTGCTTGCTTCCGGCTCTTGTGGCCATAGTAGGTCTTACGGTCTGCTTGTGCTGACCATGAGCCGTGCCAGTTCCAAACTTGCCCGATAACCCGCCCATCTACCAGAACCTCGTATTGATTCGCCCCTGTCTTACGTAGGTCCATTTCATATTCTCATTCTACGCTTACCGCATCTCCCTCGTTACAATGTAGGTCATGCAGTTCACATCGTAGCTTACCAATTGGTTTAAGCCTTGGTCTCAAATCCCGCAGGTGCTTCTTCCCATCTTCGGATTCGGCCAACTCCCCCACCTTAAACGGTGGCCAACTACAATCCTTAAGATGTTCTCTATCCTTACAGCGGACAAGGTAGAAGCAAGCTAATAACAAACTGCCAGAGTTGACCACAACCTGACCCCTAGAATGATGACCACCGCACTCGCAACTCAATCCATTAGGTCCGCTAGACCATAAAGTGGGCACCACACCCTTGCATGTAGCTTGGAGAGTGTTTATCCTGCTAATGCCAACAATTGGTCTAGCTACTCTATGGTCTGTTCCACTACCCGTTGGCCCACTGCGGTATCCGGGACCCAGTAGGATATACCGTTTATGTACTGGGGAGTGCCGGGGTAGATCTCCGCTCGCGCGTCGCCCCCCGGGAGGGCGAACCGTATCGCGAACCGGGCAGCCTCAAGCGGGTTCATGTTCGTCTCGGCGTTGCGCCAGACAGCCCTCGCCGTGGCCGGCACACGGGGAAGATTCCCAGGCGAGGCCACCTCTCTAGCCAGAGCTGAGAGGAAGCGCTGCTGGCGCCCGATGCGCCCGATATCCGCCGTGGGATCGCCGCGATAACGCACGTAGGCCAAGGCCTCGGCGCCATTCAACTCCTGAGTGCCGGCGGGGATCGAGAAGTATTCTCCGTCCTGCTCCGTCTCTATCGGCTCCTCAACATTCACCGTGATGCCGCCCAGGGCGTCCACTATCTCCCTGGTCCCACCGAAGTTCAGCACCGCGTAGTTGTCTATCGGGAGCCCGGTTAATCCCTCCAGCGTCTCGACCGCCAGAGGCGGCCCGCCGTTCGCGAAGGCGGCGTTGATCTTGTCCTCCCCCACGCCGGGTATCTCGACTAGCGTATCGCGCGGCACGGCAAGCAGACCGCCGTCTGCATTAGCGACCATGATCGTATCCGACCGCGACCCCTCGCCCGCCCGCGCGTCACTCCCCAACAAGACCGCCCGCTCCCCCCCGAACGGCAGGAATAGATACAGGAGCAGCAGGACGAACAAAGCGAGCAGCACGAGGAAGACGCCCCGCAAGAAGCTCCCCCGCCGCTCCGGCCTGTAGCCCTTTGTTGCCATGACCCGCGTTAAACCACACGCCGCCGTCTATTTCCACCACGTCCCGGCAACGGATCTTGTGACTCCCGGTTCGATAGCGGAATTTCACCCGCCTTACCTTCCGGGAAGCCGTCCTGGGGAAACCCGAACCTCCGCCCAGCCTCAGCACGTGGGGATAGTTGCAAAAGCATATGCCAGAGTACGTTATAGAGGTGATCCCTCACCCAACCCATCCCCGAGGTTTGCGGGTATACTGCTCGGGTGGAAAGGTTACGGATAGCGTCGTTCGACCTCGCCGAGGAACGTATAGCATGGGAGGGTCTGGCCTCTGCCTGCTCCCCGCCGATAAGGCAACTGGGGGCCTTTCTCCTCGTGGGGTTCGCGACCTTCATCGCCACGACGACCGCCGTGGTGCTCTTCTATAACCTCTTCGGGACTCGCACCATGGAAGGGCAGGGTGTCGCGGTGCCGCCTGGGGCCTTCTACACTGCTCTGGCGTTCAGCGTCGCGCTCGGCGTCGGGGGGTACCTCCTCTGGCTGGTGAGAAGCCTTCGCACCTACCACGCCTTCACGAAAGTGCTGCGCCGGGGCGGGCTCTATCCCAAACTACCGACTGCTAAAGGCTTGAGGGCGTATTCCGACGAGCAGCTCCTCGCCCTGCGCTCCCGCTACGAGAACCTGAGTCAGGAGTGGCTCAAGAGGCTCTTCGAGAGCACGTTCGGGTTTGATACGGACGACTCGTTCACTTTGGGTCCATTGAGCGTGCTGCCGGGGACATTCGAGATGAACTCCTTGCGGGTCCAGTGGGAGGCTAGCCTGATCCTCCGCTCCGAGGACCAGCCGGAGATCTCCTGGTGGACCGAGAGCCGGTACGGTCTCCTCCCCCGCAAGACCGACGAGATGCGCAAACTCGTCTACGCCCTGCGCTACACCGAGGACTCCGTGCGCGCCCTCAAGCGCCGCTACGGCTACCGGGCCGACCACTGGCATACTACCGTCCCCGAGGGCAAGCTCTGGGACGCCGTCCGCGACTACGAGGACGCCCGCCGCATCCAGGCTGCCCTCAACCGCAAGTCCCGCGTAAGGTAGCCTCGCTACCTGGCGGACAATTCTTTGGAGAACCGACACGTTTCGTGCCTCCACTCCTTCTCCTGGCGTAGAGGACGACCCCAATGTGCCGATCGGCACGCTCTCCAAACTATTGGGACTTGGACCCGTCGGGAGTTTCTTATAGGCTACTTAGTAGCCAACGCATCCTCTGGGCGATCCCTCTCAACCTCCGCCGGTTCATGCTTCCGAGGTTGGGGGGACCGAGGACTCGAGCCGGCGGCAACAGGAGCCCGCGAGCACCCGTGTCGACGGTTTGGAGAGCCTGTGTCGTTCGTAGCGCTACCGTACGGTACGGATAAGATCCAGTCGCTATACTGTCGGCACGGCCGCGGAGGGTGACCGGGGCCGGAAGGCATCAACGGGACCGCTCCGTGCGGGATAGGAGGAGGTTATGGCCGAGTCGGTAAGGCCGGGGGGCACCTACCAGACCCTCGACGAGCAGCGGGAGAAGCTCTCTCCGGCGGAGGAGCGCTTCGAGCGGTGGCGGCAGACTATAGGGCTGTTCCTGGGGCCTATCGTCTTCCTCGCGCTGTACCTCTTGCCGCTGCCGCTACCACAGGACCAGCAAGCCCTGGCGGCGGTCTTCTCCTTCGTCATCATCTACTGGCTCATGGAGCCGATCCCGATCCCCGTGACGGCGGTGTTGGCCCTTGCGATGTGCATCCTCTTCGGGGTGGCCCCGGCGGACGACGTCTTCGGCGCGTTCTCCTCCCCGACAATATTCCTGTTCATAGGGGCGTTCATCATTGCCGAGGCGATGATGCGCCACGGGCTCGACCGCAGGTTCGCCTTTAGGGTCCTCTCCATACCAGGGGTGAGCAGCTCGACCTACGGGGTCATCATAGCCTTCGGGGCCATAGCGGCGCTCCTGAGCGCCTTCATCTCCAATACCGCCACCGCCGCGATGCTCCTCCCGATAGGTCTGGGGATGATGGGCGCTTTGAGCGGCCTGGTCAGCGAGCAGTCCGAGGGCCAGACCGACCCGAGCCGCCTGCGCTTCGGCACCGCGCTTATGCTTATGATCGCCTACGGCGCGTCGGTCGGCGGCCTCCTTACGCCGATCGGCAGCCCACCGAACCTCATCGGCATCGGGTTCATCGAGGAGCAGACCGGCACGACCATCACCTTCTTCCAGTGGACCATAACGGCACTCCCGATCGTGCTCCTGATGTTCATAGCCCTCTGCGTGATCCTGATCGCCCTCAACCGCCCGGAGGTGCGTCGCATCTCGGGGGCCGACGAGTACGTCGAAGAGGAGCGCCGCAGGCTGGGCGGGATCTCCACGGGCGAGCGGAACACCCTCATCGCCTTCGGGGTCGCGGTGACGCTCTGGATCCTGCCGGGTCTCGTGAGCCTCTTACTTGGTCAGGACTCCTCTCCCGCGAGCTTCCTGCGGGAGACCCTGGACGAGGGGGTCGTGGCGATCCTCGCGGCGTCGCTCCTCTTCTTACTGCCGGTCAACTGGTCCGAGCGGCGCTTTACGCTCACCTGGAACGAGGCCGTGCGCATAGACTGGGGCACCATTCTGCTCTTCGGTGCCGGTATAACTTTGGGCAGCTTGCTCTCGAGCACCGGGCTCGCCAGGACCATAGGCCAGGCCATAGCCAATGGCCTGGGGGTCACGAGCCTGCTCGCGGTTACCATCCTCGCCGTGGTTGTTGCCATACTCATCTCCGAGACCACCTCCAACACCGCGAGCGTGGGGATCGTCGTCCCGATCATCATCCCCATCGCAAACGCCGCGGGGGTGGAGCCCCTGATCCCGGCCCTTGCCGCAATCTTCGGTGCCTCCTACGGCTTCATGCTCCCCGTCTCCACGCCCCCGAACGCCATCGTCTACGGCTCCGGTATGATCCCCATAACCAAGATGGTCCGCTCCGGTGTCTTCTTCGACATCATCGGCGCCATCCTCATCACGGGCGGCGTCACCTTGATGGTCCAGGCCGTCGGGCTGGCGTGAGCAGGGAACGGTAGACGGACGAGCAAACTCGTGCCGAACCTCACCCTCGGTCCTCTCCTCCGCTACACCGGCGAGAGCGATGCGACCGTCTGGGTAGAGACGGACGGCCCTTGCGAGGTCGAGGTGGTCGCCGGAGGCTCCTCCCACCGCGCGCGCACCTTCCACGTCGAGGGCCACTACTATGCGCTCGTACGCATCATGGGCCTGGAACCCGGAACATCTTACGAGTACTCCGTCGTCCTGAACGGCGAGCGGCGCTGGCCGGAGCTGGGCGCGGGGTTCCCGCCGAGCTTCATCCGCACCATAGATCCAGGGAGACCGTTCAGGCTCACGTTCGGCTCCTGCCGCATCACGCTGCCCCAGAAACCTCCGTATACGTTGAAGAAAGACGAGGACAAACGGGGTCGCGGGGCGGACGCCCTGTACGCGCTCGCGGAGACGATGCGCCGCGAGCTCCCGCCCGGGAAGGATATCTGGCCCGATGCGCTCCTCCTGCTCGGGGACCAGGTCTACGCTGACGAGGTCTCACTGGGCACGCTCGAGTTCATCCGCTCCCGGCGCGATCCCGAAAAGGGGTCCGGTGAGACGGTAGCTGACTTCGAGGAGTACACCCACCTCTACTACGACTCCTGGGGAGAGCCGGAGATCCGGTGGCTCCTCTCCACCATGCCTTCGGCCATGATCTTCGATGATCACGACGTCCACGACGACTGGAATACGAGCCAGGCCTGGGTGGAGAAGATGAGGGCGACCCCGTGGTGGGAAGAACGCATCACCGGCGGGTTGATGTCGTACTGGATCTACCAGCACCTCGGCAACCTCTCGCCCCAAGAGCTCGACGATAATGAGATGTTCCGCAAGGTCCGTGAGGCGGAGAACGCCGGCCCCCTTCTGCGCGGGTTCGCCCACGACGCCGCCCGAGAGGCCGCCGGGAAACGCTGGAGCTACCACCGGGACTTCGGCAGGGTTCGCCTCCTCGTCGTTGACTCTAGAGCCGGGCGCGTGCTTGACGAAGAGCGCCGCTCGATCGTGGACGACGAGGAGTGGCTCTGGGTCGAGGAACACGCCTCAGGAGACTTCGACCACCTACTTATCGGTACCTCGCTCCCTTTCCTCGTGCCTCCCGCCCTACATCACGCGGAGACCTGGAACGAGGCCGTCTGCGGCGGCGCCTGGGGGCCTCTGGCGGCCAGGATCGGGGAGATCCTCCGCCAGGCCGTGGACCTCGAGCACTGGAGCGCCTTCGGGAGGTCCTTCGAGAAGCTCGTCGCCCTCTTGAGGACCGTAGGCTCCGGCCACCCGGGCACTGATCCGCCGGCCTCCGTCGTCGTGCTCTCCGGCGACGTGCACCACGGCTACCTGGTCGAGGCCGACCTCCGAGACGGTGGCGTACAGAGCGCCGTCTACCAGGCGGTCTGCTCCCCGATGCGCAACACTCTAGGTCGCGCCGAACGCCTCGCCATGCGGTTCGGCTGGTCGCGTCCCGGCAAGGTCCTTTGGCGAACCCTGGCCCGTCTGGCCGGCGCAAAAGAGATGGATATTACCTGGCGTCTGACCCACCAAGAGCCGTGGTTCGAGAACCACATCGGCACCCTCGAACTGCGTGGGCGAGAGGCCTCGCTAAAGATCGAGCAACCCTCCTCGCAAGACCCGGAAGGTACGTGCCTCCACAAAGTCTTCGAGCACCGCCTGGCATGAGGAGCCGTTGGTCGTTCAATGGCTGGCAGCCAGCGAAAGCCCAGAGCCAGGAACCAAACAGCAAGGAGGCAGCCGTGAAGGTAGTTTCGGCTAGAGACGCAAAGACCCGGCGTGGTCCCGAGGAGTGGTTTACCGGCGTCGTGTGGATGGACGCGACCCCCGCCGGTACGCCGCCCGACGCCGGCATCTTCCGCGTGCTCTTCGAGCCCGGCGCGCGAACCAACTGGCACACCCACCCGGAGGGCCAGATCCTCTACGTGGTAACCGGAGAAGGACGGGCGCAAAGAGAAGGCGAGCCGGTAGTAGAGATCCACCCCGGCGATACTGTCTACTTCGCCCCCGACGAGAAGCACTGGCACGGCGCCGCGCCCGACACATTCATGGTCCACGTCGCCATAAACCCGGCCGCGAACTCCGACGGCGGCACCGACTGGCTGGAGCCGGTCACCGACGAGGAGTATTCGGGTGAAGTAAGGTCAGATAAAGAGAAAGGGCCAGGCTCATAAGCCCGGCCCCTGGCTGAAAGCTAACTGCCGAGAGTTGAAGCTCTAGATCTTGTCCTCTGGCTGCGGGGCGTTCTCGCCGCGGGCGAAGGTGAAGTAGGCCTCCGGGTCGTCGGCGCTCTTGCGTCCGGCCTGGACCATTGCGAAGCGCAGGGCGAGGCCGCCGAGCAGGACGAGTGTTGACGTGAAGATGCTCTTGCCGCGCGTCTCCTTGCCGGAGAGGAGCGCCAGGGGTGCGGCGATGCCGCCGAGGAGCGTCCCGCCAACGAAGAGCGGAGCTATCTCCCTGGAGAAGAG
>CADCVG010000077.1 GCA_902806075.1 uncultured Rubrobacteraceae bacterium
GACCATCCCGAGCTCCCGGCGCGCCTCAGTCTCGAAGCCCCGCGCGAGCCCCCGCTCCCTCGAAGCCTCCTCGACCTCCCGCACGACCCCGTCGAGACGCGCAACCTCCGCCCGCGGGTCGAGGCGCATTTCGTTCGGCGTAGCCTCACCGGGCGGCTCCTCCCGGATCAGCCCACCCTTCGTCCCGGCTACGTAAGCGGTCGAGACGTGCATGAACAGCGGCTTCTTCTCCCACTCCCGGGCGAGCGCGAGCAGGCCCAGAGTCCCCCGGACGTTCGAGTCGACCGCCGCGTCGAGCGGCGCGTCGAAGACCACCGAGGCGGCCGAGTGAATGACCGCATCCACCTCGCGCGAGAGCTCGGCGAGGTCCTCGTCACCCAGCCCCAACGACTCCGAGTGTACGTCCCCTTCTAGGATACGGACCTTCTCCGCGACCCGCTCTGAGAAGCCGTCCCCGAGATCCTCGCGCAGCTTTGTAAAGGCCGCCGAGCCGAGGACGTCGTTCTCGAACCTCTCTCGTGCGCTCTTCTCGCGGGAGGGGCGCACGATCAGGTACAGCCGTCCCAGCGACGGCAGGCTTCGGAGCATCTTCTCCACGAGCGCCGTGCCCAGGAAGCCTGTCCCGCCCGTGACGAGCACGGCCTTATCCCTGTACGCCTCATCCAGCACGGGCATTCCCCTCTCTAGCCTTCTCCCCGATCTTTCGCTCCGTCCCTTCGAGGAGCGCGCGTACATTGCCCCTGTGTCGCCAGATCACCAACGAACTCCCCACGACCGTGTAGATCACGTAGGGCCACGGCTGCCCGGTCAACAAGAACGCCACCGGACCGGCGACCATAGTGATTATGGCCCCGAGTGAAGTGTAGCGGCTGACGATCACTATACCCCACCACACCGCGAACAGGACGAGCCCCACGACCGGCGCGAGCGCTATAGTAGTACCTGCCCCCGTCGCTACCGCCTTGCCACCCTTGAACCTCAGGAACACCGGCCAGCAGTGCCCCAACACAGCCGCCAGCGCCACCGCCGCCACGACCCACTCGTTCTCGGTAAGGAGACGCGCCGCGAAGACCGGCGCGAAGCCCTTGAGCATGTCCCCGAGCAGCGTGATGACAGCCGGCCACTTGCCCGCCGCCCGCAGGACGTTCGCCATCCCGATGTTCCCGCTCCCCACCCGGCGGACGTCAACCCCCCAGGCCCGCCCCGCCAGGAAGCCCGTCGGGACGCTGCCTATCAAGTACCCGCCCAGGATCAAGATAACGTTCAGCATGGCGGCCAGTATAGCCTAGCGTTCGACGGAAGTGCTAACATCGAGCGACACTCACCAAAAGGAGGAACAGTGGCCGAACACAACGTAGTCGTCTACACCCAGCCTGGCTGAGGTGCCTGTCACCAGGAGGTAGAGTATCTATCTCAGAACAACGTCGAGTTCACCCAGAAGGACATCCGCACCGACCTCGACGCCATGCAGGAGATGGTCCAGATGAACTCCCAGTCCACCCCCACCACCGTTATAGACGACGAGGTGATAATAGGCTTCGACAAGCAGAAGATCGACACACTGCTCGGGCTCTGATCAAAAGGTTCTAGAGCATCTGAAAATCTCGTAAGATGGATAACTGACAACCAAAATCCCAGCGCAAAGCACTGACTAGAGCAATGTACAATTTGGTTGAGCCATCATCTCTATCGGAGACGAGACCTCATTGTCGGCGGGTGACTGACCATGGCTGTTCGCACCGCAGAGCGTAATACGGCGGTGGCTCAACCATTCTGATCACCGCTCTAGGAGGCGTTTAGCTTCTCCTTGTAGGCGCTTACCACATCATGCAGTAAGGCAAGGACAAAGAAAAGCCTGAGGGAACCCAGCTCTTCGAAGTTGCTAAAGACCCCATGGAGAATAGGGTGTCACTTTACTGAGGAGGTAAACACGGGGTCCGAGAACTTACCGTGATCGTATAGCTCGTTAATACGAAACAGCGAGTAGATCGTCTTTAGCTCCTCCACCTTCTGATACCGTTGGTTGGTAGAGAGCGTCATGAACTCCGACATCACTTGCTCTGGATCAGGCGGTTGCGGGGGGTTCCCGCGCTTATAGTCCCCGTGCTTATAGTCGAAATCGAAGGCTTCGTTGAAGCGCTTGATCCAGGCGTTGCCGGGCTCGTCCTCACTAGTGAGACTACGCACGATGCCCTCTATCTGCACGGCGAGTGCAGGGATAGAGAGCGTGTAGCGACCCTGCTTGTGTGCCCAAAGTGCGTCCTCGAAGATGTGGTGCCGCTCCTCAAAATGTTCGTCGTGCCAGCTGGCCACCATCTCCGAAAGCGGGGCGTAATCGTCCCGGCGAAAATACTCCGGTATCGCCTGGTCGAGCTCACGCCGCACTTCCTCATCCGGCTTATCGTAGAGTCGGTCGACTAGCTCTGAGGATTCAGAGAGGTCCATCTCACCCAGGGGTATCTCACTCCATCCACCCCGTCCGAAGGTAACCGAACCTCTTAGAAGTACATAGGGTACGTTCTCAACAGCCTTGTTAGCTAACTCTGCAGCCATGCGGATTGTCGGCTCTAGCCTAGCAACCCCCTCTTGTGCTCGGCGATATGCCTCAGTGTACTGTCGAACGTAGGAGGCCCAGTTCTCTAGGAAGCTGTTCAAAGGACTATTCTCATTCAAAGATGCGAGGCTCCCTCAGTCGGTATGTTTCTACCTGGTAGGCTAGCATTCCCTTTCCACTGAGGCGCCCGCGACATACCCTTCAGCCTACCCGACACCGCCCGGTTTCCTAAAAAGAGAATTCCCGACAGTTCCGCTAATTCCCAGTGCCGGAAGCCCAGTTTCCGAGGTTGCTTGCTCTAAGATTTTAGACTACAGCCACATCCCCCGGCTTCGGGCGACCTCCAGAGCCCGTACTATCGCCCCAGCCTTGTTTCGCGTCTCCTCGTACTCTAGAGAGGGAACCGAGTCGGCGACGACACCGCCACCGGCCTGGAAGTAGGCGCGGTTGTCTTTGAGGAGAGCGGTGCGCAACGTTATGCAGGTGTCGAGGCGGCCGTCTATGCCGTAGTAGCCAGTGGCGCCCGCGTAGGGGCCGCGGCGGGTTGGCTCCAGCTCGTCGATGATCTCCATCGCCCGAACCTTCGGAGCGCCTGAGACGGTCCCGGCGGGGAAGGCGGCGGCTAGAGCATCGAGGGCGGTCAGGTCCTCGCGCAGGTCTCCCTCGACAGTCGAGACTATGTGCATGACGTGGGAGTAGCGCTCCACCTCCATAAAGCTCTCAAGCCCGACGCTACCTATCTCCGCGACCCTCCCCAGGTCGTTGCGCCCCAGATCCACGAGCATGACGTGCTCGGCACGTTCCTTGGCGTCCGCCAGAAGCTCCTCGGCCAGCAGCGCGTCCTCCTCCGGCGTAGCGCCACGGCGCCGCGTCCCGGCTACTGGACGGGTCATCACCCGGCGGCCCTCGACGCGCACCAGCGGCTCGGGCGAGGCGCCGACGAGCGCCATATCCCCGAGCTTCAGGTACGTCATGTACGGTGAGGGGTTGACGGTTCGCAAACCCCGGTAGAGCAGGAACGGGTCGAGGTCGCTTATCTCGGCGAAGAAGCGCTGGGAAGGTACGATCTGGAACGCATCCCCCGCCCGGATGTAC
The DNA here is from genome assembly GCA_902806075.1 of uncultured Rubrobacteraceae bacterium. Taxonomy (GTDB): domain Bacteria; phylum Actinomycetota; class Rubrobacteria; order Rubrobacterales; family Rubrobacteraceae; genus Rubrobacter_F. The sequence goes on from CADCVG010000077.1 coordinate 3,650, forward strand.
TCCTTCGCCTTCTCGACGGCCTCCTCGTAGCCCGCGCGGGTAAAGTTCGAGGAGACCTCTACCCCACCGTTTCCGGCAGGGAGAGCGCATCGTGCGACCGGTGCGGCGAGGCGTTCGGAGACGCGGCGGATGTCGTCGGCGGCCCGGCGGTAGGCCGCGGCGAAGCCCTCGCCCTCGACGTCGCGCAGGTTTGCCGCATCGACGAGTGAGATCACGAGTACCTTGTGCCTAAGGTGGTCGAAGACGATGAGCGTATCCGTGACGACGAAGTAAGCCTCGGGCACCTGAAGCTCGTCGGGCGGAGCGTCCGGCAGCCGCTCCAGGTAGCGCACGGCGTCGTAGGAGAAGTATCCGACCGCCCCGCCGACGAACGCCGGCAGGTTCGGCAGCGGCGCCACGCTCTTCTTGCCGACGATCTCCGCGAGCCCCCGGAACGGATCCTTCGCCGCAACCTCGCGCACCCCGTCGGCGTCCACGACAGTGTAGACGCCGTCCCTGTAGGAGAGCGTGCGCTTGGGGTCGAAGCCGAGGAAGGAGTACCGGCCGAACCGCTCGGCCTCCTCGGCGCTCTCCAGGAGGAAGACGTTCTCCTCGTCGGCGAACTTGAGGGCGGCGGAGATCGGGGTTTCGAGGTCCCCGATGAACTCCCCGTACAACGGCACGACGTCGTACTCCCGCGCGAGCCTGCGAGCCTCGGGGAGCGAGGGCATAAGGTTCCTACCGGTGCCGCTCATCTAGTACCCTCGCCACCTCCTCCGGCTTCACGCCACGCTCCTCCAACAAGACCAACAAGTGATAGAGGAGGTCCGCCGTCTCCTCGGCCAGCTTCTTGCCTTCCAGCGCCGCCACGACGACCTCGACGGCCTCCTCGCCGACCTTCTGGGCGGCGTAACCCGTCCCGCGCTGAAAGAGCTTTGCCGTGTACGATCCTTCCGGCATCTCCTCGTGCCGCCCGGCTATCGTCCCGGCGAGCCGGCTGAGGGTCCGCCCCAGGTCCGGGGCCTCTCCGTCCGGCTCGCCGTACACAGGGGTGAAGAAGCAGCTCCTCTCGCCGGTGTGGCAGGCCGGACCGCGAGGCTCGACCCTGTACAGGAGGGCATCGCCGTCGCAGTCGAGGCGGACCTCGACTACCTTCTGGGTATTGCCGCTCGTCTCCCCCTTGCGCCAGAGCTCGCTCCTGGAGCGGGAATAATAGTGGGCCTCGCCGGTCTGAACGGTCTTCTCGACGGCCTCCCGGTTCGCGTAGGCGAGCGTCAGGACCTCGTTCGTCTCCGCGTCTTGCGCTATAACGGGGACGAGGCCGTTCTCATCGTACCGGATCTCCACGGGCGCGCTCATCGGACCGGCACCCCGGCTTCGCGCAAGGCATCCTTGGTCTCGGCGATGCTGTACTCGCCGAAGTGGAAGATGCTCGCGGCGAGGACGGCGCTCGCCCCGGCCCGGACGGCGGAGACCATGTGCTCTGGATGACCGGCCCCGCCGGAGGCTATTATCGGAAGGTTCGTCTTCGAGGCGACCTCGGAGATCAGGTCGAGGTCGTACCCGCTCTCCGTCCCGTCGGCGTCCATGCTGTTCAGGACGAACTCCCCGGCCCCCCGCCTCTCCCCCTCGACGAGCCACGCGATGGCGTCCTTCTCCGTGTTCAACCTGCCCCCGTTCAGGTATACCTCCCAGCCGGGACCGCTCTCCTTGTGTTTTACGTCCACGCTCAGGACGACGCACTGGCTCCCGAAGCGCGCGGCCCCCTCGTCTATGAGGTCCGGCGTCCTCACGGCGGCGCTGTTCACGGAGACCTTATCGGCCCCGGCGCGGAGCATGGCACGCATGTCGGAGACGGTCCGGACGCCGCCGCCTATGGTGTAGGGGATAAAGACCTCCTCGGCGGCGGCGCGGGCCAGCCTCGCCGCGGTCTCGCGGTTCTCGTGGGAGGCGGTGATGTCGTAGAACACGATCTCGTCGGCCCCCTCCCTGTCGTAGAGCGCGGCGAGCTCGACCGGGTCCCCGGCGTCTCTCAGGTTCTTGAACTTCGTCCCCTTGACGACCCTGCCGGCATCCACGTCCAGACAAGGGATGATGCGGACCTTTAGACCCACTGGCGTTGCCTCCTCACCCGCTCGAGCCGCCCCGCGAACATGGCGCGCCAGTCAGCGGCGAGCTCCGGCAGACCGGCCAGACGTTCGATGAGCGCGAAGTCCCGCGACCGCTCGTAGATGACCTCGTTCACGTCGGCTACCGATATGCGGTCCAGGTGCCGCTCGACAAGCTCGAAAGCCTCGCCTGCACTGACCATACCCTCGCTCAACACCCGTGTGTAGAAGCCAGTGTAGCCTGTCCGCGACACCCACTTCGCGAGCAGCCTCTCCCCGTTCTTTCCGGCCAGCTTATGGCACGGCATCCGGGGCTGGCTGATCTTCACGGTCGCCTCCCCGACCTTGAACACGTCGCCTATGCAGACCCCCGTCTCCAGCGCGCCGGAGACGGTGAGGTTCTCGCTCATCGCGCCGGGAAGGAGCCTGCCGCCGAGCTCCTTCTCCCAGTGCGGGTAGTGATCCAGGGGGTACACGCAGACCGCCTTGTCCGGACCGCCGTGGTTTTCCTGATCTCCTTGTCCGTCGCCCTCGAAGTTTTCGTAGCGCAGCATCGCCCGCGGCACCGGCCTCTTGGCCCCACCCGTGAGCACCTTCCGTCCGTCGTAACACTGCGTCGAGGGGAGCGCTACGTTGAGAGAGACGACCTTCATCGGCATCGGAAGACTACCTCCCTAGACGTACGGTACCCCCGCCGAGCGACACTCCTCGGCGATGCGCCCCTGGAGGACGGCCGGGACGGGGAGCAGGACGGAGCCCTCGCGGCCGGTACCGACCACTATGGAGCCGTCCCTCCCCTTCCAGTGCCGGTGTACGGTGTACGCCGCGAGCGTCCCCTCGACGAGGCTGGCGATCCGGTCGAAATCCGCGTGTGAGAGCGACGGCGCGATGTCCAGCTTGGAGAGGTCCACGTTCTCCGCCGCCGACAGGTCCGCCGAGAGGTTCCCGGTCCTCAAGCGCAGCCCCGGCGTGTTCCACAGCACGTCCACCGCCCCCTTCAAGGCCGCGGCCCGCGCCTCCTTGTTGCCCTTACGGAACTTGGGCTCCGGCAGACCGCGCAAGACCCCGGCGAGGTCGCCGTCCCCCCCTTCGCGCTCGAAGAGGAGCACCTTGAGCGCCGCGGCAGAGTCCACCTCGGTGACTACACTCTGTCCGCGAGCTCTGCGGAACGGGTAGTCGGTGTACTCGACACCGGCTCCTTCGAGCGCGGCCAGGATCTCCTCGGAGAAGGGTTCATCACCGAACATCTTGCGGCTCGCCGAGTAGGCCGGCAGCGCGAGCTTGCTGAGGATGCGCTCTATCCTGCGCGTACCGCGCTCGTTTGGGACCGAGAGCGGGGCGTCCACCCCAACCACGACCCCCCTGCGCCCCTCCGTATAGCCCCGAACCGCGGAGGCAAGCTCCTCGGCACCCGTCGCGAACGAGTTGGCGACGATACTACCCCGCTCGTCCAGGACGACCAGACAGCTCGGCCTCTCCCCCGCCTCGCCCGGCCGCCACGCCAACGAGCATCCTATAAACCTCACGATACCCCCACTTTAGAAGAGCTGGTCACGACCCCCGCGACCTCCTCGCACACCTCGCGGCAGACCGCGCCATCTACGTGCTCGACCATCACCCTGACCAGCGGCTCGGTCCCGCTCGGCCTGAGGAGTATACGCCCCTCCGATCCGAGCCGCCGCTCCGCCCTCGCGACCGCCTCCTTGACCTCCCACGCACCCGCGACCGCCCGGTCCTCGACCCGGACGTTTACCAGGGCCTGCGGGTACTGGTCCATGACCCGCGCGAGCTCCGAAAGGGGCTTCCCACTGCGCGCCATCACGTCCAGAAGCGCGAGCGCCGTCACGAGCCCGTCCCCGGTCGTCGCGTATCGGGCGTGTATAACGTGCCCCGACTGCTCGCCCCCTAGAGAAGCCCCGCGCCGCTGCATCGCCTCCGCAACGTGCCGGTCTCCAACCGGCGTCACCTCGTAGGGTATTCCTAGAGCGTCCATCGCCTTGAAGAAGCCCAGGTTGCTCATCACCGTCACCACGACCCCTCCGGCTAAAGTGCCGCGCTCGGCGAGGTCGCGGGCAAGGATCGCGAGGATCCTATCCCCGTCCACCACGCGCCCCTCCTCATCGACCGCCAGCACCCTATCGGCGTCTCCATCGAACGCGAGGGCAACGTCGTGCCCCGACGCCTCAAGCTTCTCCACATGTGTCGAGCCAACGCCCTCGTTGATATTGGTCCCGTCAGGCTTATCGCCCACGACCGTAAGCTTCACGTCAAGCTCCCCGAACGCCAGCGGCGCGACCTCATAAGCCGCCCCGTTCGCGCAGTCCAGAAGCACCCTCAGGCCCTCCGCCGGGGGCCGCAGGCGCGAGAGCACGGTCTCCGCGTAGAGCCCAGGGGCGTCGGGGACCTGCTCTATCGCCCCTACACCGGCCCCGATTGGCCTCTCCAAGTCCTCATCGGCCAGCCCCTCAAGCTCCCTCTCCCGCGCGTCGGGGAGCTTGCGCCCCTCCCCGGAGAGGAACTTTATCCCGTTGTCCGGGTAGGGGTTATGCGAGGCGCTCACCACTCCGGCGGCTGCCGCCCCGAGACGCGGCGCGAGGGCCGCCACACCCGGGGTAGGCAGCACCCCGAGGTCCAGTACGCGGGCGCCCCCGCTCGCGGCACCGGAAGCCAACGCGCCGGAGAGCATTCCGCCCGAGAGACGGGTGTCACGGCCCAGCACGAGCGGTCCGCCGAAGACGCGGGCGGCGGCGAGGCCCAGGGCGAGGGCGTCCTCGGGCCTAAGGCCTGCGTTTGCGACCCCGCGCACCCCGTCGGTGCCGAAAGAGATCCTTCGTCCTTCTACCAAACTACCTCCTAGCCGGACGAGCCCCCTCCGCGACCGCGTAGGGGGCCCGCCTCGGGCAGGGTCGAATGCTCCGTTGCCGCTACTCTAGCGCTTGGAGAACTGCGGGCGCTTGCGGGCCTTCTTCAGGCCGTACTTCTTGCGCTCGACGGCGCGGGCGTCGCGCGTCAGGAGGCCCGCTCCCTTGAGCTCGCCGCGCGCCTCCTGCGACTCCTCGGCCAGGGCGCGCGCTATACCGTGCCGCACGGCCTCGGCCTGGCCCGTAGGACCACCCCCCTCGACCTTGACGATCACGTCGTAGCGTCCCTCCGCCTCGAGGACCTTCAGGGGCGAGCTTACGACCGTCTGGTAGGTCGAGCGGGGGAAGTACTCGGCATAATCGCGACCGTTGACCGTGATTCTGCCATCCCCCGGTACTATCCTAACGCGGGCCACCGACGTCTTGCGCCGTCCCGTTCCTCTATACAGTGCCTGTTCCGCCATCCTTATCTCTCCACTTCGTACGGCTGTGGGTTCTGGGCCTCGTGCGGATGCTCCGGGCCCGCATATATCTTCAACTTCTTGAACTGCGCCCGTCCGAGCCGCGTCTTGGGGATCATCCCCCAGACGGCCTTGCGCAGGATCTCCGTCGGCTTGCGCTCCAGCATCACCTCGTAGCTGGTCTCCCGCAAGCCGCCCGGCCGCCCCGTGTGCCGACGGTACACCTTCTGCTCCGCCTTGTTGCCCGTGACGACCACCTTCTCGGCGTTCACCACGACCACGAAGTCGCCCGTGTCGATGTGCGGCGTATACTGGGGCTTGTTCTTGCCGCGCAAGAGCCGTGCTATCTCCGTCGCCAAACGCCCGAGCGTCCGCCCCTCGGCGTCTATGAGATGCCATCTGCGCTCGACCGACGACGGCCGCGCCATGTAACTTTTCATTTTCCTCCGCGAATAACTTAGATCTCTATCGCAAACGTGTCAAATAGTAGCATACATCCACAATCCGGTCAGCAGTCAGGAGGTTCGGGCAACGAGTCGGAGATCGTCTCTACTATACCCTGAACGACCGGAGCTACGAGGTTCAAGTCTTCATCATAATCGAAGCGTTCGTGGTATATGAAGTGTCCATTACGCTCGAACGGTACCTTGAACTCCTCGTGTGCCTCCTCTAGGTTTGAAAGATCTGGCGTTCCTCGATAAAAAATCCGGATCTCCCATCCTTTCGGCGAGATACTCGTATCGACAACAACGTATGAATCGTGATCAACGTAAAGGTTAGCGTAAACTCTGTGTTGCAGGAAGTGAATCGGAGAGGCATTTGGACGCCAGGGGATTTGCTCAACCTGTCCAGGGCGATCCACATCTATGAGTGCTCCGAGTTGCTTAACCTTCTCCCGTAGCTCACTTCGAAACTCACTTAGCGCAGTCAGGAACTCCTCTACTTCGCCTTCCCGTTTCCCAAGCAGCTTGACGAATTCCTGGTTCATCCGGGTCCCTTCCTCCAAGCTTTCGAGCGTGTTCAAAAAGTCCAACATTAGTGTCAGATAGCGAGTGTCCGCTTTAGAAACGTGATGACCTAGCTTGGAACGTACCGCGCTTGCAAAGTCTGCGTAGATAAGGTTGACGAAATCCCACTCCGCGCCTTCTCTCGATGGGTAGAGAGTAAGGAGAATCTTGGTCTTTTTATCGTAGCCAACTCCGCTTTCGTTCTTCAAACTATCCAAGTACACTGCGTAGTCTTCGAAGGGGTTAGCTATAGCGGCGAAGATTTTGTTCTCGATTAGCAACGCGTGAGAGTCCGACTTTATGAGAAGATCTATTCGATTACCCGCCTCTGTGACGACTTCACGCTCGACAGAGACGTTTCCTCCGAAACCTTCTACCCCGCCCGCGATATTCACCGAATTCAATAAGGCATCGAGAAAGAGGCTTCCCAGACCATGCGGACCTTCCGGGTCGAAGAAGAAACGAAGGAAGTTGCTGCACACGTTCTCATAGTGAGGGTACCCAGCGATCTCCATGAACGTCTGCGGCCGTTCGATACGGCCCGGCAACTTCCCAAACTCCTCTAAGAGCGCTACCGCTGCGCGTGTATCCATACTTTCAGTCTACTAGCACCCGCGCTACCGCGAGCCCGTCTATCCGGCCACGTATCAGGGGCAGGATGAGCGCCGAGAGGCGAGGATCGTTCGCCAGCGACTCGTTGAACTCGTGGGTTACGCGGGCAGACTCGTCCTCCGGCTCGATCACGCCCCCGCCCCGGATAGCATTGTCGGCCAGGATCAGCGAGCCGGGCCGCGAGAGCCGCAAGGACCACTCCAGATACTCCGGATAGCCCTCCTTATCAGCGTCAATGAACGTCAGGTCGAACGGCTCGATCCCCTCTTCCACCATCCCCGCAAGCAGCGCCCTCGCATCACCGACCCGCACCTCTACCTTCTCTTCCAGACCGGCCTCTGTGATGTTCTCGCGGGCGACTTCCACATAAGTCTCGTTTAACTCCAAGCTGATTACCACGCCGTCTTCAGGGAGAGCGCGGGCGAGGTGGATGGTACTGTACCCGCCGAGCGTACCTATTTCGAGAATACGTCTCGCGCCCGCTATCTCGGCCAGCAGTTGTATAAGCCTCCCCCCGTTCGGGGAGACGTTTATCTCCGGCAGCCCGGCCTCGCGCGAGCGCCGCAGGGTGGTCTCCAGCGCCGGGTCCGCTGGCGCGAAGAGGTTTTCGACGTAGGAGTCTATCCGGGAGAGAAGTTCCATCGGCTCGTCACGGTTCATGTAATCCCTCCGAAGTCGAGTTCATCGTATCTTACCGCCACCAGCGTAAGACCTCGGGCCGGGGCGGCGGGACCGGCTTCCTTGCGCTCGCCGCCGTCGAGCAGGTGAGCGAGTTGGGTGATCTCGCGTCTCCCCCCTCCCACCTCCAGCATCGTGCCGACGAGGGCGCGGACCATCCCGTAGAGGAAGGAGTTGGCGGTGATCTCGTAGACGAGGAGCCCGTCGCGCGCCTCCCAACGGGACTGCTCCACGGCCCGCTCGAACCTGGTGTGGTAGCTTTTTGTATAAGTGAAGGCTCGGAAATCGTGTACCCCCCGGATGAGGCTCGCCGCCTCTCGTAACAGGCTGGGGTCCAACTCGCGGGCCACGTGGATCGCACGCCGCCGCGAGAGCGGGGAGCGGATGGGGTCGTTGAAGACCCGGTACTCATAGCTCCGGCTCCTCGCGGAAGAGCGGACATCGAAGTCCTCCGACACCCGTATGCAGCGCCGCAGCGCTACGTCTTCCGGCAACACGGCCGTGGTCTTGTAGGAGATCGAAGACGGAGAGAGATCAGTCTCCGCCCGGAAAGAGACGACCTGCCCTGTGGCATGCACCCCCGCGTCCGTTCGCCCGGCCACGGTTAGCTTCACCGGCTGCCGCAGCACGGTCCCGAGAGCCTCCGCGAGCGTCCCCTCGACCGTCCTGAGCCCCGGCTGCACCGCCCATCCCGCGAAGCCTGCCCCATCGTACTCTACAAGCCCCGCATATTTCACCGTGGAGCCCCGATCGGGGTTTTGGAACGGATGGGCATGCAGCAAGAAGGGGACCCGCTACAGCGAGTCCCCCACAGAGTCATCCCGTTCTGCTCAGAGCTGGTGCTGACCGTTCGAGACTACTCTACAGTGTAGTTGACCAGCTCCAGGTAAGCGGCCTCCGCGCCGTCACCGAGGCGCGGGCCGAGCCTGAGGATGCGGGTGTAGCCCGAGTTACGGTCGTCAAGGTCCGGGGCAACGTCCTCGAAGAGCTTCCTGACGATGGTCTTGTCTTTGAGGACCCTGACCGCCTGGCGGCGGGCCGGGAGGTCGTCCTTCTTGGCGGTGGTGATCAGCTTGTCCACGACGCTCCGGACCTCTTTCGCCTTCGGGACGGTGGTCTTTATGCGGCCGTGGACGATGACCTGGCCGGCCATCGTGCCGAGAAGCGATTTGCGGTGGGCGGCGTCGCGGCCGAGCTTGCGTCCCCTCTTCGCGTGCCTCATACGCCCGTTCCCTCGCTCTCTAGCTCGTACCCGTACTCGGTGAGCTTCGACCGGATCTCATCGACGCTCTTCATGCCGAGGTTGCGGATGTTCATCAACTCCTCCTCGGTCATCGTCGCGAGCTGGCCGATGGTGTCCACGCCCTCGCGCTTGAGGCAGTTGTAAGAGCGAACCGTTAGCTCCAGATCCTCGACCGGCCGCTCGTCGGTGATGACGGGCCGGCCGGGCCTGTTGCGGGCCTCCGGACGCGAGGCCCCCTCGTAGCCGTCCATAAAGAGACCCAGGATCTCTGTTAGCTGCCGCGCCGCCTCCTGGAGGGCATCTCTAGGAGCAACCCGCCCATCAGTAAAGACCTCTATGGAGAGAGAGTCGAGGTCGGTCCTCGCCCCCGCGCGCGTCTCGGAGACCGTGTAGTTCACCCTCTGGACCGGCGAGAAGATCGAATCGACCGCCATCACGCCTATCGGGTCGGCGTCGCTCTTGTTCTGCTCGGCCCTACGGTAGCCCTGACCTTTCTCGACCGTCAGGCGCATCTCCAGGTTTCCACCCTCGGAGACGCTGGCGATGTACGCGTCAGGGTCTACGACCTCGAGGTCGGCCTTGAGCTCGATATCCGTCGCCGTCACCTCGCCCGGCTCCTGCTTGATAATCTCAAGCTCCATCGGCTCGTCGCGCTCCAGCTTGAACTTGAGAGCCTTGAGGTTGAGGATGATGTCCACGACATCCTCTTTTACGCCGGGGATGGTCGAGAACTCGTGGCTGACACCCTCTATGCGCACCTTCGTCACCGCCGCTCCCGTGAGCCCGGAGAGCATCACACGCCGCAGCGAGTTGCCCAACGTGTGCCCGAGGCCCCGCGGCAACGGCTCCGCCACGAACAGACCACGGCGATTCTCTTCTTCTTCCACCCTGAAACGGGGTGGTGCTATATCCAACATCGTCAAACTACCACCTGCTGTAAATAGTATTTTTGTCTCTCACCTATCGGCTGTAGAACTCGATGATGAGCTGCTCCTCGACGGGAGTGTCGATCTCGTCGCGCCCCGGCGAGTGCAAAACGCGGCCCGTGAAGTTATCGTGGTCCGCCTCCAGCCACGACGGGACAGCTACGACCTGATCTACGGCGTTCACTATCGGCTCCAACCCCCGGCTCTTCTCCCTGACCGTGATCACATCTCCCGGCTTCAGGATGGCCGACGGGATGTTGTGCTTGCGCCCGTTGAGCAGGAAGTGCCCGTGAACCACAATCTGGCGGGCCTGCGGCCTGCTGGTCGCGAAGCCCATCCTGAACACGACGTTGTCCATCCGGAGCTCCATGAGCCGCAGGAGGTTCTCGCCGGAGACGCCCTGCATCCGGGTCGCCCTGTCGTAAGCGCCTCTGAACTGCTTCTCGGAGACGCCGTAGTACCAGCGGGCCTTCTGCTTCTCCATAAGCCGGACGCCGTACTCCGTCTGCCGCTGCCTGCCCCGGCCGTGCTCGCCTGGCGGGTAAGGCTTCCTCTCCAGCGGGTTCTTGCGCATGTTGGAGAGCATCACACCCGCACGCCTGTCGCGCCTCCCCTTGGGTCCCGTATAACGCGCCATTCTAGCTAACCCCTACGCCTTTTCGGAGGCCTGCAACCGTTGTGCGGCTGGCCGGTAACGTCCCGTATCCCGAGCACCTCAAGGCCCATGCTCTGGAACGTCCTCGCGGCCATGTCCCGGCCCGAGCCGTGGCCCTTGACCTCGATGTCCACACGCCTCACGCCCTGGTCCATCGCCTTGTTCGCGCAACTTTCGGCGGTCATCTGGGCCGCGTACGGGGTGCTCTTGCGGCTCCCCCTGAAGCCTAGAGCGCCCGCCGACTCCCAGGCTATGACGTTGCCCTCCTGGTCGGTGACGCTGACGATGGTGTTGTTGAACGAGCTCTTTATATGCACAATACCGGTCGTTACATTCTTGCGGACCTTACGCCGCGCCCGGCTCGCGCCGCCCCTGCGCTGTCCGCCGCGCTGCTGTTGTCTCTGCCTACCCATTATCTGGTCTTCTTCCTCCCGCCTATGGACGGCTTCGGACCCTTGCGCGAGCGGGCGTTGGTCTTGGTGCGCTGCCCGCGCACCGGGAGCCCGCGGCGATGCCGGATGCCCCGGTAAGAGCCGATATCTATGAGCCGTCTTATGTTCTGGTTCGTCTCGCGCCGGAGGTCGCCCTCGACCTCGACGTTCTGGTCAACGTACGTCCTTAGCTGCGCGACCTCGCCCTCGGCCAGGTCCCGGACCTTCGTGTTCGGGTCCACGCCCGTCTCGGCGAGTATCTTCCTGGCCGTCGAACGGCCGATGCCGAACACGTACGTCAACCCTACCTCTACCCGCTTCTCGCGCGGCAGATCGATGCCCGCTATACGCGCCATGCTAGCCCTGCCTCTGCTTGTGTCGGGGGTTGGCGCTACAGATAACCCGTACCACCCCGCGTCTGCGTATAACCTTGCACTGCTCGCACAGGGGCTTCACGCTCGCCCTTACCTTCAAAGTCTCTTCCTCCGTCTCGCCTCGTGTCCTTCTACTACCTGAACCTGTAGGTTATACGCCCCCGGTCGAGGTCATAGGGGCTAAGCTCCACCTTGACCTTATCGCCCGGCAGGATCCGGATGTAGTTCATCCGCATCTTGCCCGAGATGTGGGCCAGCACGTTGTGCCCGTTGTCGAGCTCCACCCGGAACTGCGTATTGGGCAACGCCTCCGTGATCGTGCCCTCCACCTCTATGACGTCTTCTTTAGCCAAGGACCTCCCCTGCTCTCAATCTGTTACAAAGTGTCCGGAAACAAACGTATATCTTACCACGCAAACCACTCGTCTCCTAGAGTAGTCTACGCCGCCGTAAGCACCCACGGCCCATCCTCGGTAACGGCGATGGTGTGCTCGTAGTGGGCGGCTAGGGAGTCGTCGGCGGTGTAGATGGACCAGCCATCCCGCTCGTCGATGCGGATGTCGTAGCTGCCGAGCGTGATCATGGGCTCTATCGCGAACGTCATGCCGGGTAAGAGACGCGGGCCGGCCCCCGGTCTACCGTAGTTGGGGATCTGGGGGTCCTCGTGCATCTTGCGCCCGACGCCGTGCGAGACTAGGTCTCGCACCACCCCGTACCCCCGCGCCTCGGCCAGGACCTGTATCGCGTACCCGACGTCTCCAAGCTTCTTGCCGGCCCGCATCTGCTCCGTCGCCGCCGCCAGGCACTGACGCGTGGTGCTCAAAAGCCCTTCGGCGTCCGGCGGTATCTCCCCTATTGCCACGGTAGTCGCGGAGTCCGTCACGAAGCCCTCGTAGCGCACACCGACGTCCAGGGAGATAGTGTCGCCGTCCTTCAAGCGGTAAGAGCCGGGGATGCCATGTACGATCATGGAGTTCGGCGAGGCGCAGATCGAGGCGGGGAAGCCCTGATAGCCCTTGAACTCCGGCTTCCCGCCACGTGAGCGGATGAAGTCCTCCGCCATCCCATCGAGGTCCTTCGTGGTCACGCCGGCCCGGGCATTCTCGGCGAGCATGCGGAGGCAGGCAGCGGTGATCCTGCCACCCTCGCGCATGGTCTCGAGCTCGCCCTTGCTCTTGCGTACGATCAAGGCGCTACTTATTCTCCCCCACGGCCTTCATGACCTCCTCGGTGACCTCGTCGATCCCCTTCGAGGCATCCACGGTGACGAGAATCCCCTGCTCACCGTAATACTCCTTCAGGGGCTCGGTCTGCTCGTGGTAGGTATCCAGGCGCGTGCGGATGGCCTCCTCGGTGTCGTCGTCGCGCTGGATAAACGGCCCCACATCCTCCTCGTTGCCCTCCTCCGGCGGCGGGTCGTGCTCGATGTGGTAAGTCTTGCCAGTCGCCTCGCTCTGGCGGCGGCCCGAGAGCCGCTTGACCAGGTCCTCGTCCGAGGCTTCGAGGCCGATAACCCTGTCGACCTTCTCATTTATCTCTTCGAGCGCCTCGTCGAGTGCCTTTGCCTGGGCCTGGTTGCGCGGGAAGCCGTCGAGGATCCAGGACTCATTCTCCGAGAGGTGCGGCTTGGTCATCTCGATGATGATCTCGTCGGGGACCAACTCGCCCTTGTCGTTGTACTCCTGGATCTTCTGTCCGAGCTCCGTGCCCTGCTTTATCTCCGCTCGCACGAGGTCGCCGGTGGCGATGTGCTCGGCACCCAACTTCTCGACCAGCTTCGCCGCCTGGGTACCCTTGCCCGCCCCCTGGGGACCGAAGATGATTATCCTCATCTCTGCTGCTGCCTCCTCTTCAAGAAACCTTCGTAGTTACGCATCATCAACTGGCTCTCAAGCTGGCGAACCGTATCCAGGGAGACGCCAACCACTATCAGCATCGAGGTGCCTCCCAGGAAGACCTGCTGCCCCAGGCCCAAAGCACCCGAGATGAAGTACGGCACCACCGAGATCGCCGCGAGGAAGAGCGCCCCGAAGAGCGTGATCCTGGTGAGCACGGTGTTCAGGTAGAGAGCCGTTGGCTGCCCCGGACGTATCCCCGGGATGTATCCGCCGCTCTTCTTGAGGTTGTCCGCGTGCTCTACCGGGTTGAACTGCACCGCCGTGTAGAAGTACGTGAACATCACGATCAGGAGCCCGAACAGGATCAGATACGGCGCGTTCCCCGGCGTAAAGAACGCCGCGACGCGCCCGAGGATCGAGCCCGCATCGTTCCCGGCGAACTGGGCCAGGATGATCGGGAAGATCAGGAGCGACGAGGCGAAGATGATCGGTATAACCCCCGCCATGTTGACCTTCAAGGGCAGGTACGTCGTCCCGCCCTGGCTCATGCGCCGCCCGACCTGCCTCTTCGCGTAGGTGATCGGGATGCGCCGCTGCCCCTCGTTGACGAAGACGATCCCCGCGACGATTAACAACGCGAGCACGGCGAGGATCACGATGATCAGAACGTTCCCGCTCTCGATAAGGGACGAGATCGCCGAGGGCGCCTGCGAGAGGATCGCCGCGGAGATGATTAGCGAGATGCCGTTCCCGAGCCCTCGCTGAGAGATGAGCTCCCCGAGCCACATGATCAGCATCGTCCCCGCCGTGAGCGTTATGACGATGAGGTAGTTGTCTATGATCGTCGTACCGTTGAGGACTCCCGTTCCACCGCTGCGGAAGTACAGGAGCATCGCGAGAGACTGGATAACCGCCAGCCCTAAAGTAAAGAATCGGGTGTACTGCGTGACCTTTTGTTGGCCCGTCTCGCCCTCCTTGGCGAGCTCCTGAAGCCGGGGTACCGCGACGGTCAGGAGCTGCATCACGATCGAAGCCGTAATGTACGGCATGATCCCAAGGGCGAAGACCGACAGTTGGTTAAACGCCCCGCCGGTAAAGACCCCGAAGGTGGCCGTCATCGCGTTCCCGCTCGTGTCCAGGCCCGTTCCCAAAGCCTCCCGGTTGATCCCCGGCAACGGCACGAAGCGCCCGAGGCTGTAGAGGGCCAGTATCGCTGCCGTAAAGAGCAGCTTGCGCCTTAGCTCCGGGACGCTCCAGGCGTTTCCTAGCGCTTTTACCATCTTACGACTCCAGGATCTCGGCGCTGCCGCCGGCCGCCTCTATCTTCTCCCGGGCCGCACCGGAGAACGCGTGCGCCCTGACGGTTATGGCGCGTCCGATCTCCCCGTCACCCAAGACCTTTACCAGGCTCTCCTTCTTACGGAGGATACCGGCTGCCTTGAGCTCCTCGATGCCGATCTCGTCGCCCGAAAGTTCCGCGATCTCCGAGACATTGACCGGCGCGTAGACCTTCGGACGGGCGACGGTGTGCGGCCCGCGAGCCATGCCCTTGAGGCGCGGCAGGCGACGCTGGAGCGGCATCTGACCACCCTCAAACTTGCCGTGCCCCGGAGCGCCCGAACGCGCGCCCGCGCCCTTGTGACCGCGACCGCTGGTCTTGCCGTTCCCCGAGCCCTTACCCCGACCGAGCCGCTTGCGCGACTTCGTGGAGCCGGGGGCCGGAGAGAGTTCGTTTAGCCTCATTACCCCTGCACCTCCTCGACCTCTACCAGGTGCTGCACCTTGCGGACCATTCCGCGTATCTGCGGCGTGTCCTCGTGTACCCGCGAGTCCCTGATCCGCTTGAGACCCAGAGCCCGGACCGTCTTCTTGTGACCCGAGAGCGAACCTATAACGCTCTTCTTTTGCGTAATCTTCAAGGGGCTCATAGCGTGATCTTCACCCCCCGCGACTGCTCGATGGCGGCCTTGGAGCGCAGGCTCCTCAAGCCCTGCTCCGTCGCCCGCACGAGGTTGACGGCGGTCGTCGAACCCAGAGCCTTCGTCAGGATGTCCCTGACCCCGGCAAGCTCCAACACCGCGCGCACCGCGCCACCCGCGATAACCCCCGTACCCTCGCTGGCGGGCTTGAGCATCACCTCGGAACTCTCGAACTTGCCCAGGACTTCGTGCGGTATCGTCGTGTTGCGCATAGGTACGTCGAACATCTCGCGCTTGGCCTTGTCCTGGCCCTTCGCTATCGCGGCCGGTACCGTGTTCGCCTTGCCCAGGCCAACCCCGACACGGCCCTTGCCATCGCCGACGACGACGAGGGCGCTGAAGTTGAAGCGCCGGCCACCCTTGACCACCTTGGCGACGCGACGGATCTCGACGACCCGGTCCTGAATGTCGGAGTCCCGGTCGCGCCCACGTCCGCCACGCCCGTCCCTACCACCGCGTCCGCCGCCCTGACCACCGGGCCTGCCACCCTGGCCGCCGGGCCCGCCGCCCTGGCCACCGGTCCTGCCACCCTGGCCGCCGGGTCTGCCGCCCTGACCGCCGGGGCCTCCCGGTCCTCTGCCGCTACCGCTTCTCGGTCGTCCCAAAACTCTCTATCCTCCTAAAAGTTACAGCTTTAACCCGCCCGACCGCGCGCCCTCCGCGAGCGCCGCGATCCGGCCGTGGTACTTGTTACCGCCGCGATCAAAGACCACGTCCTCTATCCCCGCATCTCCCGCCCGGCTGGCGATAAGCTCGCCCACCTTCCGTGCCGCGTCCTTGCGGCTCTCGGCCTCCTCAACCTCGCGGGAGTCCGCCGCCGCCAGCGTGCGACCTTCGAGGTCGTCTATCAGCTGGGCATAGATGTGGACGTTCGACTTGTAGACGGAGAGCCTCGGGCGCTCCGCCGTGCCGGAGATCTTGCGCCGGATGCGACCCCGACGCCGGTTTTTCTGGATCCTCTTGACTTCGGTTACCGCCATAAAGCCTCCCTTGGCTCCGCTAGCATCGGGCGTTAGCCCGCCTTGCCGACCTTGCGCCGGATCTGCTCGTCGCTGTAGCGGATGCCCTTGCCCTTGTACGGCTCCGGCGGCCTGACGCGCCGTATCTCCGCCGCCTGCTGGCCGACCCGCTGCTTGTCTATACCGCGCACCACGATGGTCGTAGCGTTCGGCATCTCGAAATCTATACCTTCGCGGGGGGTTATCGTGACCGGATGCGAGTACCCGACCTGAAGGTTTATGTCCTGCCCTTGCAACGCCCCCCTGTACCCGACGCCCGCGATCTGGAGCGTCTTCGTAAAGCCGTCCGTGACGCCGGTGACAGCGTTCTGGATCAGGGATCGCGTGAGCCCATGCATCGCCCTGTGCTCGGGTGCATCGGACTGCCGCTCGACGACGATTTCGCCATCCTCCTGCCTCACGCTTACACCCTTGCCCAAGGGCACGGTCAGCTCCCCCTTGGGGCCTTTGACCCTGATCTCCTGACCGGAGATGTCCATCTCTACATTTCCCGGCACCGGTACCGGCGCCCTACCGATTCTCGACATAATTCTCTATCTCCCTAGTAAACGAAGCAGAGGACCTCGCCGCCGATGCCGGCCCTGCGGGCCTCATGGTCGGTGAGTATCCCGCGCGAGGTCGAGAGTATCGCTACCCCAAGCCCATCGAGGACACGGGGGATATTCGTCTGCTTGCGGTACACGCGTCGCCCGGGCCGGCTCATGCGCCGTAAGCCCGTGATAGCACGCCGTCCGTCGGGGTCGTACTTGAGCTCGACGACAAGCTTCCTCTCGGCGCCCGCGCCCTTCTCCGAGTAGTCCTGTATGTAGCCCTGCTCCTTGAAGATGCGAGCAACCTCGGTCTTCATCTTGGAGTGGGGCATCTCGACGATGTCGTGCCTTGCCATGCCCGCGTTGCGTATGCGGGTCAGGAAGTCCGCTATAGGATCGTTAACGCTCATCTAAACCTACCAACTAGCCTTCATGACACCAGGGATCTTGCCCTCGTGCGCCAACTCTCTCAAGCAGATCCGGCACAGCCCGAACTTCCGGTAGTACCCGTGCGCCCGGCCACACCGCTGGCATCGGTTATACTCCCTCACCGCGAACTTCTGCGGCTTCCTCTGCTTGACCAACAACGCTTTTCTCGTCATAAGCTCTCCTAGCTCGTCCGGAACGGCATCCCGAGGAGCCGCAAGAGCTCCCGCGCCTCTTCGTCGGTCTCCGCCGTCGTCACCATCGCGACGTCCAGGCCGCGCGTAGCGTCTATCTCGTCGTAGCTGATCTCCGGGAAGATCAACTGTTCCCGGAGCCCGAGCGCGAAGTTCCCCCGCCCGTCGAAGCTCCGCGGGCTGATCCCCCGGAAGTCACGCACACGCGGGAGCGCGATTGTTACGAGCCTATCGAGGAACTCCCACATCCGCTCGCCGCGCAACGTCACGCGCGCCCCGACCGGCATCCCCTCCCGAATCTTGAACCCGGCGATGCTCTTCTTGGCCCGCCTTAGCTGCGGCTTCTGACCCGTAATCTTGGCGAGGTCCGCCATCGCGCCGTCGAGCGCCCTGCTGTTCGTCACGGCCTCGCCGACGCCCATGTTCACCACGATCTTCTCCAGCTTCGGGATTCGCATGGGGTTCTCTATGCTGAACCTCTCCTTGAGCGCCGGGGCGACTTCCTCCCGGTACCTGTCCTTCATCCTCGCCATCTATTCGATATCCTTCCCGGACTTCTTGCTGACCCGGACCTTCTCACCGGAGTCCGTGAACCGGTATCCCACTCGCGTAGGCTCCCCGGAATCCGGGTCGACCAGCATCACGTTCGAGACGTGCATCGGGGCCGCGAAAGTGTAGAGCCCCTCCTGGTTCTGCTGGCTGGGCCGGGCGTGTCGCGTTCTCACGTTGACGCCGCCCACGACCACCCGGCTCTTCGCCGGTATTACCTGCTCGACCTCACCGCGTTTGCCCTTCTCCTTGCCGGAGATCACGACGACCGTGTCCCCGCGCTTTATCTTAAGAGCCATCTTTACAGCACCTCCGGAGCGAGCGAGATGATCCTCGTGTACCCCTTGTCCCGGAGCTCGCGGGCGACGGGACCGAAGATACGTGTCCCGCGCGGCGCGCCATCGTTGTTGATGACCACACCAGCGTTCTCGCCGAAGCGGATGTACGACCCGTCATCCCTCCGCGTCTCCTTCTTCGTCCTGACGACCACGGCCTTTACGACCTCGCCTTTTTTGACCGCGCCGCCCGGCGTCGCCTCCTTCACGGCCGCGACGATTACGTCCCCGATCCCCGCGCTCCGCCGCCGGCTGCCTCCCATAACCCGGATGGTCAGAAGGCTCCTCGCCCCCGAGTTGTCCGCAACCCTTAGTCGTGTCTCGTTCTGTATCACTACTCCGACCTCGATACGATGTTCCCCAGGCGCCACCGCTTGCGCGCCGAGAGCGGCCTAGTCTCGATGATCCTCACGGTGTCTCCGACCCGAGCCTCATTGCGCTCGTCGTGGACCATGAATCGCTTGGAACTCCTCACGCGCTTCTTGTACAAGGGGTGCCGTACGAGCGTCTCGACCGAGACGGTCACGGTCTTGTTCGGCTTGTCGGAGACGACGAGGCCGACCCGCTCCTTACGGCCATTCCGGTCGGACTGCGGATCCTGCACCGGCCCCTCGTCCTGGTCCAGTGCCGGACCCTTGTCCGGGCTCTCCCCAAGGCCTGCCTCCACGGCCTCGCCTATAACCGCCTGGTTCTCTCTCTCCTCCGTCACTATGCGTTCTCCCGCTGTTTCTGATGTAGGACCGTCAGGAGCCGGGCGATGTTCTTCCGGACCTCCTTGAGCTGTCCCGTGTTCTCCAACTGCCCCGTCGCGTGCTGGAAGCGCAGGTTGAAGAGCTCGCGCCGCGTCTCGGTGACGCGCCTTTCAAGCTCCTCGACACCCATCTCCCTGACCTCGGCTACCTTCATCACGCCTGCACACCTCCGCGCACGAGGAAACGGGTCTTTATAGGGAGCTTCTGGGCGGCCAGAGCCATAGCCTCACGCGCCAACTCCTCGTTCACCCCGCTCATCTCGAACATCACGCGCCCGGGCTTGACGACCGCGACATAGCCCTCGGGGCTACCCTTGCCGCTGCCCATGCGGGTCTCGGCCGGCTTCTTGGTAACGGGCTTGTGGGGAAAGATGTTGATCCAGACCTTACCGCCACGCTTGATCTTCCTGGTCATCGCGATACGCGCTGCCTCTATCTGGCGGTTGGTGATCCAGGACGCCTCAAGCGCCTGCAGCCCGTACTCACCGAACTGAACCTCGGTGCCGCCCTTTGCCAGGCCCCGCATCCTGCCCCGGTGGGGCTTCCTGTACTTTAGTTTCTTCGGTACCAGCATCTCTTAACGCCCCCCCGAGAGCTCATCCTCGTGGATCCCGTGGTTGATCCAGACCTTGACCCCGATCTGGCCCATCTGGGTCTTGGCCTCCTTGAAGCCGTAATCTATATCGGCGTCGAGCGTGTGAAGCGGCACCCGCCCCTCGGAGATGGTCTCCTCGCGGCTCATCTCGATGCCGCCCAACCGGCCCCCGCACCGTATCCTGGCACCCTCGGCCCCGCTCCGCATCGCGCTCGTGAGAGCCCGCTTCATGGTCCGCCGGAACGCGGCCCGGCCTTCGAGCTGCTCGGCGATTGACTCGGCGACTAGCTGAGCGTTGATCTCCGGACGAGAGACCTCGCGCACGTTGACCTGCACCTTCTTCTTGGTGAGATTCTGTAGCTCGTTGCGCAGAGCGTCGACCTCGCTACCGCCCTTGCCGATCACGATGCCCGGACGGGCCGTGTGGATGTCCACCGCGACCTCGCCCTGCTCGGCGGCCTTACGGATGGTGATGTTGGCGATCCCCGCCCGAGTAAGCTTCTTCTCGATGTGCTTCCGGATCTTGAGGTCCTCACCGAGCAACTCGGCGAAGTCCCGATCGGAGTACCAACTGCTCTTGAAGTCGACCTTCTCGCCCTTGCGCTTTACGCCCAGGCGGAAGCCCTCTGGATGTACTTTTTGACCCAACTTATTCCTCCTCGCCCTCGGGCGTGTCTACCGTAACCGCCGCGCCTACCGGGGCCTCTAGCTCGACCGTGATGTGGCTCGTCCGTTTGCGGATCATGGTCGCCCGGCCCATCGCCCGCGGCCTGTAGCGCTTTATCGTCGGCCCTTCATCTATCTTGACGGTCCTGACCCGCAACTCGTCGGGATCGGCGTCCGAGTTGTGCTCGGCGTTGGCGGCGGCGCTCTTTAGGACTTCGCCGACTATACCGGCGGCCCGCTTGTTGGTAAACGCCAGCGCCGACCGGGCCTCCGGGTAGCTCTTACCCCGGATCTCGTCGGCCACCAGCCGTGCCTTTCGCGGCGCTATACGCACGAACTTCGCGACGGCCCGCATCTCAGCGCCTCCTCGCGGTCCGGTCGCTCTTTACGTGCGTGCGGAACGTTCGCGTTGGGGCGAACTCCCCGAGCTTGTGGCCGACCATGCTCTCCGTGCAGAAGACGGGCACGTGCTTGCGCCCGTCGTGTACCGCGACGGTATGGCCGACGAACTCTGGGTAGATCACCGACGAACGGCTCCACGTCTTGAGCATCCGGCGCTCGTTGTTCTCGTTCATCCTGAGGATGCGCTCCATGAGCCGCTCCTCGACGTACGGCGCCTTCTTCGACGAACGGGTCACCTAGCGCCTCCTTCCCTTTCTACGCCGCCGGACGATCATCGCGTCCGACCGCTTGTGCTTCTTACGAGTGGGCGAGCCCTGCGTGATCTTGCCCCACGGCGTGACCGGCGCCCGGCCCGGTGTACTCTTGCCCTCGCCACCGCCGTGCGGGTGGTCGACCGGGTTCATGACCGTACCACGCACGGTCGGCCTCACACCGAGGTGCCGCTTGCGGCCCGCCTTGCCCCACCGGATGTTCTGGTGCGACTGGTTCCCAACGACGCCGACAGTAGCGCGGCACTCGCTTCTTACCCTGCGCCGCTCGCCGCTCGGCAGCCGCAGCGTAACGAGCTTGCCCTCGCGCGCGGTGAGCTGTGCGCTCGTACCGGCGCTTCGGGCCATCTGCGCTCCCCTGCCCGGCTCCAACTCCACGTTATGCACCACGGTACCGACCGGTATGCGGTTCAGCGGCAGCGCGTTGCCCACCTCTACCTCGGCGTCGGGGCCGCTCTCGACGATGCTCCCGACCGTCAGGTTGCGGGGCGCGAGGATATAGCGCTTCTCGCCGTCGTGGTAGTGCAACAGGGCAATGTTCGCCGAGCGATTCGGGTCGTACTCGATAGCCGCGACCGTCGCGGGGACGCCGTCCTTGTTGCGCTTGAAGTCTATGAGCCGGTAGCGCCGCTTGTGACCCCCACCGATGTGGCGGGTCGTGATGCGCCCGTTGTTGTTGCGCCCGCCCGTCTTATGCAGCTTGGCGGTCAGGCCCTTCTGCGGTTTCTCCCTCGTCACCGAGTCGCGCGTGAGCACGGAGGAGTTCCTCCGCCCCGCGCTCGTCGGGTTGTAACGTCTCGCTGGCATCCTAGACCCCCTCGAACAATTCTATGCTCTCGCCCTCGGCGAGACGGACGACGGCCTTCTTCCACTGGGCCGTCCGGCCCCGGTAGAAGCCCTGGCGCTTCGGCTTACTCTTCACGTTCGCCGTGTTTACCTTATGAACCCTCACATCGAAGGCGTCCTCTATGGCGCGCTTGATCTGGTTCTTGTTCGCCCGCTTGTCGACCTGAAACGTATACTGATTCTGCGTCTCGATCAGATTGTAGCTCTTCTCGGAGATGACCGGACGGATTATTACCTGGTGCGGATCCATACTTACCTCTCCTCCCGATCCCCGGCGAGCCGCTCGTAGGCCGCCCGAGAGAACACGACCTCCCGAGCCCTTAGCAACTCGTAGACCCCATACTCGTAAGGCCGCGTAACAGTCACTCTCGACAGGTTCCTGAAAGAGAGCTCCGCGTGCTCGTCGTCGTCCGTCACGACCACCAGAACCGGCCCCTCGAGGTTCATCCTCTCGACAAGCTCCCGGGCCTGCTTGGTCGAAGGCCTGTCGAAGCCCAACGAATCGAGCACGTACAACTCGCCGTCCGCCGCCTTC
Source organism: uncultured Rubrobacteraceae bacterium (assembly GCA_902806075.1). GTDB lineage: Bacteria > Actinomycetota > Rubrobacteria > Rubrobacterales > Rubrobacteraceae > Rubrobacter_F. The sequence continues at coordinate 25,919 of CADCVG010000077.1, forward strand.
GCGGAGAGAGCCCCCTGGAACGCGGCCCGCGCCTCCTTGCGGTTTATACGCTTGTGCGAACGCTCGCCCTTCGGCTTCGGGCCACCCCAGGTACCACCGCCGACACGGTTGTGCGGCTTTATGTCACCCGCCCGTGCCCGGCCGGTCCCCTTCTGCCTGTACAGCTTTCGCCCGGAACCCGTAACCTCGCTCCGGCCCTTCGTCGAGGCCGTAAAGCGCCGCCGGGCATCGAGCTCGGCAACGACGGCCCGGTGCATGACGTGCTCCTTCGGCTCCGTCTCGAAGAGCGGACCACTGAGGTCCAGTTCCGAGCTCGCGCCGCTACCGGCGTCGAAGACATTCGCCTTCGCCATCTCTCTACTCACCCGCCTTCTGGATCTTTACTACCGAACCCTTGCCGCCCGGCACCCCGCCACGCACCCAGAGCTCGTTGTTCTCGACGTCCACGGCGACCACCCGCAGGTTCTTGACCGTTACACCCTCGCTACCCATCTGCCCCGGCATCTTCTGCCCGGGGAAGATCCGCGCGGGATCAGCCGAAGCCCCGACGGAGCCCGGCGCGCGGACGTTGTGAGAGCCGTGCGAGACCGGCCCACGGCCAAAGCCGTGGCGCTTGATGGTCCCCTGGAAGCCCTTCCCCTTGGAGACCGCGGTTACGTGAACCTTATCCCCCTCCTCGAACACGTCCGCCGCGATAGTGCCGCCGACCTCGCCCGAGACGTTCCTTAGCTCCTTCAGGTGCCTTCTGGGTGGAGTCTCGTGCTTCTCGAACTGGCCCGCGTGCGGCCTGTTCACCTTGCGCGTCGGCACCACCCCAAAGCCCACCTGGACCGCGTCGTAGCCTTCATCACCGGCGGTCTTCACCGCGGTGATGAAGTTCGGCTCCACCTCGATCACCGTCACGCTCACGAGCGTGCCATCGTCCTGGAAGGCCTGGGTCATGTGCTTCTTGCGCCCGAATACTGCCGTCGCCATGCTAGGTCGCCTTTATCTCGATGTTCACGCCCGCCGGCAGGTCGAGCCTCTGCAAGCTATCTACCGTGCGCGGCGTGGGCTGCTGGATGTCGATGAGGCGCTTGTGCGTGTGCAGCTTGAAGTGCTCCCGAGAGTCCTTGTCCTTGAAGGGACCCCGGATCACCGTGTACACGCTCTTCTTCGTCGGCAGGGGAACGGGACCAAACACAAAGGCCCCGGTCCGCTCCGCCGTCTCCACTATCGACTTCGCCGTCTTGTCTATGACCTCGTGGTCATAGGCCTTTAGCTTTATCCTGATCTTGGATACGGCCATCGCCCTACTCCACTATCTCGGTAACGACGCCAGCACCCACGGTCCTACCACCCTCGCGTATCGCGAAGTTCAACCCCTCGTCCATGGCAATCGGCGAGATCAACTCCACGTTCATCACC
>CADCVG010000078.1 GCA_902806075.1 uncultured Rubrobacteraceae bacterium
GGAGGAGGTGCTTGGGATCTCCTGGGGCTCCATCTTCCTCTTCGGGGCGAGCCTCTCTCTCGCCTTCGCCCTCCGGGACACGGGGGCGGCGGCGTGGGTCGGAGGCGGGCTGCTTGGGACGGGGGCGGCGGACCTGGCACGGGCAGGCGCGGTCGCGGGTGTCCTGGTGGTCGCGGGGATAATGCTCGTCTACCAGCTCGCCTTCGCGGGCTCGACCCCGGCGGCGGCCACGCTCCTGCCGGTCCTGCTCGCAGGCTCCGGCTCTCTAGGCCTGCCGGCGGGGGCGGTCGGCGTCACGGTGGCGCTCGCGGGCCTGGCGACGTTCGTCTTGCCCTCGCAGGCGATGTCCAACCTCGTCACCTACCAGACCGGCATGTACTCTTCGCGCGACCTGTTGCGTGTCGGTCTCTTGCTCACGGTACTGTTCCTGATCATCCTCGGCGCGACCTCCCTCCTGTGGTGGCGTCCTTTAGGGTTCCTGGGGTAGCCTCTCGGAGGTTATCTATCTTCGGGGTGATCCTGGTTATCTCCGGGGCATGGCCTTTTCTGTAGACGAGGAGCGTGCGCTTGAACGTGATCACCACGACCCCATTCTGGTTGTAGCCGGTCGTCTTCATCCTGACGACTCCGATGTTGGGGCGAGACCTGGATTCTCGCTTCTCGAGTACCTCCGAGCGAGAGTAGATAGTGTCGCCCTCGAATACGGGGGCGGGCAAACCGATCTCACCCACCCCAGGTTGGCAGACGTTCTGGGAGACGTCGGTGACGCTCTGGCCGGTCACCAGGGCGACCGTGAAAGTCGAGTCCACGAACGGCCGGCCGAACTCCGTCTTTTCGGCGTGAGCATGGATGAAGTGTATAGGGGCCGTGTTCTGCGTCAGCAGCGTGAACCACGAGTTGTCCGTAGTCGTCGCCATCCGCCCGAGCGGACGCTCGTAGACGTCCCCACCTCGAAGTCCTCGAAGAACCTCCCTGAAACGGTCGTGAGAGAACGAGCGCATACCAGGTTGTTGTAGTAGCAGGTGCCGAAGCGGGTTGACGTACCCGGGTCGTAGAGTCCGCCGACGAAGCCGAAGGGCTGTAAGCTGGGGTTGGTGTCGAACTCTGAATGCTTTGGACGTGACGAAGGGGCTGGTGCTATTCTTCTCGTGGGGGCTGCAATAGTAACGATGAGGAGGCGGAGGATTTGCGCGAGGTAAGGGTCGAGGACGTAACGGAAACGGTATGCGGCCTGTGCATCGAGGCGAACACGCGCCTGCCCGAGGGGCATCTGCGCGCTCTGCGGGAGGGTCTGGAGAGGGAGGAGTCTCCTTTGGGGCGGGAGGTGATCGAGCGCCTCCTGGAGAACGCCGAGGTCGCACGCGAGGAATGCATAGCCTTCTGTCAGGACACTGGGTACGCGGTCTTCTTCGTTGAAGTCGGGACGGAGGTGCGCTTCGTAGGCGGGGAACTGGCGGAGGCGATAGACGAGGGAGTCCGGCGCGGCTACGAGGAGGGCTATCTCAGGAAGAGCATCGTGAGGAGCCCTATCGAGCGGACCAACACCGGTGACAATACCCCGGCCATCGTGTATTACGACTTGGTGCCGGGGGATGGGCTGAAGCTGACGATGCTCGTGAAGGGCGCGGGCTGCGACAACATGAGCGCCTTGAGGATGCTCACGCCGGCGGAGGGACTGCCGGAGATGAAGAAGTTCATCGTCGAGACCATAGAGAGGGCTGGCCCGAACGCGAGCCCGCCGTTGACGGTGGGGGTAGGGATGGGAGGGCCGTTCGAGAAGGCCGCCCAGCTCGCCAAGAAGGCGCTCACCCGTCCCTCAGGGGAGCCGAACCCCGACCCGGAGTTGGCGACGCTCGAAGAGGAGCTTCTGGCGGAGATCAACGCGACCGGCATCGGCCCCGCGGGCTACGGCGGGAGGGTTACGGCCCTCGCAGTCCACGTCGAGAGCTTCCCGACGCACATCGCCGCCTTCCCGGTCGCCGTCAACCTGGACTGCCACTCCCACCGCACCGCCTCGGCCGAGCTGTGAGCGCGGGCGGAGCCGAGCCGATCTACCTTGAAGTGCCGCTCTCGAAGGAGGACGTGGAGCCGCTGCGCACGGGCGACGTGGTACGTCTCAACGGCCTTCTCTACGCGGCGCGGGACGCGGCGCATGCGAGGATGGCGGAGGCGATAGAGAACGGGGAACCGTTGCCATTCGATCCCGAGGGGCAGGTGGTGTACTTCACAGGGCCGGCGCCGGCACGGCCAGGGCACGCTCTGGGACCGGCGGGACCGACGACGGCGTCGAGGATGGACTCGTACTCGCCGCTTCTGGTCGAGCGGGGGCTGAGGGGGATGGTCGGCAAGGGATTGCGTTCGGAGGCGGTGCGGGAGGCGATGCGGGAGCACGGGTGCGTGTACTTCGGGGCGGTCGAGGGGACGGCGGCGCTCCTCGCCCGGTGCGTGAAGGAGGCCGAGGTCGTGGCCTACGAGGACCTGGGGGCGGAGGCGGTAAGACGTCTCGTGGTCGAGGACTTCCCCGTGGTGGTCGTCAACGACCTGTACGGCGGGGATTTATACCTGGAGGGACGCGAGAGGTGGCGGCGGAAGGCAGCGGGGAGTTAAGTCCCGTCTCTCTCGCGGGTTCTCCTTCTCGCCAGCGAGGCGCCCAGGAAGTAGAGGAAAGCAGCATTGATCGCCGCCGAGACGACCTGGAGGATCAAGAGCGCGAGGTACGTCCCGAGCAGCCCGGCGCTCACCACCTCCAGCAGCAGAGAGCCGATCAGGCTCCACGGCAACGTGAGGTAGAAGGGCAGCAGGGTTGGCACCCCGCCGTCCGCCGTGCCTATCCGGGCCGGGACGTTGACCAGGATCGCGACCGCGACCACCAGCAGGTATACCCCGGCGAGCGCCAACCCTAGCTTCGTGGAAAGCTTCACGGGTGCATTGTACCGAAGTTAATGGACGTCAGAAGCGCGAGCCTAGGAGCCCCCTGCGTGCCGGGCGACGACCTCTATGGTGTCGAGGTCGGGGGCGAGCTGGCGGGTGATGCCGTCTATGAGGCCGATGGCGCGCCCCACGAGGAGCAAATCGTTCGGGATGTGGCCGATGCTCGCGCCCAAACTCAGCCCGAACCGCCCGAGGTCCTCCCCATCCTCCTCCGCGCCTTCCTCGCCCCGGTTACCTCCGAAGAGGACGCCGACGAGACCGAGGAGCGTGTCGAGGTCCAGGTCCGGGCCGATCTCGAGGCCGGCCTTCCCTAGAGCTTCGGTTAGCGCCTCGAAGTCGCCTTCGGAGAGGGCATCTATGGCTTCGGTCATCGCCGCGACGAGCTCGGGCGGCACGGCCATGGTGAGGCCGTGGTCGAGGATGACGAGAACTGGTCCTTCGGGGCCGGGCTGGACGAGCAGGTTGCCGGGGTGGGGGTCGGCGTGGAGGACGCCGCGCTCGAAGAGTTGCTCGGCGTAGACGTCTATGAGGAGCTTCGCGACCTGTTGAGGATCTATCCCGGCATCGAGGAGACCCTGACGGTCGGTGATCTTGACGCCCTCGGCCAACTCCATGACGAGCAGGCGCTCCGTGTTCAGCCCCTCGACGACCTCGGGGATGAGGACATCGTCGCGGTGAGCTAGAGTCTCTCTCAGGTCCCCTATCGCTCGGGCCTCGCGGCGGAAGTCAAGCTCCATCGGGAGCGTCCAGCGCAGGTAGTCGAGGATCGGCCGCAGGTTGACGGAGGGTTCGAGGCGCGAGATCCCCTCGAAGATACCCTGGAGCGCCGCTAGGTCCGCCTCGATAAGACCCGCTATCCCCGGATACTGCACCTTGACGGCGACCCACCGGCCATCCGCCAGCCGAGCCCGATGTACCTGGGCTATGGAGGCGGCGGCGATGGACTCGCGCTCGAACTCCTCGAACGCCTGCGCGAGGGGCCGCCCGATCTCGCGCGTCACCGCCCCTTCGATGATCGTCCACGGCCGGGGCGGGACGCGGTCCTGTAGCTCCGAGAGCCTCTCGACGTAGGGAGCGGGGAGCAGGTCCGGGCGGGAAGAGGCGAACTGGGCGGCCTTTATGAGAGTACCGCCCAACGCCGCCGCCGCGTCGAGCACGCGCCCGGCCCCGCGCCGGTGCTGCATCTCCCAGTCCTCGTCGCGCACCAGACCGGGCGTCCACCGCGCCCGCTCCCGCAACGCCGCGTACCCGGCCCACAAATCGGTCGCCACCACACCGAGCACGAACACCCGCGGCGACGGCGCTGTCGCGGCGAGCTCGGCGAGACCGGGCAACGCCTCGCCGCCGGTGGCCGCCCGCCCCAAACGCTCCGCCGCCGCGAGCCCGGCCGCCGACCACAGGAACGTCTGGGCGCGTGCCAGGTCCCCGTAGCGGGCCGGAAGAGCGGCGTCCGCCACCCCGCCCGCCATACCGAATACATCCCTCGCCTCCTCGCCGGAGCGACGCGCGGCCCGGGCCAGCACCTCCTCCGCCGCCCGCGCCTCGTCGCCCCACGACCGGGCGGCGTCCATGAAACGCCGATTGGCGGAGAACGCGGCGGAGCCTGCATCAAACCAGCCCCGGGAGAGGTTCTTTGCGGCTTCGGAATACAACCGGGCCATGTCATTAGGTTCCATCTAACGCTCCTCTACTCTGTAAATGACGCACCGTGAAGGCCCATTATTCTACCCGCCACACTGTACAGGGGAGAGCAAACGCCCTCAGTAGTTTGTCGAGATGGGCTACTCCGATTAGACTCGCTCGAAATATGCTTGCTCGATCACCGTAGGATCAGAATGTCCGCTATCTCAAAAGTCGCTGAATCGCAAGGTATCGTATACGTCCTCGCCGCGCACGTGCCGCAGGATGAGATCCTTGAAGCGGTCGGCGTAGTGCTCGATGATCCGCTCCCCGACCTCCCTGGTGGCCTGCGAGAGGTCGCCGGTGTACCCGAGCCCGTTGCCTAACTCGCGGAAAGATTCCGCCTCTTTGAACTGCGAGAACTCGATAGGCACCGGGGGAAGCTTCTCCAGGAGTTGCTTCCTGACGAGGTGTTCTTTGATGTAGAGCATGGGCGCGCTCTCGTAGACGCCTGCGTGGGCTTCTCCTCGGGAACCCAGACCGGGTAAGTCGAGTGGCGAGGGGTCCTCCAGGAGGTCTACGACGAGGCGCTCGAAGCCGTGGATGGCCCGCGCGTCGTGCTCCTCGTTGACGCGCTCACAGACGCTATCGGCGGTCCTGACCCAGGGTGGGTCTATGTGCTGGCTGGTCAAGACAAGGTGCTTGAACCCGTCCGCAGCGAACGAGACGAGCAGATCGAAGAGGTATTCTTCGACGATCTTACGCCGGATCGAGACGGAACCGGGATAGGATAGGGAGAAGAGCGCGTTGACGTACGGCACGGTCGGGGCAAGGATGACTGGAGAGTCGTGATTGGCCAGGTGCTCGGCGCACCTGTGCATCACGTACTCCGCGATGTACAGGTCGGTGCCCAGAGGCGTCTGCGGGCCGTGCTGCTCTATGGGGCCGCACGCGATCATTACGACCGTTTCCTCCCGGTCTAAGCGCTCCACACTCTACCAGGTCATCTCCTTGAGGTGGTGTACCCGCGCGGTCATCCAACAACCTGCGTCAAGGTTAGAGCATTACTCATCGAGCGGCTCTGCCTCGCGGATGGCTTCCTGCAAGCGGGTATCTAGCACTCCGGACCACGTGAGACGGGGGCCAGGCAGGAAGTCAGCCGTGAGGAAGAGCAGAGAGTACAGAGGATCGGAGAAAGGGTAGCCCGCCCCCTGGAGGCGCGCCTTCATCTCTTTAGCGACGGAGAGCGCCTCTTTGAAGGGGCCGGACGCCATTATGCCCGCGAGCGGGAGGGCGGCCTCCCAGACGACGTGTCCGCCGCTTGCCATAGCCATGCCTCCTCCTAAAGCCCGCACCCGCGAGGCGGCGAGGGCCATCGCCTGCGGGTCCCGGCCGAACACCAGGACGTGGGCGCTCGAGGTGGCGGTAGTGGCGAAACCGTCGAGGTCGCTGGCGAAGTTGTGTACCAAGGCGCGGGAGATCCAGCGCCCGTCCCTGGTGAGATGTACTACGCGCAAATACCCTTCGGGCAACTCGCCCCCCGTGGGGGGCTCCTCCGAGCTGGTAATGACGTCGGAGACGAACTTTATTACGGGAAGGTCTTCGTCGGGGCGAGCGTCGTAGAGGGCCGGGTCTTCGATCCACGAACCCTGGCGAAACTCCAGTTGGAGCCCGAGGGATTCCCAATCTATACCGGGTGTAGGCTCGACCAGCTCGCCCTCGCGGGCGGCCACCTTTCCCCCAGCAATGACCAGCCGCGGTCTGAAAGAGGAGAGGTCGGGGAGGAGCACGAGGTCGGCCAGGCGGCCGGGTGCTACGCCGCCGAGGTGGTCGTCCAGGTGGAGGTAGGTTGCGGGGTTGATGGTCGCCATCTGGATGGCTTTGACCGGGGGCACGCCCGCTTCCACGGCGAGCCTGAGGAGGCCGTCGAGGTACCCGTGTTCCGAGATCGCGTCGGGCGCCGGCCCGTCGGTGGTGAAGAGGACCCGGCTGGTGTCGATCTCCTCCTCCGTGACGATGCGCAAGAGCTCCGGCAGGTCGGGCCGCAGCGAGCTGTGCCGTAAAGGTGTCCACAGGCCGAGCCGGAGGCGTTCCAGGGCTTCGTCGGCGGTGATGGCCTCGTGGCAGGACCTGAGTCCGGCGGCGACGAGGGCCGCCAGCTTATCGTCCCGCGCGCCCGCCGTGTGTCCGTCGGCTATGAGCCCCCGGCGATTGGCCTCGACGATCGCTGCCCCGAGGGGGGCCTCTTCGCTCTGGAGGAAGCGGGCCCAGGCGGGCGCCTCGCCAACTCCCATCACCAGGGGGTGATCTAGGACCTCTTCCAGCCGTTCGTGGTCGAAGTAGTCCTCCGACCCGGCGTCGACGGGAGATGCCGGCTCCGGGCGGGCGTACCAGAGGAAGCGTACCGGGAGCCGGGCGGCTTCGTCCATGACGGCCCGGCTGGTCTTTGAGCCACCGAGCATGGAGAAGACCAGGTCGTCTGAGACTACCGTGGTGGTGCCGCCGGGGAGGATGGCCTCGGCGAGGCTCTCGGGGTTGTAGTACAGGTAGGTGTGGGAGTGCGGCTCGATCCAACCCGGCGCCACGTAGAGGTCCTGGGCGTCTATCACCTCGGTCTCAGGCCCCACGGCCTTCTCCAAAGGGCCGACGTACGCTATGCGGTCGTCAACGGCGGCCACGTTGGCCGGGATCAGCTCCCCCGAGTAGACGTTGACCACCGTACCGCCGCGAACGAAGAGGTCAGCCGGCTCTTGTCCGAGCGCCACCCGGATCAGACGCCGCCGCTCCCCGGCGGAGGGTTGCGCGCGCAGCCGGGGCTGGCCCCCGGTCCCGCCGTCGGCGCTCATAGCAGACCGGCTACCTTCGAAAGGCCGCGCACGCCGAGGCCGCCGTCGGAGTTGATGACCACCCCGGTTACGCCCCTCGATTGCTCCGCGTTTGCAAGGTAAAGGTAGGCCCCGACGTGGTCTTCGGCGGCGAAATCGGCCTGGAGCGGGTTTATGGACTTGAGCGCCTCCTGCATCTTCGGCGAGGCGAGCATCGGTTCCTCCTGGTCCAGGCTCTTGAGGCCCACTATCCCGGTTGCGGTGCCGCCGGGTGCCACACCGTTGACCCGCACCTTGGGGGCCAGCTCGTAAGCCATCTCCACGAGCAGGCCCCGAACGGCGAACTTGGAGGCCATGTAGAGCGGGCCTCCCCCGTCCGGGTAGAACGCCGAGTTCGACAAGGTGTAGATGATGCACCCTTCGGACTCTATCAACGCCTCCGCGCAGACCTTCGTGGCGAGCACGTAGCTCTTCACGTTGACCGCAAAGATCTCATCGAAAGCCGCGCCGATCTTCTCTTTGGGGAGGCGCTTGAGCTTCGCTTGGTTGTCCCACAGCCCGACGCAACAAACGAGGGCGTCCAGCCGGCCGAAGGCGTCCACCGTCTCCGAGAACGCCTTCTCGTTGTCTTCGAGGCTGGTCGCGTCTCCCTGCACGGCCTTCACGCCTTCGCCGAGAGCTTCCAACTCTTCGACCTTCTCCGGCGAGAGTTCCAGCACGCCGACCCGTGTACCCTCCCTAACCAGAGCCTCGACCACGGCCCGGCCTATCCCCGAGCCTCCACCTGTTACCAACGCGACCTTGCCGTTCAAATAGCCCGCCATACTAATGCGTGCCCCTGGGTCCGTACGGCTCTTCGAGGAACTTCGAGAACGTTTGGGAAGTCTGCCACGTCAGGCTCTCGAGAAGGGGAGGGTCGAGATAGATCCGGTAGTCCAGCTTGGGAGAGTGGATCTCCAGGCGCGCCCCGCCCCTGATATGAACCTTACGTACGAGCGTATATGCAAACTCGTTGGTGAATTCGGTGTACTCGTTCTCCGTCTCTACCTGCGCCTCTTCCGTCTCTTTTGTACTCGTGGCCTCGGGCGGGTCTTCGAGGGTATCGGAGAACGTCTCGGGAGTCTGCCAGGCCAGGCTCTCGATATGGAGCGGGTCGAGGTAGACCCGCCGGTCCTGTTCGGGAGAGTGGATCTCCAGACGCACCCCGTTCCTGGTGCGGACCTTGCGCACGAGGGCGATCGCGGACTCGTTGCTGATCTCGGTGTACTCGTCTTCCATGTAACCTTCCTTTAAGATCTCCCCCGCGGGCCGTCACGGTACCCCGTAAGGGTTCTCGGTTCGCAAGCGCTTTGCCTGGATGCTCAGAGGAAAACGGAGAGATTGTGCGTCATCAAGACGGAGTGGTCCAGCAGGATCACCCTCTTCCTGAGCTTCCACTGATCGTCCTCCTTGCGCAGGACGTCCTTGCGCTCCGCGGAGAGCAGGTCGTAGTGTGGATCACTGCCCCGTGAGCGGTACAGGAGCAGGTTCGACCTCACCGCTACCTGGTCCTCCTCCTCACCCTCCGCGACCCTGATGTTGGTCACGAAGTGGCGGGTGCGGGAGGGGGGATCCTCTGCCCAAGCGTACTCCGTCTCCAGGCGCCTCACCCGGAGCTCCAGGCTCCCGCGCGTCTCCTGGAAGAAGAAGGCCTCTTCGCTGAAGCCTTCGCCCTCTCCCCGCTCCCGGTTCACCCGCACGGGCATCAGGTACTCTACCTCGTCGGCGCACAGGTCCAACCACTCTCGTTCGCGGCGCTCGTCCAGCAGCTCGGCCTCGTGCATCAAGAACGAGTAGACCTCCCAGTAAGTCTCCACCGATGTCTCGAGCATCATTCCCCCCGATCGTCAGGAGCCATTCTGGCTATCCAGTAGGTGGTCGAAGTACGTCTGCCAGAAGTGGCGCTGGGCGAAGTCCACGTAGTTCTTCGGGTAAGCCGTGCCGGGCCCGGCCCACTCCCCCTCGGGGATCGGCTCGACCTGGCCGAGCCCCGCCCCGTAGTTGAGGTAGTGCTGGCCGGACATCTCCCCCGCGGCGACCCGAGTCTGGCCGCTCCAGTTCTCCGCGTCGTCCTGCTCCAGGGTCCCGGACGCCCCGAAGGTCGAGAGGTAGGATCTGTTGGAGGCCTTCTTGAACTCCTCTGAGGCGTCCTTCTCCACCAGGCACCACGACCAGATCTCCATCTTGCCCGGCCCCATCGGCTGCCAGACGCGCAGCGTAACGTAAGGGACGGACTTGCCTCCCTCCTCTATCGACATCGACGAGTGGAGAAGGCTCGTGTTCGGGAAGATGGTGGCGTTCAAGGGGAGTACCGAGTTCTCCTCGAGGAGGGCGATCTGATCCGGGTCGAAGCTCTCCTTCATCGAGTCCACGATGCTCTGGGGGTAGTTGAAGTAGCTCCCCGGCTTGAAGCCCATGAACAGACAGCCGTGCATGCCGGCGAGTATCTGCACCCCGTCCTTGAGGTAGGCCGGGCTCTTGACGCGCATGATGCCCGCCTTGATCGTGCTCATGTGCGTCGATTGGGTGTGGTACCCGTCACCGATAAAGTTCTCGGAGGCGAGCTTCCAGTCCGCCGGCATCACCCACCTCTGCGGGGGCCCGACTACCTCCATGCCGGCCGGACTCTTCTTGAGATAGAAGTCCAGATACCAGCCCATGTCTCCTATGTACTCCTCCAGCGGCTGGACATCCGGGTTCAGGCTGGCGAAGATCATGCCCTCATAGATCCCCATCTTCGGTGCGGGGGTCATGGCCCACTCGTCCTTGTCGAGCCCCTCGGGGCCGTACGCCTCCTTCTGGAACGGGACCCCGTTTAGCTTTCCGGTGTTCTGGTAGGTGTACCCGTGGTACGGGCAGCGGAAGTGGCTGGAGTTGCCTGCGTCCGACCTGCACAGTTGCATCCCGCGGTGCCGGCACATATTGAACAGTACGTGGACCTCCCCGTCCTCGTCGCGGGTGACGATGAAGCTGTCGTCGACGATCCGGCGCAGCACGTAGTCGCCAGACCAGGGGATCTCGCTCTCATGTGCCAGAAAGATCCAGGTCTTCGAGAAAATCTTCTTTACCTCTAGATCGAAGATGCTAGGCTCGTTGTACACCTTGGAGAGAAGCTTGCCCTCCTCATTGAGGGACCGCTTGGCCTCCTGCAAAATATCGTAAATCTCTTTTTCCCCGGTTGGCTGACCTATCATTTCCCTTTCCTCCTCGGGATGATCCGCATTTTTGGGATGACCTCAACTTGTAGCATAAGTTTTACGTTTTGGTCAACCTCTGCGTTCGACAACACCGAACATCCGCCCCGAAGGACGGCGTGCATCGCGGGTATTAGCGACTGGTATGTTCGATATAGCCGAATACACCGGTCGCCTCGGGTTTTAGGAGACTCTATACTCGGGGGGCCAAAGACACAGGCATTTTACAGGGTGGGCAAGGGGATGCCGCGGACCATCGAGAAAGCTATGCGGGTGCTGGATCTGTTCTCGCTCGAGTGCCCTGAGTGGGGGGTGAGCGAAGTAGCGAGGGCCTTGAAGTTACCGAAATCGACCGTCAGCGAGCTGATGTCCGACCTGGCGAAACAAAGGTTACTGAGCCGTGCGGCTGCTAAGGGACGGTACCGGCTGGGATGGCGACTGTTCGAGTTGAGCCAGACTCTCCTGGATACTACCAGGTTTCGGATCGAAGCTCGCAGGGTGATGGAGGAGCTGGTGAGGTGCTGGCAGGAGACGGTGCATCTGGCGGTGTTGGATGGCGTGCAGGCGGTGTACGTAGAGAAGCTGCAGCCGACCCCGGCGGTAAAGATCGGGATCTCGCGAGCCGGCGCCCGGTTGCCGGCGTACTGTAGCGGTGTCGGCAAGGTCTTGCTGGCCCACAGCGAGTGGAAATACGTCACCGAGCAGCTGGAGGACCAGGGGATGCCGTCGTTGACACCTAACACGGTTACCACCCTCGACGCTTTAGCCGACGAGCTCAAGCGGGTGCGAGAGCAAGGATACGCCTACGATCACCAGGAGACTCTGGTCGGACTGTGTTGTGTGGCTGCTCCTATCTACGATTCCAGGGGTACGGTGATCGCGGCGATCAGCCTATCAGTACCGGATTATCGGTTTCACCCGGCGAAGAGCAAGTACACCTCAGCCATTCTCGACGCGGCTAGACGCATCTCCGAGAACGCCGGTCACGCGTTGGAGGAATATCCTGGCTACTAAGTGGAGGAGGCACGGGACAAGCAAGCAAAGGTGATGTGAAAGTAGAATACCCTGGCTACGAAGTAGAGGAGGTACGGTACAGGTGAGCGAAGACAACAAGGTAAAGGTCGCCATCGTGGGCTCGGGTAACATCGGCACCGACCTGATGTATAAGATCTTGAAAGAGCAAGGGCACATGGAGCTCGCCATGGTGGCTGGTATAGAGCCCGAGTCGGAGGGCCTCAAAAGGGCCCGGGACGAGGGGATCGGGACCACGCACGAAGGCGTCCAACCGGTGCTCGACGATCCCGAGATAAAGATCGTCTTCGAGGCCACCAGTGCCAAGGCACATAAGGCGAACGCGCCGAAGTACAAAGAAGCGGGTAAGATCGCCGTGGACTTGACCCCCGCGGCCCAGGGCCCCTACGTGGTCCCCGTAGCCAACCTGACCGAGCACCTAAACGAGGAGAACGTCAACCTCATGACCTGCGGGGCCCAGGCCACGACTCCCATGGCGTATGCGGTCTCGAAGGTGACTCCGGTACGCTACGCCGAGATGGTTAGCACCGTCGCGAGCGCCTCGGCGGGGATGGGCACCCGGCAAAACATCGACGAGTTCACCTTTACCACCGCCCGGGGGCTGGAGGAGATCGGGGGGGCGCGGGAGGGCAAGGCGATCATCATCCTAAACCCGGCAGATCCACCCCTGATAATGCGCAACACTGTCTACGTCGTCCCGGAGGAAGACGAGATAGACGAGGATGCGATTACGGAGTCGGTAGAGACGGTCGTGGCCGAGGTGCAGAAGGCCGTCCCCGGCTACCAGCTAAAGAACGGCCCGACGTTCGATAAGAGAGACACACCCTGGGGCGAGAAGACGTTGGTTATGATGTTCCTTGAGGTGGAAGGCGCGGGTGACTTCCTGCCCAAGTACTCGGGCAACCTGGACATCATGACCGCCTCGGCTACAAAGGTGGGCGAGGCGTTCTCCCGGCACCTCCTCGGGGTAGAGGAGGTGGTGGCGTAATGAAGGTGCGCATTACGGACACTTCCCTGCGCGATGGTTCCCACGCGATGAGTCATCGGTTCACCAAAGAGCAGGTCAGGGAGGTAGCGGGCGCTCTGGACGAGGCCGGGGTGCCGGTGATCGAGGTTACCCACGGGGACGGCCTCGCGGGCTCCTCTATCCAGTACGGCTTTTCGCAAGTCTCGGAGATGGAGCTTATCGCTGAGGCTGCAAGCGTCTGCGAGCAAGCAAAGATAGCAGCGCTCCTACTCCCCGGGGTCGGCACCGTCCCCCAGCTAAAAGAGGCGGTCGAGCGGGGAGTTGGGGTCGTGCGTATCGCCACTCACTGCACCGAAGCAGACATCTCCCAGGAGCACTTCGAGATCGCCAAAGAGATGGATTTGGAGACGGTGGGCTTCTTGATGATGGCCCACATGAGGGGGCCAGAGGTACTGGTGGAGCAGGCAAAGCTGATGGAATCCTACGGGGCGGACTGCGTCTACATCGTGGACTCGGCTGGCGCCATGCTACCCAAGGACGCGAGGGAGAGGATCGAGGCCATGAAGGAGGGCCTCGATTGCCAGGTGGGGTTCCACGCCCACGACAACCTCGGCGTAGGGATCGGTAACAGCCTGGCGGCGTTCGAGGCTGGCGTCGACCAGTTGGACGGGTCTTTGCGGGGGCTGGGGGCGGGGGCGGGCAACGCCAAGACCGAGCTCCTGGCCGCAGTGCTGGACAAGATGGAGGTCGAGACGGGGCTGGACGCCTTCAAGCTGATGGACGCAGCCGAGTACACGATAGCGCCGATGATGCCCTTCCAGCCGATGCCCGACCGCGACTCCATCATGATCGGCTACGCGGGTGTCTACTCTACCTTCCTGCTACATGCCAAGCGGGCCGCCGAGAGGTACGATGTGGACGTCCGCGATGTTCTGACTGAGTTGGGGGAGAGGGAGGCCGTTGCGGGCCAGGAGGACTGGGTCATAGACGTGGCGATGGACGTGGCCAAAGAGAAGGAAGGTGCGGCCTCGTAGCGGAGGCGCGCCGTGATCGCCAGACCAGAGATCAAGGAGGGATACGTGACCGAGACCGTAGATACCAATATCAAGACCGGCTCTTACGAGACACACCTCAACCGGGCGGGGGAGGGGAACGACGAGGCTATCCTCTTCCTGCAAGGCTCCGGACCCGGCGCTACCGCCTGGTCCAACTGGCAGTTCGCCCTGCCCGCCCTTGGCGAGCGGTTCGACTGCCTGGCCCCGGACCTCATCGGTTACGGCAAGAGCGAGCACCCCGACGACTTACCGCAGGGGGCGGCGGCCTGGCTGGACATATGGGTGAACCAGCAGATCGAGTTGCTGGACAACCTCGGTTTGGAGAAGGCCCACCTGGTAGGCAACTCGATGGGTGGCGCCCTGGCCCTCCACCTGCTCCACCGCCATCCCGACCGCGTGAATCGAGTAGTCCTCATGGGGACCATGGGCACTCCGCACCAGATCACACCCTGGTTGGACCAGCTCTGGGGCTTCTACGACGACCCTTCCGAGGAGCGGATGGCCGAGGCGATAAGCTGGTTTGTCTATGACCCCGACGCTGTAGGCGGCGACCTTCAGGGCATCGCCGAGGAGCGCTACCCAGCGGCGATGAACGAGAACGTGTCGAGCAGCTTCGCGTCCATGTTCCCGCCGCCGCGCCAGAAGCACGTGGACGATCTGGCGCTGCCCGACCTGGCGTTCCAGCGTATGGACCACCCGGTACTTCTGGTGCACGGCCGGGACGACGGGATCATCCCGCTGGAGACCAGCCAGTATCTGCTAGAACGCCTGTCGAACGTTCAGATGCACGTCTTCGGCCAGTGCCGGCACTGGATCATGATCGAGTACGCCGCCGCCTTCAATGAGCTGCTCGCCGACTTCCTGAAGGGCGACTCAGATTAGCTCGATGCGCACGACGCAACCGCGAACGGTGGAGGCCGAGTGGACTTAAACCAGAACGAGAATGCTCTGCTGGAGCACATTCAGGAAGCCAGGGAGAGGGGGGAGGCGAAGGCCCCTAAGGCCGAGGAGCTGGGGATAGGGGTAGAGAGCGCCTACAAGGTACAGGCCGCTATGGGAGAAGGGCGGAAGCTAAAAGGGTACAAGCTAGGCCTCATAAGCCCCGCCAAGCAAACCCAGATGGGTGTCGATTCTCCCATCTACGGACGGATCTACGAAGGCATGATCCTGGAGTCTCCGGTGAGCTTGAGCTCGATGATCGAACCCCGGCTCGAACCGGAGTTGGCCGTGGTGCTCGGAGAAGACCTGCCCCCGGACGCTTCGCCGGGCGCCGCCCATTCGGCTATGGGCGGGCTCTTCCTGGCGGTAGACTTCTTGAGCAGCGTGTGGGAGGACTACGAGTTCGGCGCTGCCGACGTAGTAGCCGATAATGCCTCCGGCGGAGGCTTCTTGCTGGGAGAGCGGTTGCTGATCGAACCTTTAGAAGGGAACCTGCGCCTGTATCATAACGGTCGGCTGCTCACCGAGGGGCCGGTTGGGGATATGGGCAACGTAGGCGAGCGGTTGGCCTGGCTCTCGAAAGCTGTCGGGGGGCTCAACGCCGGGCAAACGATCTTAGTGGGTTCGCCCGCCGCCGCCTCGAAGGCTGCGCCGGGCACCCTCGAGTTGCACGGTCCTCGTGGCAGCGTGCTGGTCGCGAACCTGCAAGATTAGGAGGTCACAAAAGGATGTCCGAGAGAGCAGCAGGTACGGCTATAGACGCTGAAGCCCTCGCCCGCCGGTTGGACGAGGCCTGGGAGAACCGCAAGCCCGTAGCACCTCTCAGCGAGAGCGAAGGTCTAGAGGACCTGGAGAAAGCCTACGAGATCCAGACCAGTTGGAGCGAGCTTCGTCTGAGCCGGGGGGAGCGGATCGTCGGGCGCAAGATCGGGCTGACCAGCCTCGCCATGCAGGAGCAACTGGGCGTGAGCGAGCCCGATTACGGGAGCCTCTGGGAGTCCCGTTACTTCCCCGCCCAAGGCGGACGGGCGGAGATACCAGCCGAACCCCTTCTGCAGCCCTTTCTGGAGGGAGAACTGGCCTTCCTCATAGGGAGGCCGCTCTCGGGCCCCGGTGTAACCCTGCAACAGGCACTGGCTGCGACCGACGCCCTGGCCGTAGCGGTAGAGGTGGTAGACAGCCGTATCGAGGACTGGAACATAAAGCTACCCGACACCATAGCCGATAACGCCTCGTACGGCGGGTTCACCACGGGCCCCTGGAGCCGCTCTCTAAGGGAGGCCGACCTGCGCACCGTGGGGATGCTGATAAACCAGAGCGGCTCCAGGGTGGCCGAAGGCTTAGGAGCCGCTTCTTTAGGGCACCCCGCCAGGGCCGTGGCCTGGCTCGCCAACAAGCTGGCCTCGTTCGGGACCAGCCTGGAACCGGGGGACATCGTCCTCTCCGGCTCTTTGGGTAGGGCGGTTCCGGCTCAGCAGGGCGACGTCTTCGTGCTCGAGGCCCATGGGCAGCCCCCCCTTACGGTGTCTTTCGCCTGAAGCAACGCGTCGGTTTGCTTATCTTTACTCTGGACAGATTTGCGTGCAACCGGCGAGTACTCTCTGGCTGCCTCCGACCTAGGGCTGCGACGAGTAACCTGCTACCAGAGCAGCTACCTTGATGCTTCGGCCTCGGCTTCGGCTTCAGCCTCCTGCTGGCTCGGCCCACCACCCTCGATGGCGACGATGCTGTCTTTTATGGAGGAGATGGTGCCCCTCGCACTCGCCCAGACGGCTATCGAGAAGCCTTCGTCCACGGGCTCGCCTATCTTCTGCTCGTACTCGACCTCGTCGCCCGTCGAGACGAGCGGCTCGGCGGGCTCCAGGTAACGACCACCCAGAGGCATGCGCACGCCCGAGACATCGCCGACCAGGGAGACGATACCCTCCTCGGGGGGCTCGGTCTCTACTTCGGCGTAATCCTTGCTCTTCGTACCCTTGGGGATGAGCAAGAGAGCGTTAGTCATCTGCCGGACGAAGCCGTCTTCGTTCCCGAGCTCTTCGATTCCCATCTCGTTCAGGTATGGCCCGCCGTCGATGACCGAGAGATGTCCTGAGCTCTCGACGTCCATTCCCGCGATGCGCAAGACTTCGGTCATCGAAGCTCCTATCGGCACCTCGTAGACCTTTAGGTCCGCTATGTCCCTACCGTAGATCGATAAAAACTTTGTGGTGACGGGCTTGCCCAAAAAGAGCGCATTGTAGACATTGAACAGGGTCTCCGAGTTGTTGACTATGATCCCGACGTCGAGCGGCATCCCCGGGCGCTCAGAGCCGTCAGGCGTCTTCACCTTCCGGGGTACCTTGGTGTCGGTGATCTGCTTGATCAGGGCGGTTTCCTCGCCTAGGGCGTACTTGTCCGGTATGCAGCGAACGTCGTAGACACCTTCGTCGGCGTGCTCGGCGTAGTCGGCGTACCACTCCCGATCCTTTTCGTGAACGCACATGGTTACTTGCTCAAACCCGAAGATGGCTTTCAGTGCTTCGTAGACCGAAAGGAACTCGTCAAGGTACTCTTTGTGCAATACCTTATCGGCCCAGTAGCCAGGCTCGCTCTCGTTAGCGTTGACGATTAGGTGCGGCTGAGGGTCCTTGTATTTGAAGTATGTCGGGAACCCGCCACCCCCCGCGCCCAGGATACCGGCCTGGCGCATAATCTCCACGGCCTCCTCCTCACTCAAGGCCTTTACCTCTTCGAGGCTACGCTGCTTCATCTCAGCCACGACCATTACCCCGCTTCTCGACTGTGCCTATTACCCCACAACGTAACTGGCGCTGCTACTCTGAGCGCTTTCTACATGAGCCCCTTGTTTCGGTCAATCTGAATGTTCGACCATGCCGAACCGGAGACCGCAGACGCGGTATAAGGCGCTCCGCGAGTGTTGTATATTAGAGGGGGGAAGCAAACGAAGTCAGAGGAACGGTGGTCGAAGCATGGGGAAGCCGCGAGTGGAGGTCGACCAGGACCTGTGCGTGGGATCGGGCAATTGCGTGGAAGTGGCCAAGGGCGCTTTCAAGCTGAACGACGAAGACAAGGCGGAGGTAGATGACCTTACGGCCGTGAGCATAGAGGAGTTGAAAGAAGCCGCAGAGCAGTGCCCGGTCGACGCAATCTTGGTGGAGGAAGACTCCGACGAGTAGCACTCGCTTGCAGGGTGCAAGATGCCCCGCGAGGTCCGGCCGGGGTGCGTACAACGCCTCACGGGGCTGGCTAGGACCTCGACGCGGCGGTAATTTCTTTAGGTAACAGCATTCTGGTCGTGTTGAAGAGCGGCTCCCTTCACCTGGGTGCGCCGTCCTTACGTTGACCTTTCGCGTCCAGCTTGTAAAGCCTCTCGGCGTTCCCGTGTAGTATCAGCTCCACGGTCTCTTCTTTCAGGCCAAGTTCGAAGAGGGCCAGGGCGTTGTTTTTGAGACCCGGGACCCCGGGCCAGTCGGTGCCGAAGATCATCTTCCGGGCCAGCCGCTCGAAGTTGTACTTTTCGTAGTACTCAGGCAATTTTTTCGGGGGCAGGCCGGAGATCTCGATCCACACGTTCTCCCGCATCGCGGTCATAAAGCCCGCTTCGTCATACCACCAGCCGCGTCCCCCGTGGGCCAGAATCACCGTAAGGTCGGGGAAATCCCGGATCACATCCTCCAGAAGGGCAGGGTCCGCGTAGCGGTTGGTGGAGCCCGGGAACGTGCTGGTGCCGCAGTGGACCACTACTGGCAGCCCGCTCTCCTGGCAGAGCCCATAGGCCGGGTACAGTACGGCATCGTTCGGCGCGAAGCCGCCATGCACGGGGTGCAGCTTCAAGGCGACCGCGCCGAAAGACATCTGGCGCTCTAACTCCTCCGGCAGGGGATGGTGGTAGTGGGGGTTGAGGGCGGCCATCGGCTTGAAGCGCTCGGGATTGTACTCCAGGATGGGCAACAGGTCTTCCATGGGCTGTATCCCCGTCGCCTTGGGGCTGTACTCGCACAACAGGAACGCAACGTCTACCCCTTCTCCTTCCATGTACTCGTCGAAGCGTTCGGGGATGAGGGTTCCTTCTTCGTCGTACAAGTCGTCGAGGGGCACCTCCTTCCCGAAGTGCTCGGCCCACTCCTTCCAGGAAGCCTTCAGCGTAGGCAGGCGCGCCGCATGCACGTGCGCGTCTACAAGCGTTATTCCTTCCAGCAACGCTCTATCCTCCTTCGAAGTAGTTCGCTTACCGACGCGCCCTGGCGCGGTCTGTCACGCGGAACTCTAGCCCATCCTCTATACTGATGGGCGGTGTATTTCGTCTACCAAGTTATCCCACCGGCCTCGAGCAGCAAGACTCGATCCCGGCGTTCTCCGATAGTCGAGCGGCAACGGCGTAGCCGCAAGCCTTCATCTACCACGATGTAATCGTAGTCGTTTATCAAGCCTCCTTCGGTGTCGTGCTGAGTCAGCTATTGGTGAAGCCGGGAGCGGGACGAGATAGAAACCATCCTAGACGATGAAGCCAATGTCACACATCTCCGTACAGACGACGCATGCCGGAGCCTTATTCACCCTGGGCTCCTGGACCCTCTGCGGCAGCCTCTTCGTAGGACAGGTAAAAGATGGGGATCGCGGCGATCAGGGCCAGCACCCCGGCGATCGTCCTTAACATCTCGCTTTCGAAGTAGTATCCGAAGCCGAGGAAGAAGAGCAGCGCGATCAGCGCGACGAACGCGACGGAAAAGACCCACAACCTACCCCGGAAAGCAGGAATTGCCAAATAGACAACAGGGATGAGAAGAAGCAGAACGTAGGCGCCCTCGGACGCGGGGTTGACGAGGCCTAGTTCCTCTCCCTGCGTCCGCATCATATAAAAACCAAAGAGCCAGATGCCGAACGTGGTGAGGATCCCGGCGACGTAGGTATCCCCCCGCGCGATAGCCCACATCCCGGCTATGGTCTCTCCTATGGCAGCCACGAGTATGGCGTAGAGGGTCGCCCCGGCTGCCTCGGGATTCACGAGAACCTGGAAGCTTAGCGCAGCCAGAGCGAACCCGAAGGTCGCAAGACCGAATACTCCGGGGTTTCCAAACTGTTTAGTCATACTTCCATCGCTCACGCTATTCTCAACCTTTCATACTCCGGTGGCCACGAACGAGACTCCTTCGTTAGCGAATCAAGATACGGGTACTTTCGAATCTGCGCCTTGCCTACGCGCCTCCTTCCCCGGAGGAGCTGCCCCCCGTCGCCGAGCCTGCCGCCCGTTCCATGTACCGGAGCCGAAGCGCCTGGTACTCTCGCGCGGCCCCCTCGACCCACTTCGCGGAACTTCCGTCCAGGCTCTTCTTGGTCTCGGCGGGCGCTCCCGCAGCCAGGACTTCGGCCGGGATCTCACCGTCCTCGGTCACCACGCTCCCCGCGGCCAGCATGGTCCGCTGTCCCACGCGAGCCCGGTTGAGGACGATGCTGCCCATGCCGATTATTGCCCCGTCCTCGATAACGCACCCTTCCAGCAAAGAAAGGTGCCCGACAGTAACGTTCTGGCCGATAATCGTCGGCAGATCCTCGTTGGTGTGCAGCACGCAGTTGTCCTGGACGCTGCTACCCGCCCCCACGACTATCCTGTCGAAGTCGCCCCTCAGAACGGCGCCGAACCATACGCTGGCCCTTTCTTCGACGACCACGTCCCCGATAAGCACCGCGGTCGGCGCCACGAAAGCATCAGGGGCGACGTTGGGCTCTTTACCGTCGAAAGGAAGAAAGTGGGCCACCGTTATTCGCTACCTTTCTAAACGAGTTCATCCTTTTGCTGGGGCGGTTCGTCTTCCTGAGACAGTTCAGCATCTTGCTGGGACATGGCTTCCCCCGACTCCGGCTCGCGTAGCTTGAAGCGCTGTATCTTGCCCGTGGCGGTCTTGGGCAGCTCGTCGACGAACTCCATTATGTGCGGGTACTGATAGCGTTTGAGGTTGTTCTTGGACCACTCCTGGAGCTCCTCGACCAACTCGTCGGAGCTCTCGTGGCCCTCACGCAGGACGACGAAGGCCTTTATGCGGGTAAGCCCCTCGACGTCGACTCCTACCGCGGCCGCTTCCACTACTGCCTGGTGGTCACTCAGGGTATTCTCCACCTCCACCGGGGAGACCCAGAGACCGCTTACCTTGATCATGTCGTCTGCCCGCCCCTCGTACCAGTAGTACCCATCCTCGTCCACCCGGTACCAGTCCCCGGCGAAGAGCCACTCACCCTTCATGGTCTTTTTGGTCTTCTCGTGGTTGCGCCAGTAGTACGCCGCCGCCGAGTCGCCCTTGACGGAGAGGTACCCGGCCTCTCCAGGTTCCTCCACAGGGTACTCTTCCTCGTCGAGGATCCTGGCCTCGTAGCCGGGGACGGGCTTGCCGCTGGATCCGGGCTTGAGCTCGTCCGGGGTGTTGGAGATGAAGATGTGCAGCATCTCGGTCGAGCCGATCCCGTCCAGGATGGTCACCCCATACATCTCCTTGAAGCGGCGCCACACGTGGGCGGGCAACGCCTCCGCCGCCGAGACACCGAAACGGACGGAGGAGAGGTCGTAGTCCCCGGCCTGCGGGTAGTCGAGGATCGAGTTGTACAGGGTGGGCGCCGAGAAGAACAGGGTCGGCTCGAACCGCTTGATGGTCTCCAGCACCGCCTCCGGCACGGGCTTGCCGGGGAGGAGGACGCTCGAAGCCCCCGCCCAGTAGGGGAAAGAGAGGCCGTTGCCGAAGCCGTAAGCATGGAACAGCTTCGTGGTCGAGAAGCAGCGGTCGGACTCGTCGATCTCCAGCACGTGCCGCGCGTAGGTCTCGCACGTGTAGTCTATGTCGTGGTGCAGGTGGACCACGCCCTTGGGGTTCCCGGTGCTCCCCGAGCTGTAGAGCCAGAAGGCCGCGTCGTCCTTGTGAGTGTCGAACGGAGTTAGCTCGTCTTCGCCGGACTCCAGCAGGTCTTCGAGGATGTGCGCCCCCTCCTCCCGGCCGTTGGCCAGGACGAGCTCCACCGGCTCTTCGACGCCGTCCAACGCATCCCGGACCTTCTCGTGGAACTTCCCATCGGCGACCACGATCCGGGCGCGGCTGTTCTCGACGTAGAAGCGGTACTCGTCGGCGTCGACCAGGGTGTTCACCGGGACCGGGACGGCGCCGATGCGCATCGCGGCGAAGAAGGCCACGGGGAAGGAGGGCGTGTCGTCCAGCACGAGCAGAACCCTGTCCTCTTGCCTCACGTTCAACTCTCTTTTGAGGGCGTGACCGAACCGGTTGATGCGGCGGGCGAGTTCGCCGTACGTTACCTCCTCCTCGCCGGAGTAGATAGCCACCTTGTCCTCGCGCCCGGCCTCCAGGTTACGGTCGACGATCAGGCTCGCGTTGTGCCACTCGGGTGTCGTGATCATGGTCTCGCTCCTCCTCGGGTAAAGCGTCCGGTTACGCCGGCTTCGTCTCCAGTGAAGTAGCCGAACGCCGCGATCTCGCGCTCCCCTAACCCAAAACAGCTTACGCAACCAATGCTACTGTCGCACACTCCTCCAGTCAACCGAAGGGTTCGGCAGTTTCGAACCCGCCCTTGTAGCGGGACCGCCGGAGACCTATCATGAGCTACAGGGCTTGAGTTCTTCGGCGGGAAACGGAGGTAGGGCTGTCATGGCGGTTGCGCACCTGGGGCACGCGGAGATAAGGGTGACGGACTTCGAGGCCACGCGGTGGTTCTACACGGAGGTGGTTGGCCTTTACGTCAGTGAGGAGGACGACGAGCGGGTCTACCTCCGCGCCTGGCAGGACTGGGACCATCATACCCTGATCCTGAAAAAGTCCGACCACCCGGGTATAGAGCATGTCGGCTGGCGGGTCGAGAAGGCGGAAGACCTCAGGGCGCACGAGCGGCGCCTCAAGGAGCTCGGGATCGACTATCACTGGATCGAAGGTGGCACGGAACACGGGCAGGGTGACGGCCTGCGCTTCATAACGCCGGGCGGGATGCCGTTCGAACTCTACTGGGAGCGCGAGCCCTACGCGGCGCCTGAGGGAAGCACCCTCGCCTCCGAGTTGCCTAGCCACCCGCAGAAGTTCGCCGCTAAGGGCATAGCGCCCCGGCGCTTCGACCACGTCAACTTCCTGACGGACGACCCGGGCAAGGAGCAGGAGTGGCTGACCGGGGAGCTCGGCATCCACCACCGCTACTATGTAGAGAGCGAGAGCGGCGACAGGCTCGCCTCTTGGCTCTCGCGCACGAGCATCTCGCACGAGATCGCGGTCCAGCGCAACCGCAACCAGTCGGGGGCCCTCCTGCATCACACGGCCTACTACCTCGACTCGCCGGACCAGCTGGTCAGGGCAGCGACGATCCTGGCCGACAACGGCGCCGAGATCGAGTGGGGACCCGGTAATCACGGCACGAGTGGGGCCCTCTTCCTCTACTGCTTCGACCCGTCCGGCAACCGCCTGGAGGTCTGGACCGGCGGCTTCCTGATCTTCGCCCCGGACTGGGAGGCTATCCGCTGGCGCCAGGCAAAGGCGGAGCGCGCCTACGAGTTCTGGGGCTCGCCGATGCCCGAGGAATACCTGACCTACGGTACGGCCAGCCACTTCACCGACGCGCCCCAGAGCTCGGTCTCCACGCCGGGCTAGAGTAGACGGACTTGCAAGAAGACCTCATCGCGGCGGCCCACGCTCTGGCCGCCGTGGGCCTCGTAACCGCCTTCGGCCACGTCTCCGCTCGTGAAGGGGAAGACAGCTTCCTCATCACCCCGCCCAAACCTTTAGGCTCTTTGAAGCCGGACGATTCTCTATCGAAGGTCTCTCTGGCCGGGGACGAGCTTCCGGAGGGAGTACCCGGAGAGGCCTGGGTCCACTGGTCCATCTACAACAGCCGCCCCGACGTAGAGGGGATCTGTCGGGCTCAACCCCCAATCACCACGGCCGTAATCTCTGCGGGCGTGCCCATACGCCCCCTCCACGGCCAGGGAGCATTTCTCGGAGAAGAGGTGCCCGTCTACGACGACGCCCGACTCATCCGCGGCCGGGAGGCCGGTGAGGCGCTGGCGGAGGATTTGAGGAACGCCGGGGGCATCGTGATGCGGGGCAACGGGGCGGTGACGGTCGGGAAGAGCGTCGGGGCGGCGGTAGCCAGGATGTGGGTCCTCGAAGTATCGGCCGAGATCAACCGAACGGCGGCCGCTACCGGCACCCCGCAGATGCTGAATGAGGAGGAGTTCTCGTACTGGGAGTCGGTGAGCGAGGAGATACTCGAAAGGATCTGGTCTTATCTAAAAGCAAGCGAGTAAGGACGGGAGCAGAGCGCTCGTTCCAAAGCCTCCTCGGGCAGTGCCGGTGGGGCGCGACTCAAAGCTTGCTGGCGGATTGCATAAACATTCGATCATGCTCGCTTGGAAGGCACTAACCTGTGCGTGCAGTCGTTCGCGCAGCCGGGCCGGAGGCCGGTCTTTCGGAGGTGAGGAACGCTCTCTGCTGCCAGGGCGGGCGTTTAACACTTCTTAAGAAGCCAGTAAGGGGCGCGTAAGGTTCTTCGTGTACCCTGTGGAGGTAGCTGCGATGGCTCTGTGGTCCTCGGTCGTGTGATCGGTGGCCTGGAGCTTCAAGGAGGGATTGCTTATCGTGACCCCACGGTATGACCTGGTCGTCATTGGCGGCGGTACTGCCGGGCTCGTCTCGTCTATCGGGGCGGCTTCTCTGGGCGCAAGGGTAGCTCTCGTGGAGCGTGACAGGCTCGGTGGGGACTGTCTATACACCGGCTGCGTACCCACGAAGACACTCGTCAAGAGCGCCAGGGTAGCGAGCCTCGTGAGGCGGGCGGAGGAGTTCGGCATCAAGACCGGCGGGGTCGAGGTGGACTTCCCGGCCGTGATGGACCGGATGGATGAGGCGATACGGGTCGCGGGCGAGCACGACGACCCGGACTACGTCAGGAAGCAGGGCGTGGAGGTCTTTACGGGGCACGAAGCCCATTTCGAGGGGCCGGACCGGATCTCGGTCGACGGCCGCCGGCTGACGACCCGGAGCGCCATTATCGCTACCGGCTCCCACTCGGTCACACCACCCATAAAGGGTATAGAAGAGGTTGGTTACCTGACCCACGTCGAGGCTCTGGAGCTCAGGCGACTGCCGCGCTCGATGGTCATCGTGGGCTCCGGGCCGATAGGCTGCGAGTTCGCCCAGATCTTCGCCCGCTTCGGCTCGGAGGTCACCCTGCTCGACACCGTCTCTCTGCCCCTCCCACAGGAGGACCCCGAGATCGGTGCGCTCACGAAACGCATCCTCGCCTTCGATGGCGTCACCTTCCGCGGCGGGTACAGGGTCGAGGAGGCCCGAAAAGAGGGCGGCGAGAAGGTCCTGACGGCCACTAGCGAGAAGGGGGAGAAGATAGAGGTCCGGGGGGAGGAGGTCCTGATCGCCGCCGGCCGCGCCCCAACCGTGGACGGGCTCGGCCTGGAGAACGCGGGGATAGAGCTTCAGGAGAAGGGCCTCAGGGTAGACGAGAACCTCCGCACTACCGCCCCGAGCATCTACGCAGCCGGAGACATAACCGGCAAGTACCTCTTCACCCACGTCGCTGAGTACCAGGGCCGCATCGCGCTAAGGAACGCCCTCTTCCCCATAAAGGCGAGGGCGGAGCACCGGGTCGTACCCTGGACCACCTTCACCGACCCCGAGGTAGCGAGGGTGGGGCTTACCGAGGAGCAGGCCCGCGAGGAGCACGACTACGTACGGGTCTTCCGCCATCCGTTCGGCGGCGTGGACCGGGCCATCGCTGATGGCGAGACGGAAGGGTTCGTGAAGATAGTCACCGGCAGGCGTGGCAGAATACTGGGTGGGCACATCATCGGGCCGGACGCGGGGAACCTGATCCACGAAGTAGTCCTGGCCATGCAGGAGAACATCCCCATCCAGACCCTCTCGCAGACCATCCACGTCTATCCGACGCTGGCCCAGGCCAACCAGCGGACCGCCGACAACTACTACCGGGAGAAGCTCTTCACCGACCGCAACCGTAAAGTCCTCTCGGCCTTCTTCGCCCTACAACGCAGGCTGGGCGGTAAGAAGCGCCAGACCTCTCACAAGAGCCCGTAATGCCGGCGTAGCGTCCGCCCGCAGGGCGGGCGCAGGGAGGAGCAGCGTCATGAGCGGGGAAGCAGAGACCGAAGAAGCAAAGACCCCAACGGAGAGAAAGAAGAACGTAGGCAAGCTCGTCGGCATCGGCCTCGTCCTGCTGGCCGTCGCCGTGATTGCAAAGGTTACCGGACTGACGGACTACATCAGCCTGGACAACCTCGATGCTCTGAGGGGTTGGATCGACGGCTTCGGTGCGATAGCTCCCGTCGTCTTCGTAGCCGTGTATGCCGCAGCGGTGGTGGCGTTCCTGCCCGCCACGCCTCTAACCCTCCTCTCCGGACTGGTCTTCGGGGCAGCTTGGGGCACTCTGTGGGCCTGGGTAGGGGCCACGCTCGGGGCGACCCTGGCCCTTCTGGTGGGGAGGTACGCCGCTCGCGGACTGGTCGAGAGCTGGAAGGTGGACAACAAGCGGGTCAAGAAGCTCGACGAAGGGGTCGAGAAGCACGGCTGGAGGATGCTGCTCATCACGCGGCTCGTTCCCGTATTCCCCTTCAGCCTCCAGAACTACGTATATGGTCTCACCAAGATCAGGCTGGGCACCTATGTACTCGTCACCGGAATCTGCATAGTGCCGGGCGTAATCGTCTATTCCTTCGCGGGAGGTTCCCTGGCGACCGCCCAGGAAGACCTCACCAAGACCTTTGTGTACCTTGGGGTAGCGGCGGTGTTCTTCGTCCTGATCTCCCTGATCCCCGCCTGGATCCGGAAGAGAAACCAACGGCGGAATTCATGATCGGAAGCCCGAACTCAAGGGCTGCGGAAGTAAGCGCGCCAAACTTCACAAAAAGGCAAGCTGCGCGGCCGGGTACGGTTTGAGGAAGGAGCATTATGGGCTACCGGCCGATAGAGGACTACGGGATCATCGGGGAGATGCAAGCGTGGCCCTGGTGAGGATGGACGGCCAGAGCGACCTGGCCGAGGAGACGCTGGATCATCTGGAGGGCTATCGCGGCTCGCGTCCAGTCCGGATCGGGAACGGCGCCTACGGCCAGCTACAGCTGGACGTCTACGGCGTTCTCTGAGGTGTGCTAGGAGAAGCAACCCCCCCTCTATGTACACAAGCTCTCTTGCATGGCGCTCGTGGCTGTATCGTTATTCTTCGGGCTGCGAGTGAAGTCGGAGCGTTGCCAGAGAGCGCTTAGAGTACTGCAAGCGGCCGTCACAGACGCGGGAGGCGAACCCGGGGTACAGTCTCCCGGGCACGTCCATGCGACAGGCCAGCGTCTCCGACCTGGAAGAGTTCTCACAGATAGCGGAGTACCTTGCCGGGCAAGGTTTCATAGCAGAAGGGGTCAACGACTACGATCTCTTCACCGTAACGCTCAGAGGCATCGCTGCGGGCACCAGGTATTGAAGGACGCAAGTGGCTCGCTCTAGGTGAGCCGGTCACCACGCTCGCGTATCGCCAACGCTACGAATACGGCCGCGAGGGCGCCGATCCCGTCGACGACCAGATCGGTTATCGTGTCTGATAGTCCGCCTCCTAATCCGGTGCTCCACTCGAAGATCTCCCAGAGTGCGCCGATGGTAACCCCCAGCGTGAAGACC
>CADCVG010000079.1 GCA_902806075.1 uncultured Rubrobacteraceae bacterium
CCGATAGCCTCCCTCTTGCAGGCCGACAGCGATGGAGTTCTCCTCATGCCCCTCGTCGACGAACTTCTCGAAGCCCCCCCCGGTAGCGTAGTTATTACTTATCACGTTGTGGTTGTGGTCGTAGAGACCGGTGAGGATGGTCGCCCGAGAGGGGCAGCACACCGGGTGGCTCACGAAGGCCTGCTCAAAAGAGAGGCCCTCTCCGGCCAACAAGGAGCCGATCTGGGGCATTTGCTGAGCGGAGGCGTAGTCCAGGTCGTCGGTGAGGACGAAGATGATGTTGGGCCGATCAGCTGAAGACTTCGTCTCTTCTTCTTGTTGGGATGTCCCGGAAGCCGAGGTTTCGGATCCCGAACAGCCTACGACGACGAAGAGGAGAAAGACCGCCAGACCCACGAGGATCCCGAAGAGTACCCTTCTTCTCGTCCCAAAAGACCTGTTGACGCCGCTTGTTACCATGGAACCCCCGCCGCTCTTCCTATCCGACCGTTTTTGGTGCCAATATGATAATGCCAAAACCTTAAAGGAAGCTTAGAAGAGGTTAAGTTTTCTCTGAGAACTTCTCTTTGTCCAGAATCTGTTGGCCGGGGAAGCACTCGCACCTTTGGGAGGGCGTCCTCGGATATACCTGCTCCCTCGTCGACGACTCCACGACCGCCGCCGATTCGTCTGTTACGGAAAGTTCGGGCGCAACCTCAGCACAAGACTCCGTCGTGCGGTTTTGTTAGGTGCAGTAATACCGTGTCAAGGGAGAGACAGCTCAACCTCCGGCTCCTCACCCAGCATGGCGTAAAAGTGAACTTTTAAGGCGTTGTCCCTTCGTTCACTACACCGCAAGTGGTAGCTGCCTTCGCCCCTTCCAAGATCCCGCAACTTTATACGACGCTACGAGCTGGATGATAGCTCCTAACCTGCAAGCACCACCAGGACGCGAGAAAGCCTGGCTGAAGCAGGATGCTATGCAGGATCGTGGATATGGGTTTCTGAGAAGACCTCCTCTCGGCAATCTGGTGCATAGAGGCAGCGAGGTAGCTTTAACCAGAGATTTACAAAGAGCGGAGGGGGAAGGATTCGAACCTCCGCGCGCGTTGTAGCCCGCCCCCCATGTGGGCCGCCTCCGGCAATACAAAGGTGACGGACCGAGAGCTCCCCTCCTAGTTAGCTGTCGGCCCGTCTGCGGCACATCCCAGCCAGAACCTCTAGTGGTTTAAACCGTGCGGGAGTGAAACATGCTATGTGGCCGATCTACATTACCGCTCTATCGTGTAGATTCTTCTTAGACCGGGCTGGCACTGATTACCCTCTCCAAAAAGCCCAGCCCGGCTCTGCTGGGGACTGCGGCATACACACCGTAACGGTTGCACCCATCTCGGTGTCTAAGGCTGTAGGAGGGCAAGCTAAGGAAAGGACAGAGCCTAGTGGGAAGGAAGAAGAGCAGCAGCCAGGACAAGAATGAGGGGGCGCTAGACAAGGCCAAGGGGCGCGCGAAGGAAGCCGCCGGATCCCTGACCGGCAATAAGGACAAGAAGGCCGAGGGGCGCTCGGACCAGACGAGCGGCACAGCCAAGGAGAAAAAGGGCAAGCTCAAGGACCTCTTCGACAAGTAGTAAGCGGGTCTCCGACTACTCACCGAGGCCGGGGTCCTTCTCAAGGTGATTCTTGAGGGGTAAGAAGGACAATAAAGCTCACGAGAAAGGAGGAGAGCGGATGCCGCAGGGAATAATTGGGCTTGTGGTCGTGGTGGCAATCATAATCATCGTGCTTTTGGTGCTGGGAGTGATTTAAGGAAAGGCTGGGCCGGGGTTTCCTCGTCGAGGGCTCCGGCTCTTTCGCGTAGCTGGCTGCCTTCCTACAATATGGAGGGACCGGGTTTAAGCTAATCCCTTTGCCGGCCCTCTCCCTTGTCCCCGGTCGCATAGACTTATAGGATCGGGGCAAAGCGCCCTACCGTTGCCCATAGGACCGGAGCCGAGCGGTGTTGCGAGTTCCATGCAACGAATGTACGGTATCCTAGAACACGCCTCATCGGCAATTCGATTACTGCCCGTTGCAGGTATTTGAGGCTATCGGTAGCTTACTCCTCTACTTAGCAACACCGCGGAAGTATCAAGCGGTGTTACGACAAAGTAGCAAGGCAGACTTCAGCCCCCTCTGTGGTTTGGTTATCACTGGCCTCCAAATAGACGCCGGAAAAACACTCGCAGCCTGGTAGACAGATCCCCCCTGCCCTCTTCCGCCTGCTGCTCCCTCCCCGCTTCCGCCTGCTCCTGCATATTCTCTTTTGAGACTGCCGGTCGGCCAGGGACTTCCTCCCGATCATGGTCGGGTTTTTCCTGTTCGGGTAGGCCATGATGTGGTTCGTTGAAGTTCTTTTCCATACACCTACTACCTCCTACTTTTGAACATCCTACGCCATCAGGAGGGATGCCGTTGGAGGCTGTAAGAGCCTTGTTGTGCAGAGTGGGAGCAGATATGGGGGTCCGAGAAGACCTTTTAGCGGCAATCTAATGATAGAGGCTACGGTGCAGCATCCTACTAGTGTTACTTGACACTTTTGTTGTTTTCTGGTATTAATTGAGGCGTTAATAGGTAACCCGCCGGGGAAAGCGGGGGAAAGGAGGAGAAGGGCTATGCCCTATTATGTCGCCCTAATCAATTGGACCGACCAAGGCATCAGGAACGTGAGGGACACCCTGCAGCGAGCCGACAGAGCCGACCAACTGGGCGAGAAGTACGGCGTAAGGTTGGAACGGCTCTACTGGACCGTGGGCCCTTACGACCTTATTGGCATCCTTGAAGCCCCAGACGTAGAGTCTGTTAGTGCGTATGGCCTGGAACTGGGTGCTACGGGGAGCGTTCGTACGACCATATTGCGGGCGTACGAGAGGGAGGAGATGTCAGGTATCATCGAGAGACTTGGACCTGCTGCAGCTACTTGATAGCTAGGATTGGGACCTTTAAGGAGGGTCATGGCAGATCAACCAGAACGGTACTATCGAGTAGACATCCAGTTTAGGAGCGGGGCCTCAGAGAGTTTTGACGCCCGGGAATTTGACATAGACGTCTCTAATATTGGTCTGGGCGCGGAGGTCGAACGGCAAGCGGACAGGCTCTTGAGGTTCACCTACACGGGGCGCTCGGGCGACGAAGTCCCCCTTTACCTAGTCCCGGCCGAGGTTGCTGGGATAGTGATGGAGGAGCGCTACTCGGCCTAGCAGCGGAAAGGCGCTAGGGGCAACGGCAGAGCACACAACGAGAGGGCCGGGGTTTAAGAACCTAGGCCCTCTTCTTATACCTCTGATTTCCGAGAAGACGTCTTAGCGGCAATCCGGTGAATATAGGCTAGCGGGAAGCCAATCACCGCCGTGAGGATGGGAGCATCTTGGGCCGGTCGGCACCGCGCACCTGCGGAGCTCTCCTGGCGCGCAAGGTGCTCACCATACTCTTTGGCTCGGCCACAATGCGCGCACCTGTCCAGGTAGCTGCGATCACCATAGCCGCGGCCACTAGTACTATGTCCTTGATGATGTACTGTGCCACGAGCGTGGGCGCGTACCAGGGGCCAGTGAATAGCTCACCTGGGAAAAGCACCAGGGGCGACATCGCCCCCAGCATCTGCCCCCCCATCAGCCATACTCCCACACGCAGAAATCTGCCCGTCACAAACAACAGGCCGATGAGGCACTCTAGTGCAGCAATTATCACGAGACCCACACTCGGCGAGATCAACCCCAAGGTAAGCGTAGTCGTTGTGCGCGTCGCCAGCTCCTCTATAGGACTGATGCCCGAGAAGAACTTGAGCGCACCGAACACAAGGAAAACGAGACCCAAGCTTATACGTAGTATCGTGATGCTGTTTGCGACCAGCCAGCGGTTGAGAGTAGTGTCCAGCCGGTCGAATCTCTCGAACAAGTTCCCCATTTGCACTCCTTAGAGGCCAGGGTCCCGGCCCATTACACATCAACTAACCATACGATCATACGGATGCTACGTGTGCTTAGTTCACTCTATGAGCATGTTATGAATTGCCGAGCCCAGAGCACTGAAGGACCCCAGCCTTCTCTTATACCCTCTCAACTTTGGAGTTTTCGAGAAGAGACCTCTTGTCGGAAACTGGGTGAATAAGGGCAACCGGCCACCTAACTCTAGGCGCATGCTCTCCTCTTAGGCCTTGACATCTTCGTTCCTCGCGGTCATTGTCGAAGTACATTAAATAGGTGGGCCTAACATCGCCCCACCCTTTGGGATAGGAGGACCTTATGGCAGCGAACTTAGTTCGGTGGAGCGGGCCGGCTGCTATGGCGGCTGGGGCGCTCCTGATCGTGACCTTCTTGCTCTCAGAGTTTGTTGCTGACGGCTTCTTCTACCTGATCACCCTAGTATTTCTACTCTTGTTGGTGGCGCTGCCCGGACTTCAGGCTCAGCAAGCGGGACGCTCCGGGCTACTGGGGCGGATAGGCTTCTCCATGGCTCTGATAGGCGCAGCCATCCTCGTCGTGCTGTTCGCTGTTGTGGGCGTGTCGGAGACTTTCTTCGGGTTTGATCCGGACGAAAGCGCGGTCCCACTGCTGTTTCTCGCAGGGGGCTTTTTCACGCTCTTGGTAGGAATCATCCTCTTTGGCATTGCCACGGCCAGGGCAGGTGTATTCCCGCGCGGGGCTGCCCTGTTGCTCACCCTCGGGCTTCCGTTGGCGCTCGCGATCGATATACTCACCGGAGCCTTCTCCAGCGAGGAAGAGCAAACGGCGTGGGGTATATACATCGGATTTACGATCTTTAGCGCTGGCTTGATCTGGTTGGGACACGCGCTCTGGTCAGAGAGGGGGGCATCGGCAGGGCAGCCCTCACGTGTGAGGTAAGCGCGTAGCCGAGAACGTCACACCGGAAGCTCAGTTTCCCAGTAGACCGCACACCGGAAGCTAGGTTCCGAGAAGACCTCTTAGCGGCAATCCGGTGAAAATAACGGTGCAATGTTGTTGACCCACTCCCACCGTCGGTGCGTGCTTCTCATCAAGAAGTCTCCTGCGCAAACGCTAATGTGTCTATAGCGTTGCGGGTCAAGTGCTCTGCAAACCACTGTAGCAGACCAGCATACTCTCTCCCGTGAGAGACAGCGACTATAGATCGGGGCCGGAGCTATTCAGGCCCTGTCTCTCTGGGTACTTCGGTATACCAGGCTCTCGCTACCCGGTATCTCTCTCAGATCTCTCCAGGTTCAACGCGAGCAGGTCCTTCAAGACCTCCTCGTCTGCAAGGTCTTCAGCCCACCCGTAGGCTGCGTAGACCGCCGCGTCGAGCCGGGCGTGGGCGTTCGCCAGCCACGTAGGACGCTGGTTGTACAGGTTCGTCAGCGTCCGCTTCTTCAGCTCCACCGCGCTCGCCCCCTCCGGGTCCAGCCAGTTGCAGCGCAGCTCGTCCAGGCGCTTCGCGGCTTCGGCTATAGCCTCAACTCTTAAGTCCTCCTCCGACTCCTCGCCAGGCGGCCAGGGGAAGGGAAAAGTGGCGAACGTCGAGGTCGGCGTGTAGCGAGGTCGGTCCTCAAGCGAGGTTCCCATCCTGAGTGCCCAAAGCTCGTGGGCCCGGGAGTGGAGGACACCGAAGAAGTAATCGTCGTCACGTGCGAACACAGTAAGCTGATGGTCTGGTACCGTCCTTCGCTCCACCCAGACGAACAGACGATGCTTCGCCACAGTTGGGGTCGCGATGTAACGATCGAGCGAGGCCAGTGCTCGCCGCAATCCGGTGCCCGGCTCCCCGAAGAGCCACCACACCTCTCGATACTTCTTCCTCCGCACCCCGTCGCGCATGGGTTTCACGTGCTCCCGCACGTACTCGAAAGGTTTCTCGTACAGGGCGGCCTCCTCGAGCGGCATATCTATACCGAAGTCTATGGCCCACATATTGCGGGGCCTCCTGGTGATGTCCATAGCGTTCGCCCAGGGCTTCACGACGTCCTCGTTCGGCCGCCCGTTCGGGTTTCCGACGGCGTCAAGCATCTCCTCGGCCACCGCCTTCTCGATGTTGAACGGACCTATCTTCACCGTCCCGTAGAAAGCGATGCCAGCGTTCTTGGGCAGCTTGGCGGCGATCGTAAGATCCAGGTCGCCCGTCAGGTCGGAGTTGATGAGCTCCACCGGCACACCATCGAGCGTCTTCGTTGTTTCTTGGCCGTCATCGAACCCCACCATCGAGACACGCACCGCCGCGCCGTTCAGAATCCAGGGCCGATCCGACTCGGCGAAGAAGATTCCGCCCGTCTCACCAATCCTTTGCAGAACGCGGCGGTTGGCGCCGCCCCTTATCGAGTTCGTTGCCAGCAGACCCGCCCGCTTCGCTCGGCTCTCAGCGATCATCTCCCGAGCACGCTCGAACCAGTAGGTCACGAGATCCGCCCCGCCAGGAACTCGTCTCTCGTACTGCCGCCGCAAGTCCTCCACGTACTCGTGTCCCAACTCGATACGCATTCGCCGATCACCCAGGAACGGCGGGTTGCCGACGATTACATCCGCCTCGGGCCACTCGGGTTCCCGTAGCTCGCCGTTTTCGCGGACCATGAGGGCGTCCATCTCCTTGATGTTGGTCATGGCTCCGAGGATTGGCTCCTTGCGGGTGCCGAAGCCGTTGTCGTGCATCCACTGGAGGTAGCCGATCCAGACGGCAACCTGGGCGAGCTCGTGAGCGTAGGGGCTGGTCTCTATGCCGTGGAGCTGTTCAGGGCTGACCTCCGGGAAGAAGGGCGTGAGCCCGATGGTCCCCGCGAAGGTCGAGACCTCCTTCTCAAGGTCTAGCAGCTCCTTGAGGCTGACGTAGAGGAAGTTACCCGACCCGCACGCCGGGTCGAGCACCCGCACCCCCCGCAGCCTCTCCGCAAAGCTCACGAGCAGCGACTCGGCCCGCCGCAGGGCGTTCGCCGCCTTCGTGCCCGAGAGGGTGCGCGCTCTCTCCGCCTCTCCTTCCGCCCGGTCCCGCACCTCCTCCCACTCGCGCCGCAACGGGGCCATCAGGACCGGCTCGACGACCCTCAGGATGTCCTCGCGGCTCGTGTAGTGCGCCCCCAGTCGCGCTCGCTGGGCCGGATCTAGCGACCGCTCGAAGAGCGTCCCGAAGATCGCCGGTTCCACCGCCCCCCAGTCGAGCCGCGCCGTCTGCGCGAGGACCTTGAGCTCCCCGCCCGTGAGCGGCACCACGTCGCCGTCGGCGTAGAGCCCGCCGTTGAAGCGCGGTATCTGCTTGAGCAGGAAGTTGCCCCCGTCGCGCATGGCGACGAAGAGGTCTCGCAAGTACCGGGCGAACAGGGCCGGGTCCCCCTTCGTCCCCTCGACGACCTCGGTAAAGAGTTCCTTCGGCAACAGCCCGATATCCTCGGCGAAGAGACAGAAGAGGAGCTTGTTCAGGAAGTGGGCCGCCTCGTGCGGCTCGACTCCCCGGTCTCGCAACCCGTCGGCGAGTTGGGCGAACTTGCGGGCCGCCTCCTCGGTCACGCTCTCGACCGTGCGGGTCGGCTGGAGTGAGTACGGCTCCTCGAACATCGCCCGCAGGACGCGCAGGTTCTCCGGCTCGGGCAGCTCCCGGTTGGTGAAGCGGTAGACGTGGGGGACCGTGCCGGTGAAGTTCGTATGGACCTCGAACCGATCCAGGTCCGTCACCACCAGCAGCGGCGGGCTCTCAAGCGACTCCCGGTACTGCAAGAGCTGCCTGTAGGCCGCGGTGAGGTCCTTGTGCTTGCCCTTGTACTCGATGGCGAAGCGGCCCCGGTACCACACGTCCGCGAAGCCTTTCCCCCCTCCCGTCTTCTCGACCCCCTTCTCGAAGGTGTAGAACTCGCCCGTTGGGTCGAGCTCGGCGGGCGTGGGCTGCCCCAGCATCGCGCAGAGGTCCAGGAAGTGCTGCTGGTACGAAGAACGCTCCGAGAGCGCGGCAACCTCCCACTTCTTCGCAAACTCCTGCGGGGTCAGCCTCATCACGCAGACGATGCTACCAGCGGAAGGGCCTCGCGGCCATGCGCCGCCTCCGGTAGGGTATCCTGTCGCGGGACGATGTTAGTCTCGCAAGGGCACGCGAGGAAAGGAGGCTCGTGGCATCTCCCCACGCAACGCCAATGTTTCCGCCGCTCCCTCTCGGGGAGTGGGAGGATACCAAGGAGACCCTGCACCGCTACTGCCAGATAGTTGGCAAGGTGCGGATGGAATGCTCGCCGTACAGGAACCACTGGTGGCACGTAACGCTCTACGTCACCACCCGTGGTCTCACCACCGGCCCCATACCCTACGGCCCGATAACCTTCGACATCTCCCTGGACCTGATCGAGAACAGGCTGGTCGCGACCACCAGCGAGGGCGGCGCGTTCTCTTTCGCCCTGGACGACCTGCCGGTAGCGGAGTTCTACCGGAGGCTCTTCGAGGGGCTCGGGTCGCTTGGAATAGACGTCTCCATAAACACCAACCCCTTCGACCTCGACGACGAGCACACCCTGGACAACAATACCTACCATTGCACCTGCAATGGTGAGTACGTCAGACGCTTCCACCGCGCTCTGGTGCAGGTGGAC
The DNA here is from genome assembly GCA_902806075.1 of uncultured Rubrobacteraceae bacterium. Taxonomy (GTDB): domain Bacteria; phylum Actinomycetota; class Rubrobacteria; order Rubrobacterales; family Rubrobacteraceae; genus Rubrobacter_F. Next base: position 8,549 of record CADCVG010000079.1, read on the forward strand.
CAGGTCTTCGAGGAGTTCGCCGGACGCTTCAACGGCAAGACCAGCCCGGTCCAGCTCTTCTGGCACAGCTTCGACCTCGCGGTCACGCGCTTCTCCGACAAACGAGTCTCCCTGCCGGAAGACACGGACCCGGTCACGCGCGAGGCCTACTCGCACGAGGTTATATCCTTCGGGTTCTGGCCCGGAGACAGCAACTTGCGCGAGCCTGCCTTCTACTCCTACACCGCGCCCGAGCCCGAGGGCCTGACCGAGCAACCCCTCCTCCCGCCGGCGGCTTCCTGGCAGGAGGGAGGCACGGCGCTCCTGACGTACGAGGAGGTCCGCAACAGCGGCTCCCCCAGGGAGACCCTGCTGGAGTTCCTCCAGAGCGCCTACGAGGCGGGCGCAAGGACGGCAGGCTGGGACATGGAGGCGTTGCGGACCGGAGACAGTTGATCCCATCCCCGTACCGGACGCGGCATTCGCGGCCGGACGTGCGGGCTTGCGGAGGCTAGCCCGGTAACGGGACGCCGAGGTGATCGTAGGCCCGGTTGGTCGCCACACGACCGCGGCTCGTGCGCTGTATAAGGCCGCTCTGCAACAGGTACGGCTCGTAGACGTCCTCGACCGTGTCGCGCGCCTCGCCTAGAGCGACGGAGATCGTACCGACACCGACAGGGCCGCCGTCGAACTTGCGGATGATAAGGCCGAGGTACTCCCGGTCTATCGGGTCGAGCCCGAGGCCGTCCACCCCCTGCATCGCCAGGGCCGCCTTCGCCGTCTCCTCGTCTATGGTCCCGTCGCCGACGACCTCCGCGTAGTCGCGCACGCGCCTCAAGAGGCGGTTGGCGATGCGTGGGGTGCCGCGGCTGCGGGTCGAGAGCTCGTGCGCGCCCGCGTCGGTCACGGGAATCTTCAGGATGCTCGCGTTTCGGACCACGATCTTCTTCAGGTCCTCCGGCGCGTAGTAGTCGAGCCGGGCGTTGAAGCCGAACCTGTCGAGCAGCGGCTTCGTCATAAGGCCGGTGCGCGTCGTGGCGCCGACCAGTGTAAAGGGCGGCACGTCCATCCGGATCGTACGGGCGGACGGACCCTGGCCGAGCACGATGTCCATCGCGAAGTCCTCCATCGCCGGATAGAGGACCTCCTCGATCTGCCTGTTGAGGCGGTGGATCTCATCTATAAAAAGGAAGTCCCCCTCTTCGAGCGAGGTGAGGATCGCCGCCATGTCCCCCGCCCGCTCCAGGCTCGGCCCGCTGGTGACCGAGATGTCCACCCCCATCTCCGTCGCGAGTATCCGGCACAGCGAGGTCTTCCCAAGCCCCGGCGGCCCCGCGAGCAGCATGTGATCCAGCGCCTCCCCCCGCCGCTTCGCCGCCTCCACAAAGATCCTCAAGTTCTCCTTGAGCGCCTCCTGCCCGATGAACTCGTCGAGCGAGCGTGGCCTCAGCGTGGGCTCGTCGCCCTCCGCATCCTCCATGGGGTCGAGCGGCCGCTCCGTGTTCGCCGCCCCCGTAATGTCTTCGTGCGCCGCATCCCCGCCACGCACCGTGAAGTCGTCCATCTCCTCCATGCCGTCGTTCCAGTCCTCACCCGGCCCGGAAGCCGGACGCCTGTTCCCGCCACGGTCCTCGGAGCTCAACGCCCGCTCCTCATCCGTCGCAACGCCTCCTTCATGTACCTCTGCACCGTGTCCTGCGGCGGCACCTGCTTGAGGGCGTGCTCCGCCTCCTCAAGCGAGTACCCTAGAGCGGTCAGCCCCTCCCGCGCCTCGACGTACGGCCCCCCAACGTCGCCGCCGGAGATGCCGGGGTCCAGAGCCGCCAGGTTCTTCCCTCGCAGCTCCAGGATCAGCCGCTCCGCGGTCTTCCTCCCGAGCCCCGGCACCGACGCGAGCTTGACCACGTCGCCGCGCCCGACCGCCTCGGCAACCTCCCGCGGGTTCATCGCGGAGAGTATAGCCAGGGCCAGCTTCGGCCCGACCTTGCTTACCGCCGTGAGCGAGTCGAACGCCGCCCGCTCCCCTCTATCCGCGAACCCGAACAGGAGCATCGCGTCCTCCCGCACCACCATCCGGGTGTGGAGCACGCACTCCTCTCCGATGGGCGGCAGCGCCCGCAGGCTCGACGTCGACGCCGATGCCCGGTAGCCCACACCCCCGACATCCACCACGACGCCCTCCGCATCCTTCTCGACCAGTTGTCCGCGCAGCCTGTGTATCATCGGCTAATTATCCCGCACGACACGCTATTTCCCCACCCCCACCTTGCCGCGCTGCCTCCCCATCCCGGCCGAGAAAGCGTGACAGATGGCGATTGCAAGCCCGTCGGCGGCATCGTCGGGGCGTGGGATCTCGCGCAGGTTCAAGAGCGTCTTGACCATCTCCTGCACCTGCCGCTTCTCCGCCCGCCCGTAGGAGGTGATCGCCTGCTTGACCTGCAAGGGCGTGTACTCGGCGACCTCTATCCCCGCCCTGTACGCCGCTAGCATCGCCACCCCCCGGGCCTGGCCCACCGTGATCCCCGTGGTCACGTTCGTATTAAAGAATAGCTCCTCGATCGCCACCGTCTCAGGCCGGTACCCTTTGACGAGCTCCGTCACCCCATCGAAGAGCCGCCCCAGCCGGCGCGGCATCTCCCAGGTGGAGGGCGTCGTGATCGCCCCGTGCTGCACGTAGTGGAGGCGATTGCCCTCCTGCCGTATGACGCCCCACCCCATCGTCGCCGTCCCCGGGTCTATCCCGAGTATGATCCTGCCCCCGCGCCGGTCCATCATGTTCACCGCCATACCGAAGAGGTTACCCCGTCTCCGCAAGCTCTGCACCGCTATCAATATATGGTACTTTGCCGGAGAGAGGCTACTACCCCAAAAAGCTGGCCAGCTACATCCTGGAGGAGAGAGCATGACGGACTATCTACCGGAGGTCTTCCAGCAGTTCAGACGCCGCTACCCGGCCGTTAAAGAGGCTTTCGACGCTTTGGGCGCCGCCGAGCACGAAGCCGGTCCTCTAAACGAGAAGGAGCGGCGCCTCGTAAAGCTCGGGATAGCCGTCGGCGCGGAGTCCGAGGGCGCCGTCCGCTCCCACGTCCGCAAGCTACTCGGGGTAGGCGCCTCTGAAGAGGAGATACTGCACGCCATAGTTCTCTCCCTCACAACCATCGGCTTCCCTGCCACTAACGCAGCTCTGAGCTGGGCCGAAGAGGTCCTCGCCGAAGAGACCTAGCTTCCAGTACGCCACTCCCCCGCCTCGAAGACCCACTCCCGCTTTGGGGGCGCGAAGGTCGGGGCACGGACGGTGAGCGATGGGACGAGCGCCACGTTCTCCACGCGGACCGAGACCTGCCTCTCCCCCGGCTCGACGTCGAGAAAAGTAACCTCGAACGGCGGCTCGACGAGCGACGCGCACGCGAGCTGGAGCACAGGCCCCGCCACGCTATCCACGCGCAGGTGTACGTGGCCACTGACTACGACCGTCGGCTGAGGCCGCTCGACCAGCGGTTGCAAGACCTCCCCCCGGTCCGCGAGTTCGTCACCGTACAACAGACCCGCCTCCCGGGTCGTCTCCTCGAAGGAGATCAAGGGGTAGTGAGTGAGCCACACGACAGGCTCGTCCCCCCACCAGGATACGTCCGGCCTCCCATCCGCGCGCGACACCCAGGCATCGTCCATCGCGATCGAGACGCCCGCGGCCCTCACTCCCTCGACCATCGCGCCCTCGGACGTTGCGAGCCGCACGTTCCTCGCCCCGACCCGGCGCACCGCCTCCCTCACGGCCTCCACCCGTTCGAAGCAGTCATGGTTCCCCGAGACCACCCACACCGGAAGCCCGGCCCGCGCCGCCAGCCTCACCCCCGTCTCGACGGACCAGCCGTCCCCGGAGTTCGAGATGTCCCCGAGCAGCACCACCCCGTCCACGCCCTCCTCGACGCACCTCTGCAACGCGTACCGGAAGGCCGTAATGGTATCGGACATATAGTACTCGCTGTGCCACGCCCCGACCCTCGTCCCGCCGGGGCCGAGGTGCGAATCCGTAACGATACCGAGCTTCAAATCGAGATGGCTCCCGCCGGTTGAAAGACGAACACAGAAAAACGGTCGGGGTCCACGTAAAGACCCCGACCGCCAGCGACATCTGCTACTACTTCAAAAGCTCTTTCGCCGCCTTCTTGGCCTTATCGGCTCCCGAGCCTCCAGAGCTCGAGCCTTTCTTGCCACTCGATCCGCTGCTCGAGCCCTTCTTACCGCTCGATCCGCTGCTAGAGCCCTTCTTCTCTGACGCGGCCTTCTTTACGGCCCCCTTGACCTCTTTCCCTATTCCACCAGACATATCGCTGGATGCCACTCCTTCCCTGTTCGGGTACCTTGCTACCCGCGTTTCTACCCCTCACATAGAACCTTCAAACCCATTGTCGAGAGCAGTCCGGAAGAACCGGTGCCGAAAACTACCCCGCAACCTCGGCCATGACCTTACCGGTTCCGTTTAGCGCAATGCACCTTCGCGTGCCCGGTTCCTGTTTCGCCGTGGCCCTGCTCCTTCAGGCGAAGGGTCTGTAGCTCTCGTAACATCAAACCGTGTCCCCTATGCTCCTCGACACGCTCCAGCTCCTCCTGGCGGGGCACCTCCACGAGGCCAGTGATCCCCCTCGCTCTCACCTTCTTGCCAAGAACTCCGACACCGCGCTATCGAACTCCCCTGGTTTTTCTAGCGTGAGCCAATGGCCACATTGGGGGAGAACGAGCAACTCGGAGTCTTCGATCAACGAATGTGCTCTTCGTGCCCACGATACAGGTATGTACTTATCTTCCGCACCGTGGAGGATGAGCGTCGGCATCGCTACCTCGTGAAGCCTATCAACGAAGTTGGTGCGAAGGCCGCTCCACTCGATCTCGTCTCTCTGCCAGGACCTCCAGGCTCTTCCCACTCCCGGTCTCTTCACCAGTCGATAGACTTTGTCCACGAGGCTCGCCGTAACGGTCCGGGGGATCATAAAAAATGGACTGCAAGCTCCACTCCACCATCCCGCGACTGCGGCGTAAGGCTGCCCACACCAGTCTGTTGAGGAGCGGCGACCGTACCATGATGTACGACATTACCCGCCAGGAGATCTCCCTTCCCAGGCCGTGGCCGTCCACCAGGACGAGTTTTTCGACCCTCTGGGGGTTTTCGAGGCTGAACCCCAGGGAGATCGCTCCGCCCAGGGAGGTGCCGACGAGGCTAACCTTCTCCAAACCCAAAGTGTCTATCAGGCGGCCCAAGAACAGGACGTAGTACTCGGTGCTGTACCTCATCTTCGGCTTGTCGCTCTCCCCATACCCCGGCCAATCAGGGACAATCACCTTGTGGTGTCGGGAAATGGGGCCGATGCTCGGGCCGTACGAAAGAGAGCGGAATCGAAGCCTCCACCGTGGAGTAGAAGAACGGGAGCGTTCTGCTCCCCTGTCATCAAATAATGGATGCGCAGGCCCTCTACTTCGATCCACTTATCCTCGATGTTCTGCCCTACGGTCGATTCTCCCTGTAGTCGGAATTAACTCATTAAATCAGGTCTCTATCAGGGGGAGGTCGTTCCTTGAGCAGCAGGTTCGACACAGCTCGGATCGCATCTCCAGGAGCACCCCCTGTGCCTGGAATGGAAGGCGAGGCCCTCAATTGTCCTCAATTCCAGTACCATGTCCTCTTCAACGACTCGAAAGGACGAGAGAGATGGCTTATCTGGAAGGACAGCTTCGAGAAGTTACCGAGGCTGGCGAACACACCGGCTACATCCTGGAGGTTGAGGTCGATGTGTCAAGAGTCCAGGATGTTGAAGAGTTAGCGAACGAGCAAGTAGCCCTCACCGGCGACGTCGAGTTCGTAGACTACCCCGAGCGGGGTAAGATCCTCGTTTTCAGGGCGACATCGGTGGCAACGATAGACGAAGCGGAATAGAAACCCACCCCCGGTAGAGAACACCCCGGATACCGGGAGTAAATCCCTCTCCAATCGACCTTATGTGAGGGCACCTGTATCTTGGGAAGGCTGAGGGCAGATCTTTGATCTCGGCAGGAACGAGGAGAGGCGTTACGCGAAGGGACTACCCGGACTAGCGCGAGCCGTACATGGCGTTCACCCTTGCCCGCCACTCGAGAAGCTCGGCTCGGCGCGCCTCCACCTCTTCGGGGTGCGCCGCGGCGAGGTTGCGCTTCTCCAGCGGGTCTTCAGAGAGGTCGAAGAACTCGTCGGGGGCATCGTCGAAATGGTAGACGTATTTCTCCGTTCCCTTTATGCTCGCCAGGCACCCGCTCTCGCTCCAGCAGCTGGACATAATAGTGCGGTCCTCGGGGAGCAGGTCGAGGAGCGAGCTGCCCTTGTAGGCTCCACCCTCGATCTCGTAACCTAGCAGGTCGGCGACGGTTGGGAGGATGTCGAGTTGGCTTACCGGGGCCGTGATGCGAGCACCATCTTCGAAGCGCCTGGGGTCGTGGACGAGCAGCGGTATCTTGATGCCCTCCTCATAGATCGTGTTGTCGTGCTGGAAACGGCCGTGCTCGCCGAAGCCCTGGCCGTGGTCGCCGTAGAGGACGAACACCGTATCCTCGTAGAGCCCAAGCTCCTTGTACTGCTCGAAGAGGTTCTTGAGAAAGAAGTCCTGGTAGCGGACGCTGTTCTGGTAGCGATTGACCTGGTCATTCTCGTCGAACTCCTCGCGCCCATAGCTTTGCTTGGGGGCAAGGTACTGGTGGTGAGGTGTGATCGTCTCGTAGGAGACCAGGAAAGGCTCGTCTTTGTGCTCTTCGAGCCACTTCCGGCTCGGCTCCAGCATCACGTCGTCCTCGTAACCGAAGTAGTTCGCCTGCTCGAACCCTTCCGTGTCCATGGTCTCGACCGGGTAGAACTCCTCGTAGCCCAGGTTCTTCACGAGCTCCGGGAGCCGCTCGATCTCGAAGGTCGAGGTAGACGACGTGAACCAGGCCGTGTCGTACCCCTGCTCGGCGAGGAGGCCAGCCATGCAGGGGGAGAGCACCCTGTCCCCCAGCGACGAGGTCTGCCAGGGGTTTAGCGGAGGGTCAATGCCGCAGTTGGACGCGCCCATGGCGTTTGTAGTATGAGGCACGACTGCGTAGGCCCGCTCCGCCAGCAGGCTCTCCTTCGCCAACTCATTTAGAAAGGGGGTCGTCTCGAGATCTTCGTTATACGGCGTGACGGACTGGGCGCGAGTGGATTCGAGGTGTACCAGAACGACGTTGCGGCGTTGCTCGGACCCATCGGCAGGCACCAGTCTCGCATCCGCGGGAGGAACATCGGCCACCCCGGAGAACGACTCGTTGTCGGCAGCCTCCGCCGCCGTTGTCGCCACGTTGACGAAGGCATCCAGAGAGAAGGACTTGCCGGGTCTTGCTATGCCGCCGCTACCGCCGGGCAGCAGCGAGAGCGAGAACAGCGCAAACACTACAAGCCCCACGCCGGCAAGATGGAGCCAGGGAGTCTCTGGGAACCGAGTGTGGACGTCAGGTGAACGGCCCCGATCGAGGACCCTCGTTAGCAGCCAGGGGCCAAGAAGAGCGTAGGCAAGGACCAAGAAGATCAGGGCCATAATACCCGGGGAAACCTCGCTCGCCATCACATCACCCAGGCCCTGAGGGGAGGAGAGCGAGAAGAGCATAAAGTTGGAGTCGAGCGTCGAGCCCGTGACCATGAAGTACTGGTAGGCGACCGTCGAGATCAGGGCGGTAAAGATCGTCACTGCATGGAAGAGCCCGACGACGATGAGACGCAAGAGCCCTTTTCGCGCCGCCGCGAACAGACCAATCCAGAACAAGGCGTACCCGAGGGAGAACAGCAGGTCCGACCTCATCAGCTTGAGGCTCTCCGCAAGTCCCAAGTCTTTTGGCCACGAGACCACGAGATAGCCCTTCAGGGCCAGATCATAAGCGACGAAAGGTATAAGGAGGCTTAGAAGGTATACCCAGTCCCGGTTGCTCAAGAGGGGAGATCTTCGCGTTTTCGGCCTCCTGCTCTCAAGTTCCATAAGCAGAGCAGTTTAACAAAGCTTTAACACCGAATGTCGCTTCACTCTAGCTTCTGAGCGGTATCGGACTAAAGTGTGTCTGACGTACGAGGGTGTCTTCTAACTTCGACCCACGGAACGTTCGCGATCACCCCAAGAACAGGGCGATGACGAACAGGAAGATGCCGACCGTCGCGGCGTTCCAAACGGGCGAACGGATCAGCGAAGCCCCGGCGGCTCCAACAAGGTGGCCAGCAAAAGCCGAATCCTCTCCAGACGCGACCCACCCCTCAGACACCGGGGTTCTCATCGGGAGAAGTTCGCCCGTGACCGTAGCAGACCTATGAACCAAGATCACTATTTACACGACGATATGGAGAGATACGAGCGCTTGAGAATATGCTCGTCGGGTACGGATTACTTCGTCAGAGCCCATTTTCATTGATTCTTGATAGAGCCGTGGATAACCAGTAAAGCCGGGAACATAGCCCCTCACGGCTTGAAGCACAACCTGTTTTGGTCTTGACTTCGTGCTCGAATAAGCAAAGAGCCTACCCCACCTTATTACGAGACGGGACGGACGTTTGGTAGCCGCTATGTCATGCGGCTGACTACCGCTTCACGGTTTCGTCAACGACAACAGACATCACTTCATCCGAGATGTCGAAGTTCGCGTAGACCTCCTGAACATCGTCGTTGTCTTCCAGGGCGTCCATCAGGCGCAGGGTCTGCTTTGCGGTCGAGGCATCGAGGTCGATGCTGTTCTGGGGCTGCATGGTGATCTCCGCGTTCTCGAACGCTATACCGGCCTCCTTGAGGCTCTCGCGCACCGTCGCGAAGTCCTCCGGCGCGGTTACCACCCGGTAGTCACTCTCCGAGACCTCGACGTCCTCCGCCCCGGCCTCGAGCGCCAGCTCCATCAGCTCGTCCTCGTCCACCTCGTTCTTGGGGATGAGGACCACGCCCTTCCTCTCGAAGAGGTACGAGACCGACCCGCTCGTCCCGAGCTTGCCGCCGTTCTTGGAGAAGATGTACCGCACGTCAGACGCCGCCCTGTTGCGGTTGTCCGTCAACACCTCGACCAGGACCGCAACGCCGCCCGGCGCGTAGCCCTCGTAGGTGATCCTCTCGATAGTCGCCGCGTCCGCGCCGGCGCCCGTGCCCTTGTCTATCGCTCGCTGAATGTTGTCGTTGGGCATGTTGCCTTCTTTAGCCTTCGAGACCGCCAGCCCCAACGCCGGGTTCATCTCCGGGTCGCCCCCGCCCTCGCGAGCCGCGATGGTTATAGCCTTCGAGAGCTTGCCGAAGAGCGCGCCGCGCTTCGCGTCTGCGGCGCCCTTCTTCCGCTTGATCGTAGACCACTTGGAGTGTCCGCTCATAGTCCGCATACCTCCCTTAGAAAATACTCGTGAAACCTGTGATCGTCCGTCAGCTCGGGATGGAACGCCGTAACCAGGATGTTCTCCCCCTTCGCCGCGACGATCCTATCCCCAACCTTACCGATCACCTCTACCCCGGGACCGACGTCCTCGAAGAATGGCGCCCGTATGAATATCCCGGTAAAGGGCTTCTCGAAGCCCTCTATCTCCAGGTCCTTCTCGAACGAATAGACCTGCCGCCCGAACCCATTCCGGTCGACGAGCGCGTTCATCAGGCCGAGCAACGGCTGCCTCTGCCCAGTCGTCGCCGACGCCGCGAGCACCATCCCCGCGCACGTCCCCCAAACCGGCCCGCCCTTGTAGAAGAAGCTTCGTATACCGTCCAGAAGACCCGACTCGACCATTATCTTCCCGATGGTCGTCGACTCTCCGCCAGGCACGATCAACCCTGCAAGCCCCTCCAGATCCTCAACGTCCCGCACCTCGACCGGCTCGACCCCGAGCCTCCGCAGGATCTCGACGTGCTCCCGCACGTCTCCCTGCAGCGCGAGCACCCCGACCCTCTTCGGCCCCTCGTCCTCCCGGTCGGACCTCCGAGCCGTTACCCTTCTCTCGCCGTTACCAGCCACGCGCCGCGAGCTTCTCCCCCTCCGAAAGGTCGCCCATCTCCCGGCCGACCATCGCCTCGCCGAGCCCCCGGCTCGCCTCCGCGACGGCTTTCGGGTCCTTGAAGTTTGTCGTTGCCTTTACGATGGCCACCGCCCGCGAGACCGGGTCCCCGCTCTTGAAGATACCAGAGCCTACGAACACCCCATCCGCCCCGAGCTGCATCATTAGCGCCGCATCAGCCGGCGTAGCGATACCGCCAGCCGTAAACAGCACGACCGGCAGTCGTCCGTTCTCCGCCACCCACCGCACCAACTCGTAGGGCGCCTGGAGGTTCTTCGCCTCCGTCATCAACTCCTCGTGGTCGAGCACCCCGAGCCTGCGGATGCCGCCGACAATAGCCCGCATGTGCCGCACCGCCTCGACGACGTTGCCGGTCCCGGCCTCACCCTTGGAGCGGATCATCGCCGCCCCCTCGCCGATCCTGCGCAACGCCTCCCCGAGGTTCGTCGCCCCGCACACGAACGGCACCTCGAAGACCGCCTTGTCTATATGGTGCGCCTCGTCCGCAGGCGTGAGGACCTCCGACTCGTCGATGTAATCCACCTCCAGCGCCTCCAGAACCTGCGCCTCGACGAAGTGGCCGATGCGGGCCTTCGCCATCACGGGAATGCTGACAGCCTCTTGTATACCCTGGATCATCTCCGGGTCGCTCATCCGTGCGACCCCGCCCTGAGCCCGGATGTCCGCAGGCACCCGCTCCAGCGCCATCACCGCGACGGCCCCCGCCTCCTCGGCTATCTTTGCCTGCTCGGCGTCGACCACGTCCATGATGACCCCGCCCTTGAGCATCTGGGCCATCCCGCTCTTTACCCGGAAGGTTCCGGTTGACTGACCGTTATCCACCATGCGTCACTCCCACTGGTGCTTATAAAAGTTACTAGAGACTATTGGAATATCTTACTACCGGTGACCCTACGATCCAAACGTAGCGGGTCCCGGAACCTACTCTATATCTATGCGCTCCCGGCGCGCCGGTCCCTCTTCGGGCGTCTTCTCCGGCCTCGCAAGCTCGCGTGTACCCCGCAAGACCTCCAGACCCGCCCGCCGAAAGTGTCCAGCCGCCCGTCGCCGGCGCTCGCCCGGTACCAGCACGTAGGCCACGACCCCCAGCAACGATCGGCGTCCGCTACCGCGCTCAGGCTCCATCATCACTCAACCTCACCCGGAGCCTGTCGCCCTCCATCTTCGCCCCCGCCGCCCGCAGGCGCACCATCGAGTCTGGCAGCAGGACGTTGCGTCTGTAGTTCCCGACCCTTATCAGGAGCTCCGCGCCCTTCTTCGAGAGGTCCAGGCTACCCTTCTCGGCCAGTGGCAGGTTCATCACCACCTCGTACCCTCCGTTGCTCTTGACGATCTCATGCGCCGTCCCCCGGAAGAAGACGCGCAGCGCGTCCTCGTCCCCGAAGACGTCCTCGCCGAGCCTCTCCAGGGCCTCCAGGCCGAACATCTCCCGCTCGAAGAGCCGGGCCGTAAAGATCGGGACCGGCGAGAACGACTCCTCTATGGACTCGAGGTGCCTCTTCTGTGCCTCCCGCCACCCATCGAAGAAGGGGTCCGAGACCTCGTCCGGCAGGAGACGGTTCACGACGACTGCGTCCACCGGGTAGTCGTAGAGGTTCAGGTACGTGTACGCGCGTCTCGCCTCGGCGATCACCATCTTCTCCGCGTTGGCGACCAGGCGTACCGAAGCGTTCTCGCGGTCCGTGAGGATCTCCTCTACCCCCATGATCGCCTCGTAGAGCCGTTGCAGCGCCCCGAAGAAGCTGTCCTCGGGGAGCGGCGGCAGCGAGCTCACCCTCGCCCTCCTCGCAAAGGGGCGCACTACCTTCGCCGCCCGCCGCTGCACCGGGAAGATCTTCTCTACGTACCAGCTGATCTGCTCGGGCAGGCTCAGGAGCCTCAACGTCTCCCCGGTAGGCGCCGCGTCCAGGATCAGGGCGTCGTAGAGCCCCTCGTCGTGGTGCCGGCGCACCATCAACAACCCGAACAGCTCGTCCATTCCCGGCAGCATCGCAAGCTCTTCGGCCGTCAGAGAGTCGGTCCCCTGCCACTCGTAGAGGGCGGTCATGTACTCCCGGATCTCCGCCCAGTACTCCTCCAGCATGGCCCCCTGATCCATCTCCTGCGCGAAGAGCCCGGTAGCCATCTCTTTAGGCTCCGGCCCGACCTCTGCATCGAACGCGTCCGAGAGCGAGTGCGCGGGGTCCGTACTCATGACCAGCACCTTCTTACCGGCCTTCGCCGCCTTGAGCGCCGTGGCCGCCGCCACACTCGTCTTCCCGACGCCACCCTTGCCTGTGTAGAGGATCGTCCTCAAGCGAAGATGGGGGTAGCGCCGCCGGGGTTGGGCACGAAGGTAACGGCCATGAGCAAAGCCAGCACCGCAATGAGCCCGAAGTAAACGAGGCCAACCGCGACCCGGTGCCGCGTCTCGATCTCGTTGTACGCCTGTCCCTCGGGCGTGTTGCGCATCTTCCAGCGCCGCCACAGCTCCATCCCCCCGAACAACGCGATCAGCAACACGATGAGGTTCGGTTGGAAGACCAACAGAGCCACGGTCATCAGCATCCCCACCAGCCAGAACACCGGAGACATCGCCCCGACCGCCCTGCCACCGTCGAGCGGCAGCATCGGCAGCATGTTGAACAGGTTGAGAAAGAACCCCACGTAGGCGAGCCCCAAGAAGAGCAGGTTACCGGTACCGGCGTAGATCCCCAGAGCCCCGAGAGCCCCCAGAGTCCCCAGCACCGGTCCCGCGAGTCCCACCCGCGCCTCGGCGAGCGCGTTCTTCGGCATCTCCTTCATCGCCACGAAAGCCCCGAGGAATGGGATGAACATCGGCGCCGAGGCCTTGATGCCTTCCCTTTTGAGCTGCAAGACGTGGCCCATCTCGTGGACCCAGATCAGGACCACGAACCCGACTGCGAACCACACCGGAAAGAGCAGCGCATAGGCCCCGACACTCAACAACATCGTCAGCGCCGTCCCGACGAACTTCACCTTAAGCAGGAGGAGCAGGAGCCCCTTGAACTTGAAGAGAAGGAAACCGACCGCCGCAAGTGGGGCCAGCAGGCGTTTCGTCGTACGCCACAGCCCGCCCTCCGGCCTTATCGGCTCGTATCTTGGTGCGTCTGTCCGGGTCTCTACGTCGCTGCGGAACAGAGGCTCCCGGGCCTCGTCTCCGTGAGGGTATCTCTCCATACCCGTATTATACCGCCCGGGACATCTAGACCGGCGGGCGGCGTTCCCTCTCCCGCCGCTGCTGTGCCTCAACCGTGTAGATCGCCTCCGGCACCGCTTCGAGTCTCCCCCGAGGGATAGGCTCGCCGGTCTCTTCGCAGATGCCGTAGGTCCCCTCTTCTACCTTCTGCAAGGCCCGCTCCACGGACTCCAGACGCTTCTCCATCGTCTGTTCCACGGTTGCGTCCAACTCCCGGGTGAACAGAGACTGGCTATGGTCCCCGGCATCGTGTTCCGTAAAGTCCCCTTCATCCTCGGCCCGGTCTTGCTGGTCCTCTTCGAGGCCCCGTACCATCCGCTCCAACTCGGCCTTCATCTCCTGCAAACGCTGCCTCTGCTGCTCTATGAACTCCTGGTCCAACTCGTTGTTAGCCACGGTCACTCCTAACTCTTCGTTCCTAGGATTTAAAGACAACCACAATAGCTTACCTTACCCTAACCCTCTTACCGACGCACGGCTACAGGGTGGAGGCTGCCCTCAAACGAGGCTTCGATCCCGCAGGCGGCTGAGGTGGCCTGCGGTTCCAGGAGAGGAGTCGTTCGGTACGGGTCAGGTGCTGTTCGGCGGGCTTGGGATGTTCCCAGAGCTCAACGCGCAGGGAGGAGTCCTGTACGAAGACCCGCACGTGAGTCAGCACGAACTCCGATACGAAGACCGGCGGGCCTTTGAGGCGCGGCGAGACGGGATGGAGCTGGCGCAACCAGCACCCGGAGTTGACCATAACGTGGCGCTCCCCGTCCGGTCTCTCCAGCTCAGACAGGGAGGGTAGGTGCGTGTGTCCGGAGACGAAGACATCGATGTCCTCGGTCGGCACGGAGGGTCCCATCGGCGGTTGAGCCTCTCCCCGCAGGACCTCGCGGACCTTATTCTCCGAGGCTTCGGCGGGAGAGTAGCGCGGGCTCCTCTCGGGGTCTGCCGCGGCAAGGGCACGTCGTACCGCGCGCCTGACGACGAGGAAGAAGATCGCAAATATAAGCAAGGTCAGGAGCGCGAAGATCCCGATATCCAGAAACAGTTCGTGCAACCGTGGCAGCTCCTGGTAGCTCCCGAGGAAGCGGACCGGGAGGTTACCCGCTACCGCCACGACGTAAGCGGCGACCCGGTAGACCGCGTACGCCACGAGTAGCGGCACGAGCAGGTACGCGGCCACGATCCCTACGGCGTTGTAGAAGTAGCGGCTCGCGATCCACTTCGGTATCGCCACCAGCGGGTAGACGTTCTTTATCTCCGATAAGTCCAGTCCCCGCGCGACCTCCCCGAATGGCGCGATGCGCCGGGTAAAATCCATGACCACGTGGTGGCCCAGCGGCGTATCCAGGCGGTCCCTATAGTCCTCGATAGTGTTCGCGGGATCGAACTGGTTCCCATGCTCACAGTAGACGGTCCAACGTTCTTCTCCCATCACAAAGGAAGCCGAATAAGAGAAAGCGAACTCGTCCACCAGTCCCCTCTCGCGCAGGGTCTCCTGGATCTCCGGGTTCCACCAGACCTCCGCATCATGGTTGCCCGGGAGGTAGATCACGCGCCTCTCTTCCCCCTCGTTGAACCGCCGGAGCGCCTCGAACATCCCCGTATACTCGGGCCGGGCGAGCGTCAAGACCGCCCTGTCCGACCCAGACGGCGCCTCGCGTATCTGCAGAAAATCGAAGAAGTCCCCCGCCAGCAACAGTTCGACCGGGCCCTCGTGGTACCCAGCCAACTCCTCGAAGAGGGCCTCGAGCTCCGCCGGAGACTCGAACCCATCGCAGCCCGGATCCCCCCCAATATGAGAATCCGAGACGAACACAACCAGCGCGCCACTCCGCAACTCGAGCATCGTCGGGTCATTATATCCGGATGAGACGGCTACGCCTTACGATCCGACCTGGAAACATGCTAATCTTGCGGTGAGGTCGATATGCTGAATTCGTTGGCACGACACAGCTTCGTGGCGGTTCTTCTGGCGGTCATGGTCGAGGAGCTGGGCATCCCCATGCCGATCCCGACGGACATTATGATCGTGTTCGTAGGGGCAGATCGGTCGGTGTCCCAATTGGCGCTGCTCTTCGTGCTGCTGGCGGCATCTTCCGCGGTCGGGGCTAGCGGCCTGTACGCGATCATTCGACGCGGCGGACGCCCGTTGGTCGACCGCTTCGGCCGCTACGTACACCTGGGTCCGGAACAGCTTGCCCGCAGCGAAGCGCTACTCGCCCGCGGCGGCTGGGGAGGAATCGCTCTAGGACGCGCTATCCCGGGCTTGCGATACGCTACAGTCGTCGCCTGCGGTCTCTTCAAAGTCCCTTACTTGCGCTTCGTGACCGCTCACCTCGCCGGCTCGTCGGTGTACATCGCTATTTTCCTGGCGCTTGGCGCGATCTTTGGTCCCGGCATCCTCGACCGGGTCCACCCGCCCGCGTTGGCGGTTCGCCTGCTCTGGCTGCTGCCGCTCGCGGTGGGGCTGCCACTCCTGATGGTCTGGTGGGGCTCCCGCACCCTCCCCCGGCGCTCCGCCGAACCGCCCCATCATCAAGCAACAACCGCGATGCTGTTTGGAGGCTTCGCCGGGACCACCGCGCTCGCCGCTACCTGGTCTACCACCGCTACCGTAACCGACCTGCTGGGAGCATCCCATCCTTTCAACGCCCCCTACTCACCGCTAGACCGGCTGCTGGACCTGGGAGCGGGTATCGGTGGCGTCTCCTTGCTGCTGCACGCCGCCCTGCTATCGCTGTTCGTGGTCATCGGGGTTGCGTACTACGAGTTCGTCCTGCCGTATCTGGCGCCGCGCGGCCTCTCACTGCCGCGACAGGCGCTCGGTTTGGGCCTGATCACCCTCGGCTTGTTCGGCGCGCTCTCCGGCGCTACTCTGCTGGCGGCGCGCGACGGTTCTCTCGCTCTCTGGTGGCAGACCGGCGGCCCGATCATGCTGGTAGGCACCGTTCTGGGAGTGGGAGCCTACGCCCTGACCACCGCCTATGCTCGCGCCGTAGCTATCGCGGCAGCATCCGCACCCAGCTGTAAGCCGGCGTGAAGCTTCCTCTACCCCGCGTCTCCGGCAGGGCTCGTAGCAGCCATCGATCGACTTCGGGAGCCTCGGTACCGGGCTAAAAACTCGCTCTCCTCGACCAGAGCCTGACGTATCTCCTCGACGCTCCAAACGGTTTGAAGCACCGTTTTCTCGAAGGCCGGGTCCGCGGCGGAACCCGGGGGCAGCAGAGATAAGAGTGTTGCGATCCTGGCATTGTATACACGCATCTTTCTCGCCAAACTAAACGCCTTCCCGGCGTGCAGGGGACCAAAAAGACCGTTCCGGGAGATCTCTTCAAGCAGCAAGGGCTGAAGGTGGGTAACCACCACTTCCACGGTAGAACCGTCGGAAAGGTTTACCTCCACGGGACTCGTGCGCTCCAACGCCTCTATGCTCTCGGACAACTCCGCCGCCAGCAGCGACCCTAGTTGCTCCTTTCTCTTAGCCTCGGTCGTCTCCACCTGATAATCGAACAACAGAGCCCCGACAAAAAAGGTAAGGACGACAGAGGCAAAGGTCGAAACGAACGAGTTGAGCAAACCCCATTGAGCATAAGTAGGAGCCCTGCCAAATATCAGCACGAAGTGCAGCGCAACGGCGAGCACCAACAGAGTGACTGCGGCGATCAGAACAGCCCTGACTCCCTTGGTAAACACCGTTCTCCCTCCTCTAAATCTTTTCTCAAATGGCGCTTCGCAAGGCGATGCCCTTCTGCCCAAGCATCGCCAAACACTTCCCACCGGCCTCTGACCTGAGCGAGATGCCTGTCTCTCTATGCGAGCATATTAAACGACGGGTTGAACAACGAAAAACCTCAGAATACGCCTGGTCGAAGGAGCCCAAGCCCGTGCAGCAAGAAACGTAGCCGATCTAAAACAAGGCAAAGAAAAATGGGCGACGACCTACTCTCCCACAGGGAGACCCTGCAGTACCATCGGCGCTGGCGGGCTTAACTTCTCTGTTCGGAATGGGAAGAGGTGTATCCCCACCGCCATCGTCACCCTTTCAAAAAGGATTAGCGTATTCGGTTGTAAAGGCGCCCGTGACGGAGCCGCGCCTGACCTTTGAAAACCGCATAGTGCGAAAAACCATCAAGCCCTCGACCTATTAGTACCACTCGGCTGAACACGTCACCGTGCTTACACCTGTGGCCTATCAACCTGGTGGTCTACCAGGAGTCTTACTCCCTCATGGGGATGGGAGATCTTATCTCGAGGCGAGCTTCCCGCTTAGATGCTTTCAGCGGTTATCCCTTCCGAACATAGCTACCCGGCGGTGCCCTTGGCAGGACAACCGGTACACCAGAGGTTCGTCCACTCCGGTCCTCTCGTACTAGGAGTCGCTCCTCTCAAATCTCCAACGCCCACGGAAGATAGGGACCGAACTGTCTCACGACGTTCTGAACCCAGCTCGCGTACCGCTTTAATGGGCGAACAGCCCAACCCTTGGGACCTACTCCAGCCCCAGGATGCGACGAGCCGACATCGAGGTGCCAAACAGCCGCGTCGATGTGAACTCTTGGCGGCTATAAGCCTGTTATCCCCGGAGTACCTTTTATCCGTTGAGCGACGGCACTTCCACTCGTTACCGCCGGATCACTAACCCCGACTTTCGTCCCTGCTCGAGATGTCTCTCTCGCAGTCA
>CADCVG010000080.1 GCA_902806075.1 uncultured Rubrobacteraceae bacterium
GCGACCCGCGACGAGGTGCCCGACCCGCAGAACCTCTCGATCCGGAGCGTAGTAAACGGCGAGACCATGCAAGACAGCTCGACCTCGAAGATGATCTTCCCGGTCTCGCAGCTAATAGCTTTCCTCTCGACCGGCATGACGCTCATGCCGGGTGACTTGATCCTGACCGGAACCCCGGCAGGGGTCGGGTTCGTCCGTGACCCCAAGGTCTTCTTGAAGGCCGGGGACGAGGTGACCATCGAGATAGAGGGCCTCGGCTCTCTAACCAATCCGGTCGAGGCAGTCTAGGACAGGGAGATAAGCCAGGTTTAGTGTCCCCCGGCGTAGCGGTAGGACTCCACGACCAGACTGGCGACGGCCTCGACCTCCTCGGTGTCCCTGGGAGCGTACATATCACTACGTTCCGTGGGATGTACTCCATCCGGGCCACCGGGTGTTGCTCGGCCGAACCCTTCTCTATCGCCTCTTCGGCGCAAACCTCGCTACAAACCCCGCGTAGGTAGGGGGATTGGGTTGATAGAAGAAACACCGGCCGGTGGGTGATCCGAACCGGCGTTCGTGCTAGCACGGGAGCCACTCGTGTGTCATGCTTCCGTCCCCGTGCCATCGCGAGGGACCACGGGCCGCGGGCCGCGGAGCGAGGGGGAACCGAACATGGGCAGTACGGCATGCCGACAGCGCGTCGAGCCGACCGACGGTTGGGAGCAGCTCGTGCTGCTTTGGCGCCGCCCTGGTAGCCGAGTTCGACGTTCTGGTCTTTGGAGTTCAGGTGCAGCGTCATGTGACCGACTTCGGTAAGCAGGCGGGCTGGTCACCGCGCGAGGCGCCTGACAGCGATGACGTTGTCGGTGACGGTGGTCCTCTGACCGTTCGGACCCGTAGCCTCGCGCTCGCGGGCTTCAAGCCTTTCGGTGTGCCATTCGTTGGGGCTCAGGTCGAGCAGGGCCAGCGTCTCCTCGGGGGCGGCCCACGACCCGGGGCTGACCGAGGCGTGGTCGACGATCAGCAAGAGGCCAGCGGGCGTCACGGCGCTCGCCGCCTCTTGCAGGACGTGGACGCGGGGAAACTCTATCGGCGAGTGCAGGTACTGGGCGGAGACCAGGTCGAAGGCGCCTGAGGGGAAGGTGAGGGCTAGGAGGTCGTGTTGCCGGAAGTCGATGCGGTTGGCGACACCGGATGTGGCCGCGTCCGCCGCCGCCCGATCGAGGGCTGTGACGGATACGTCGACGGCGGTCACGCGCCAGCCCTGCCGGGCGAGCCAGATCGCGTCGCCCCCTTCGCCGCAGCCGAGGTCCAGCGCGGTGCCCGGACGTAGGCTTCCGACGATGTCGACCAGAACGGGGTTCGGCCTCCCGCTCCACACGCGTCCGCGCCGGCGGTAATGGTCTTCCCAGAACCGCTCGGCCTCCACGTCGCCGCGGCCTTCTCGATGCTCTGTGTGAAGTTCGTCTCTCAACGTTGTGTCTCCTCTGCTTTGCTCTGCTTCTCTGCTGTTTCGTGCCGAGGGCGGAGACGAGCGCCGCACGACACGGCTGCGCTCCCGCGGACCGTGACGGCGTTCGCCGAGTACCCGCTCGCGCGCCTCGTTTTCGGCCGAGGGGGCTAGCACCGACCGGCATTTCGGGTTTCGCGCCGGGCGCGGTAGGCGATCACCGCGCGTTCGGTATCCTCTGCGATGAGGTCGGCGTTGATGGCCGCCCCGGCCCGGACTCCCGCCGCGGCGGCGCCGACGACCGTTTCAGCGAGATCGGCCACGTTCCCGGCGACCCAGACCCCGGGGACCTCGGTGAGACCCGTCGCGTCGGTCTCGACGTGCTCGCCCAGGCCGGAGGGATGGCCGGTCGTCTCCAGGCTGAGGCCCTTGAACATTTCCGTGCGGGTCACGACGCGCGGCATGATCGCCAGGGCACGAAGCGCGACTACCTCGCCGCCGCCCATGCGGACGCCCGCGAGGTGATCCTCGACGATCTCGAGGGAGGCGACCTCCCCTTCCACAACCGCGATGCCGCGCGCGGCCAGCTTCTCCGCCTCTTCGTCGGTGGGCCTGGACGCGGTGTGCAGTAACAAGGTGACGTCGGCGCTCCACTGCCGAAACAGCAGCGCCTGGTGCGCGGCCCACGAGTTCAGCGCCAGGACGCCGATCGGGAGATCTCGGACCTCCCACCCGTGGCAGTACGGGCAATGCAGCACGTCGCGCCCCCACCGCTCCCGGAGCCCCGGAACGTCCGGCAGCTCGTCGACGAGCCCCGTGGTGACTAGCAGCCGCCTTGCGCCAACCCGCCGTCCGTCCTCCAGATCGACCGTGAAGCCGCCCTCGACGGCGGCGGCCCAGGCGACTCGTCCTTCGATCACCCGCGCGTCGTATCTGCGGGCCTCCGCCCGCCCGGCCTCTAGCAGCTCGCTCGGGTTCGTGCCGTCTCGCGTCAGGAACCCGTGGACCCCGGACGCGGGCGCGTTGCGCGGCTCGCTCGCGTCGACGACCAGCACCGAGCGCCGGGCCCGCCCCAGCGTCAGCGCGCCGCTCAGGCCGGCGGCTCCGCCCCCGACCACCACGACGTCGTACGTTGCGAGATCTTGCCCTTCCGTCATGCTTATGTCCGTCCTTTCTCTTGCACCCTTGGGACGATGTTCCGACTTGAACCCAGTATCGAAGGACATCTTGGCGTTGGTAAGTGCGGATGTTCGGATTTTGTGGGACGATCTTCG
This sequence comes from uncultured Rubrobacteraceae bacterium, assembly GCA_902806075.1. Taxonomy (GTDB): domain Bacteria; phylum Actinomycetota; class Rubrobacteria; order Rubrobacterales; family Rubrobacteraceae; genus Rubrobacter_F. The sequence goes on from CADCVG010000080.1 coordinate 2,707, forward strand.
GTGATACCGTGAGCGATCAGTCGCTGGCGTCGATTGCTGCGGCTAGCGAGAAGGGAGGGTAGGGGCGTGAGTACGACGAGGGGATCGAGTCGTCGGGGCGACGGGCTGCCCGTCCACACCTACGAGGCGGTGCCGGGGGTGCCGCCCGTGAGCGTCATGAGGTTCCCCTACCGGGAACGTACCCGGGGCGGGCCCCCTGTGGAGCATGCCCACACCCACGACTTCCTCGGGCTCACGTACTTCGAGAGGGGCGGCGGATCACTGCGGCTGGGGGAACGAGAGTGGCCTGTGGAGGCCGGGGACGCATACGTCATCGCCCCGGGTGAGGTGATAGGGGGCGAAAAAGGCGCGAGCGGCTTCCGGGAGGCGGAGGGCTGGGCCGTCTCCTTCCCGCTCGAGGCCCTCGGTCTCCAGGCGCCGGGCGTGTTCCTCTCCTGGCGCGCCCACCCGCTGCTCTTCCCCTTCGTGGGGCGCGCGGCCGGGGGCGCACAGCGTCTGAAGGTACCACGCGAGGAGCAAGACTCATGGTCCGAACGCTTCTCTGCTTTGGACTTGGAGTTGAGCCGGAGGTACGACGGCTATCGGGAGGCGGCGCTGGCGCACCTGACGCTCCTACTCGTGGAGGTGTCGCGCCTCGCGGCGGACGTCGTGGGGGACCTCAGGCTCAAGGACGAGCCCCTGCTCGCGGAGGTCTTCGGCTTCATTGAGGAGCGTTACGGCGAGCCGATCTCACTCAAGGATGTGGCCAGGGCGGTAGGCCTCTCGGCCGGGCACCTCACCACCGTCGTCGGGCGCAAGACGGGGAGGACCGTCCTGGAGTGGATCACGGAGCGCCGCATGGCCGAGGCACGTCGCCTGCTGGTCGGAACAGACCTCCCCGTGGAGGAGGTCGGCAGGAGGGTCGGCTACGGAGACTCGGGCTACTTCGTGAGAACCTTCAGGCGCGCCCACGGCGCCACCCCGCTCGGCTGGCGTCGCGCAGGCCGCCCGTAAACCGGAGGTACCGGGCTTCGCTCTAGCCGGCGACCCACATGCTCTCGCAACGGGAGGACGAGGTGACCTTCATGCCTCCAACCGCTCCACAGTAACGCGCACCCGGCCCACTTCAGTGTAGTCGCGCTTCTTGGGGAGCCGGAAGTGCTCGACAAGGAGGTTCCCCAAGTAGTCGCCGTCGAGGAAGACGAAGTTTCATGCGTTATCGCTCCTCCCCGCGCCATCGAGCGCGGCTACAGTTACTTTATGGTGCCTGGATAACAGCGGTCGCTGGGCAGAAGAACACGGACGCCGGACCTTATGCGTCCTCTGCGATGCTCCCGTACGTTATTGAGATACCGTTACCTGACGGGTCGCGTAGGCGGATCAAGCCCGGCTGTTCTTCGAACGCTACCCCATCCTCTCGCAGGCGCCGGACTACTCGCTCCAGCTCCGAAACCTCGGGGAGACGAACCGTGAAGTAGCGCAGGCCTGCGCTGCCGTCCGGCGGAGGGGCTGCCCCCGCGCCGGCCCAGGTGTTGAGCCCGACGTGGTGGTGGTAGCCGCCGGCGGAGACGAAGAGGGCCTGATCACCGTAGCGCGTCGTCACGTCGAAGCCTAAAGTTTCGTGGTAGAAGCGCTCTGCCTCGTCCAGGTCTCGCACGTGCAGGTGTACGTGGCCGATACTAGTGCCGGTGGGCAACCCTTCCCACGGTCTCTCGCTACCCGGCTCGGCGAGAAGTCCGCCAAGGTCCAGGCGACGGGTATCCATCTCCACCCTTCCCTCTCGCCAGTGCCACTCGCCGCGCGGACGGTCACGGTAGATCTCGATGCCGTTACCGTCGGGATCGTCGAGGTAGAGGGCCTCGCTGACCAGGTGGTCGGAGGCGCCCCACAACGGGTAGTCCTTCTCCACCAGTCGTCGCAGAGATCGCGCCAGTGACGTCCGATCGGGTAGAAGGATGGCGAAGTGGTAAAGCCCTGTCGTGTTGCGCGGGCGTGGCTTCACGCCCGGCGACTCCGTCAGTAAGAGCAGGTCCTCGCCGCCCACTCCGAGGTAAACGCTATCCCCCTCTCGCTTTTGCACCCGGAACCCGAGGACCTGCTCGTAGAACTTCAGCGAGCGGTCCAGGTTCGCGACCGTGAGATGCACGTGCCCGAGGTTTGTCCTGGGATCCATGCTCCGTTCTGTCTCCGTTCTCATGCTCCTGCTCCTGACGTGTTCGAGTGGTTCTTCGTCTCTCGTGCCGGCGGGGACACCCTTAGGGTGGTGCCCCCGCTGGCACACCGGTTCCTCCGCGCTCGCGTTCCGTGCCCGATAAAGTAACACTGCCACCGACGGCTAGAAGGCGCGAGGCGATACCCCGCGCCTTCTCTCCTGTCCCGATGATCGTGGTGTTCACCGGCTCGCCTTTGCTCCCGAAATCCTACAGAAGGATGGCCAGCGCGCTCCCGAGAGTGGGCGTACCCAGCGCGCCGTCGAGGCTGAGGGCTCCGGCTCCGGCGAACAGAAGTGCCAGGGCCATCCCGGCGAGCGCCAGGTTGAACTCGTAGCCACCACCCTGGGCGAAGAAACCGTTCTTCAAGTGTACGGTGAGCGTAGCGACGACCATCGTCACGATCAGAGCTGCGGCCGCAAGCGGCGTCAAGAACCCGACCGCGACCAGGATTCCCCCGACGAACTCGGCAAGACCCGCGAGGACCGCCATCGCAAAGGGCGGCTTTATGCCGAGCTGCTCGTGAAACCCCGCCGTACCCTTCAGCCCCGGTCCACCGAAGGAGCCGAACAGCTTCTGAGCGCCGTGGGCCGCAAAGATCACACCCAACACCAGCCTCAACACCAACAAACCTACGTCTACCATTGCAACCTCCCTGTAGTTGTTAGTTACTCAACGTAACCGAGTATAACTACGTGTTTAAGTTACGTCAAGGCTGCGACCATGATAGAATGTCATCATGACGATGCATTTAGGTGATGGTTCTTCGGAGAGGTTCTGTCCCAGGTACCAGCGGGCGGTGGAGATCGTGGGCCGCCGGTGGAGCGGGGCGATACTGCGGGCGATGCTCGCGGGGGCCTCGCGCTTCGGGGAGATGCAGGAGGTGATCCCGGACCTCTCCAACCGGATGCTCTCGGAGCGGTTGAGGGAGTTCGAGGCCGAGGGGATAGTCGAGCGGGTAGTGGTGCCGGAGCGGCCGGTGCGCGTGGAGTACCATCTCACCGAGAAGGGGCGCTCGCTGAACGCCGTGGTAGAGGCCCTCTCGCACTGGTCGGAGGAGTGGATAGCTCTCGAAGAGGTCGAGGAGAGCGGGGGACGGCCCGCGACCGCGAGTTAGCCTGGGAGGCGTGGAACCAGTATCAGGTGCCCGCCGTCTGGTGCCTGCTGCTGTCGAGAATGGCATCGCCGTTGTAGCAAGAAGCAACAGGTTGTTTAAGGATTAAAGGAAGGTCTGTCCGAAGGAGTGGCTAACAAAACGGGCCGGTAACGAGCTGGTGACCGGCACGAACCAAAATCTTCAGTGGTGCGAGGAATGCTCCCCTTCGGACGAAGCGTCGTCTCCGTGGTCGGAGACTTGCGCCGCGAACTATTCGTGTAGCGCGGATACCAGCAACGGGTCCCTGGTTGCGCACTCCATACGCGCGCCGTCTGGCAGCTCCGAGTAGCGGAACTCCATCCTAGTCGTCCTGGCTTGGAGATCTCCGTGAGCCTGGCATGTCTTCGCTGTGAATCTCCGCCGGATCGGAGAAGTCTCCTTCGCTGAAATCCTCATCCTTCCGGTCATCCGCCGTTACGCTCTCCACCGTCTTCGCGTGTTTCGAAGACGTGGGTGGTTTTCTCGAGGTCGAAGGGCCTTTAGTGGAGGGGAGCGATTCGCGTATGTGCTACAGTTTGCACATTGAGTTGGGGATTGCCAGCGCAGGAGGAGGCGCACAGCTTTGGATACGAAGAAGACGGCCAAGAATCGGTGGGAAGAGGCCT
>CADCVG010000081.1 GCA_902806075.1 uncultured Rubrobacteraceae bacterium
TCGCAGTTGTCTACCTCGAAAGAGCCGGGGATGTCGGCGAGCAGGGACGAAACCTCGTCTCCTTCGAGGGTGAGCCGGGTAAACGCCCCCATCGAGGCTATATCTCGCACGCGGCCCCGCCACTCGTACTCTTCGCCCGCGGGCTCGTGGGTGATGGAGACGCGCCAGGGGTCGAAGGAGACCTGCCTCCTGTCTCCGTTGCCGACCGGCGCCAGGTTGGTCTCGGTAAAGGCGGCGACGAAGGTGTTCGCCGGGCGTCGGGAGATCTCTTGGGCCGACCCGGCCTGCAGGATCCTGCCGCTCTCCATGACGGCTATCTTGTTGCCGAGGATACGCGCGTCTTCATAGTCGTGGGTTACGATGATCGTGGGTATGGCGAGGCTCTCGAGAATCTCGCGCAGCTCGGACCTGACCCGGGTGCGGGTCGTGACGTCGAGGGCGCTCAAGGGCTCATCCAGCAGCAAAAATCCGGGACGCCTCGCCATTGCCCGGGCCAGGGCGACCCTCTGCTGCTCGCCCCCCGAGAGGTTGGCGGGTATTGCTTCGGCGAGGTGCCGGATCCCGACGAGTTTGAGGGCGTCCTCGACCCGTTGCACTCTCTCGCCCTTATCGAGGCGACGGATGCCGTAGGCGACGTTCTCTGTGACCGAGAGGTGCGGGAACAAGGCGTAGCTCTGGACCAGGTACCCTACGTTCCGCTTCTCCGGGGGCACGCTTCTACCCGTCTCGGTGTCGAGGAGCACGCGTCCATCCAACTCGATACGTCCCTTGTCTGGGTCGAGCAGGCCGGCCAGGAGGCGCAGCATCGTGCTCTTACCGCACCCGGAGTAGCCGATCAGGGCGAGCGTCTCCGTCCCGACCTCTAGCGACACGTCCAGCGTAAAGTCCCGGAGGCGCTTTTCCAGGGTGAAGTTGAGCAAAGAGCTCCTTCCTTCCTAAGACAAGATGCGTTGCCGGCGGTTGATCTGGCTAACCAGCAACAGCAGGATGAAGGCCACGGTGAGCAGGAGCGCGGAGATGGCGACGGCCACCTCGAAGTTGGACTGCAACGCCGTGTATATGGCGAGCGGCATCGTCTGCGTGCTTCCGGGAAGGTTGCCGGCGAAGACGATGGTCGCGCCGAACTCGCCCAGAGCCCGGGCCAGGCTGAGCGCGGCGCCGGAGAGCAGCCCCGGTAGGGCCAGGGGTGTGGTGATGCGTAAGAACGTGCGCCAGGGCGACTCCCCGAGAGTGCGGGAGACCGCGAGCAACTCGTCGTCCACGGCCTCGAAAGCCTGCCGGGCCGCGAAAACATAGAACGCCGCGGAGATAAAGACCTGGGCCATGATCACGGCGATCCACGTGAAGCCGATATCGATGCCCAACGCGGAGATCGCTCCCCCAAGCAGGCCGAGGTTCCCGAAGACGAGTATGAGCCCGACGCCGGCGACGGCGGGAGGAACCACGATCGGCATCTGCAGGGCGACCTCCAGAAACCTCTTGCCACGGAATGAATATTTCGCCACCCAGTAGGCGAGCGGGGTGCCGAAGATCACGATGATCAACAGCGCGATGAAGGTAGTCTCGAGGCTGAGAACAAGCGCCTGGTATGCGATGTCCGTGTTGAGGGTCGCGAGCAACTGTAGCGGATTCCTGGAGATGAACACGGAGATCAAGGGCAAGAACAAGAACGCGAGTATGACCGCTATGACAACGATGAGCACCAACCGCCCGAGCGCGGCCAGTACGTACGAAGTCCCTTTTTTGTCCCAATCCGTCACGACCATACACGGCTCCACAACTTCCGATAGAATGCTCTTACCCATAATGCACTGCTTATGTTTACCATAAGCACCGAGGAGGTAGGCTACCCAGCCGATCCGAAAGTGTCAAGGCCGGGCCGAGATCGGGGGCCGCGCAAACGGCTGGGCACGAGTGGTCCGGAGGGGTCACTAGACCGTAGTGTATGCTGCGTGGAGGAGTCACGGAGGAAGAGAGACGTTGGAGGAGAGCGGCCGTAGCGCGCCGGTCGGGTTCGTTGGGTACTCGCGGTGGCCGGTGAGGCTCGCTGCTAGACTGGACTTTGGTGAAGCATAGAGAGACAGGACAGGGCGGGCCGGGTGAGGATACATCGATGGTCGCGGCCGGGCACGGTTCGGCCCCGTCGCGCATAGTCGCCGTCGTGCCCGCGCTTGACGAAGCCTCCTCAATAGCCGCGGTGGTCGAGGCCTTGCGCGGCCAGGAGACCGTCAGGCTGCATTCCGTGATCGTAGTGGACAATGGTTCGCGCGACGGTACGGGGGAGATCGCGCGCCGGGCGGGCGCCAGCGTCGTGCGCGAGGAGCGGCGCGGCTACGGTTACGCCTGCCACGCGGGCGTCCTCGCCGCCGAGGAGGCCGATGTGATCGTGCTGCTAGACGGAGACGCGGCTGACGACCCTGACGACCTCTCTCGCGTCCTGGACCCGCTGCTCTCCGGCGAGGCGGATCTGGTCGTGGGGTCCCGGACACTGGGCGCACGCGAGCCCGGTTCTATGACGGTCCAGCAGATGCTCGGCAACCGCCTCGCCGCGTTCCTGATGCGCTACATCTACAGCGTAAAGGTCACGGACCTCGGGTCGTTTCGGGCGATCCGGCGGGCAGACCTGCTAGCCCTGGAGATGCGGGAGATGACCTACGGCTGGCCGGTGGAGATGATGGTCAAGGCCGCCCGTGCCGGCTACCGTTACCGTGAGGTTCCTGTGAGACACCGCTGTCGTTCCGGCGGCGTCTCCAAGGTCGGTGGCACCATCAAGGGCAGTTTTATGGCCGGCTGGTATATCCTCTCGACTGTGTTCCGCTACTCCCGTTGGATTCCCCGCAAACGGACTAAGATGGCGGGGGTGGGTCGATGAGCGAGGCGCTCTACCTCATCGCCAAGGCGCCCCGGGTCGGGCTGGCCAAGACGCGGCTTGGACGGGTCATCGGCCACGAGTCCGCCATAACGCTCTACAAGGCGTTTCTGCAGGACCTGGCCGCCCGCTTCGAGGACGCCCCGTTCGAGTTCGGCTGGTACGTAACGCCTACCGATGCCTGGGAGGATATTCGGCCCCTGATCGGCCGGGGCGGGCAGGATGCGAAGGTCCTGCTCCAGGGTGAGGGCGATCTGACCGAGCGGCAGCGAGAGTTCTTTCGCGGCGCCGTGGCCCGGGGCGAGGAGCGGGTGGTTCTGGTCGCCTCCGATTCGCCCCATCTCACCGTCGAGGTAGTCGAGCAGGCCTTTCGCGAGCTCGACCGCTACGATCTCGTCTTCGGCCCGACCTATGATGGCGGCTACTACCTTATCGGTATGAGCGGCCAGGGACCCTACGATGTCGTGCTCCGGGAGGTCCCGATGAGCACCGGCACCGTGCTGGGTGACGTCGTGGCCCGTGCAGAGTTCGCCGGTCTCTCGGTCGGGTGGGTCGAGACCACCTTCGATGTGGACGAGGCCGAGGACATCGAGCATCTGCGAGAGTTGGTGAAGCTCCGCACCGACCTGGTCGCCACCCGCGTCGCCCTCGCGGCGCTAGGCCTATGCGGGGATGGAGGGCGTGATGCGGCCGGACCGAACGGGACCCCGGACGCGGCGGGTACGTTACCCGGATCATACGAGGGAGAGGGTGCATGAACCGTAGAGAGGCCGGCATACCAGAAGGGGCTCCCATCATGAGCCACGAGAGCTACGCCGAACCGTCGATCTTCACCGCGACCAACCTGTTGCGTGAGGCCAGGCGGCAGAAGTGTGTCGACCACGGGCGGGTACCGCCGATCTGTGTTCTGGACCCCGACGGGGATATCGTCGACTATCTGCGGGAGACCGGGCAAGCGGAGGCGGACCCACACTGGGCCTGCTACCACAGCCGGTTGTACGTCTACGAGCAGGGGGGCGTCTCTTACGGCATCATCGGCAGGGCGGTGGGCGCACCGTTCGCCGTGCTCTTGGCCGAAGAGCTCTTCGCCTCCGGGTGCCGGCTCCTCATCAGCGTCACCTCCGCCGGCCAGATCTCACCGGCCGGACCCCCTCCTTACTTCGTCCTGATAGAGCGAGCCCTGCGCGACGAGGGGACGAGCTACCATTACACTCCACCCTCGCCGTACAGCTTGCTGCAACCCGGCCTGGCGGAGATGCTCCGCGGAGCCTTCGAGGGAGAGGCCGTGCCGGTCGCCCGCGGCACGGTCTGGACGACCGACGCCCCCTTTCGGGAGACGGCGACGGAGGTCGAACGCCACCGCTCGGCGGGCATCCTGGCGGTCGAGATGGAGGCCGCAGCCCTGTACGCGTTCGCGGAGGCGACGGGGAACCCGGTCGTCTGCTTCGCGCACGTAACGAACCAGATGGCCAGCATCGAAGGGGACTTCGAGAAAGGCGCGGCGAGCGGTAGCACCGACGCGCTGAGGATGATCGGGGCGACCGCGGAACGCTGGCTCGCCCGCAACGGACCCGGGGAGGCGGCGGCCGGACCACCGGGGATACGAGCGAGAGGGGATCGTAGTTGAGACACGAACCAGGCAAGCGCGCCCTGGTAACCGGGGGAGCGGGCCTGATCGGCTCGCACCTCTCCGACCTGCTTTTGAAGGAGGGCTACCGGGTCCGCATCCTCGATAACCTCGAACCCCAGACCCACCGGAACGGCAAGCCCGCCTGGGTGCCGTCCGAAGCCGAGTTCACAAACGCCGACGTGACCGACAGGGCCGCCATGACCGCTGCGCTCCGGGACGTGGACGTAGTCTTCCACCAGGCGGCCTACGGGGGCTACATGCCGGAGATGGGCAAGTACGTGCATGTCAACAGCTTCGGTACCGCCCAGATGCTGGAGATCATCCGGGATGAGAACCTGCCGGTGGAGAAGGTCGTCGTCGCCTCCTCCCAGGCCGTCTACCGCGAGGGCGCGGCAGTCTGTCCCGTGCACGAGCTCGTCTTCCCCGATACTCGTCCCGCTGAGCAGCTCGCCTCCGGCGACTACGCTGTCCACTGCCCGCTCTGTAACGCGGTAACGACGCCTACTACCACGCCGGAGGAGGCCCCGATGGGGGGCGAGACAGTCTACGCTATCACGAAGGTGGACCAGGAGCGTCTCGCGTTGAGCTGGGGGCGGCAGACCGGAGTACCGACCGTGGCGCTGCGCTACTCTTGTACCTACGGCCCGCGCCAGTCCGTCTTCAACCCGTACACCGGCGTGATCGCCATCTTCGCCACGCGCCTCTTGAACGGCCAGCCCCCCGTGCTCTACGAGGACGGCGAGCAGACGCGCGACCTCTGCTACGTCGGAGACGTCGCTCGTGCGAACCTTATCGCCGCCACCACGGACAAGCTTGACGGTCTGCCGGTGAACGTCGGTAGCGGCCGGAAGACGAATATCCGAGAGGTCGCCGAGATGGTCGCCGAGGGCCTGGGCGTCTCTATTCAACCCGTTGTCAGGGGCGAGTTCCGGCCCGGCGAGATGCGCCACCTGATCTCGGACGTCTCCCGCGCCCGTGTAGCGGGCTACGAGCCGACCGTAGATTTGCAGGCCGGCATCGAGCGGTACCTGGAGTGGATAAGAGCGCAAGGCGGCGTACGCGACTACTTCGCCGCCGCCGAAGAGGTCCTGCGGGAGAAGCGGATCGTCCACCAGGCCGCGAAGCCTCCCGGCCGGTGATGGAGCCTCGCCCCGTGGACGGATAACGTGCGTCCCCTCAAGGTACTCCGCCTCCTCCCGACTATGGTCAGCCGGCGCGCCGACGTCGCGGCGGTGCTCACGCTCTTCGTGCTCACCGTTATCGCCGGTTGGAGCTTCTTGCGCGGCGAAACCGTCGTCGGGATGGATGCCGCGACGCAGTTCTATCCCTGGTACTCGTTCCTCGGCGAGAGCCTGAGGTCCGGCGACGTCCCGGCGTGGAACCAGCATCAGTTCTCGGGAACGCCCTTCGCGGCCAATCCTCTCTCCGGCTGGACCTACCTGCCCGCGATGCTGCTCTTTACCCTCCTGCCCCTTGTCGTGGCGGCCAAGAGCTACCTACTCCTCACCTTGTTGCTCGCCGGGTACGCTGCCTACGCGCTCTCGCGCTCTCTGGGGATGGGGGTTTCGGGCGCTCTTCTGGCGGCGGTAGCCTACGAGTTTAGCGGTTACTTCTATCTGCAGAACACCTGCTGCTTCGCCTACACCGCCGTCATGGCCTGGTTACCGGTCGCCCTTCTGGGCGTGGAGATGGCGGTCCGGAGCTCCCGGTGGTTGGACAGGGGCCTGTGGTGGGGGCTGTCAGGGCTGGGGTTGAGCCAGATCCTCGCGGCGTGGCTGGGGCAGGGCTCGTACTATGCCCTTATAGCGCTCGGCGGATATGTAGGCTACCGGACCCTGATCTTCCCCCCGGATAACGTCCGGGGCATCCGGGGCCGGCTGGTGGGGAGCGTTATGCACGGCGGGATGTTGCTCCTGATCGGGTTCGGGCTCGCCGCCGCCGGGGTGCTGCCCAGGCTGGAGTACAACGGGCTCTCGAACCTGGCGGGCGGCTACCCAGACGAGGGCGGCCAGGCCGAGGGCGTCGGTGGGTGGGTCGCGGAGGACTGGGGCATGCTGCTGGAGCCCGGCTTCTACTATGCCAGCGTCGCCGTCCTGTCCCTGGCCCTGGCGGCCCCCCTGGTCACCCGGGGGCGCTAC
>CADCVG010000082.1 GCA_902806075.1 uncultured Rubrobacteraceae bacterium
GCCCGGACGATTATCGCTGGGAGACGTGGTGGTACTACAGTCAGGGCGGACCCGGGATCTTCAAGGGCGACCTCTACTTCTACAGCGTCGACCACGACTTTAGAGAGTTGAACGAGAAGATCAGCGGTAACGTGCCGATCTACTTCATGACCGGCGAGTACGACTTCGCCTGCACGCCCGAGATGACTGAGAAGACGGCCGAGAAGGTCAAGGGGTCGGAGACTATTATCATGGAAGGGATCGGCCACTTCCCGATGTGCGAGAACCCGGAACTCTACAACGAATACCTGATGCCGGTCCTGGAGAAGATACAGGCCGCCGAACGCGAGCCGGCCAGGGCGGGCGCGGAGGCCAGCGGATAAGCTTCTAAAGCGTCACTAGAGGGTTTCTGATCCACCAAGGGCTAGAGCGGCGCCTAACGGAGTCGCTCTAGCCCTTCGGCCGTAGGTAACGCGGCGAGACTTTTAGAGCCGAGGTGGGCAGCCGTCGCGGCTTGAGTCTGGTCGCCGGAACTGTGTCTCGCGGACGCCCCCTTCGTGGTTCCTTCGCTCCTTTCGCGCAGGTACTTGAGCTTGCCACCGGTCAGCAGGATCTCACGTTTGCATGGCATTAGCCGGGCTTCGAGTTTCACTTCCCTGTCCCGAGTCGCTCCTCTCTACGAAGGCGTGAAGCCGGAGTGTGAATCGCTTCGTCAACATGACTACGAACAGGGGAAGAAGACTTCACTTGCCAGTTGCCTGCGCCGGGGCTATTGTAGAAGCAAGAACAGTAACAAGCGTTGGTGGTAGGGCCGGTCGGAGATGAGGCGGGGATGGGGCATGGGAGAACTCAGGCAAAACAGGGTTACGGTCATCTCGGTTACGATCCTCTTGGGCGCAACCTTTCTGGCTCTCGGCGGGACGCTGGCCTTTTACCTGCAGAGAAGTTACGGTAGCCCGGTCGTGACCGCCCTCCCTATCTTTTTGGCGATCAACCTCCTCACGGCCACCGGCGGTTTCGCGTCCGATGCGGTTGAGCGGAAAGGAGACGGAGGCGGGCGGAAAAGAGGTGAGGTCGAGCGCGAAGAAGATCGAGGCGGACGAGAAGATAGCGTCTACCTCGCCGCGCTCAGGGCGACCGTGGCCGTGGTCCCCGTTGCCGCCGTGCTAAGCACCGTGGTGGTTTATGTCGAACCGAGGGGCATCGACGGCTACTATGCGGTTCTCGTTGGCTCCCTCGTCGCTCTCTTTGTCTGGCTGGTTGTCGGGCTCTTCTATCGCCGCTCCGCCGCCGCCGATAGCGCCAGCCTCCGCAACTACAGCGCGTTGTGCGAACGGCTCAGCCGGTTAGAGAGCCAACTCGAATGCCTGCGCGAATGCTCAGGGCAGCAAGGAGCGAGCAACGATGACGTCGACGAGCGTACGCGCGAGATTGCTTACGCGCAGGCTTCGAGCGAATGCGCAGAGATCAAAGAAGGGCTCAAGGGCAGGGGCATGCCCTGGGTCAGGGGCACCGGATACATCGAACTCTGGCACCGCATGCACCGCGCGGAAGAAGCCCTGATCATGATCGAACCCCTCGACGCGGTGCTGGTCGGGGCGATGCGCGATGAGCTGCGCCTGATGGACTCCAACATTGCCGATAAGGATTCACTGCTCGAGCGTTTGAGGTGCGCCGTCGTCATGCTGGACGGGCCGGGGAAGGACCGACGCGTGATCTACCTCGCAGAACAGCCGCAGAACCCGCCGCCGGAAGACCAGAAGAACCACGCGAGGGCAAAAACCATCCTCAGCGAGGTTCGGTACGAGATCAACAGCTTCCGCGACAACGTATGGGAGGGGATAGTCCACGCGCGCGGCCGGCTCGTCACCACATCGATGTTCACGGGGTTCGCCGCGTACGCGCTGCTGGGGCTCGCCGTCGTCGTGGGCGCGCCTAGAGATCACATCTTCTGGGCGGTCATATACTTCCTGGTCGGCGCGACCGTGGGCCTCTTCGCCCGGTCGCAGATCGACGCGAAAGCGGACACGGCGGTTGACGACTACGGTCTGTCCAACGCCCGCCTGGCCCATACTGCGTTGTTCTCGGGTTTGGCCGCCATAGGCGGCGTGTTGATCGCCTCGGTGCTGGACGCTCAGATTCCGACCTCGGAAAGCGGCCTTCTTGACGAAATCTTCATCAACAGCCCAAGCCTCCTCATCGTCGCGGCCGTCTTCGGCCTGACGCCGGACCTGCTCATCCAGCGCCTGACTCAGCAGGCCGAGAGATATAAGGCCGACTTGCAAAGCACCCAGCCTGGCCAGCGTCGCTGACCCTGGGCCTATCTTCCGGCGCGGCTTCGGCGGCGAGAGCAGCCAAGTGCGTCACCGTACCGCGATTCGTTGCTCAGGGGGCGCCTCGGAGCGGTTTGTAAGGGTTCGCCGGGGACCCCAGGCCTTCCGACACCGTCAGGTTGTTGCCCTTGACGTTTATTCGCTCCGGCTCTCCTCGCTCAGGTACTTGAGCTTGCCACCGGCCAGCAGGACCTCGCGCTCGCGGGTCAGTAACCGGGCTTCGAGCCGTATCTCCTCGCCTCCGGAGTCGCTCTTCGCCACGAGCTCTGTTTCCCCGGAGGAGACCGCCTCTCGAACGTTCTCTATCTTCCACGCGTCGCCCTCTTTTACCTTGTCATAGTCGGCCTCGTCGGCGAAGGTGAGGGGGAGGATGCCCTGAGCGATGAGGTTCTGGCGGTGGATGCGGGCGAAGCTCTTGGCGATGATGGCCCGGACGCCCAGGTAGAGGGCGGAGAGCGCCGCTTGTTCGCGCGAGGAGCCCTGCCCATAGTTGTGCCCGCCGACGATGAACCCACCGCCCCACTCAAGCGCCCGGTCGTGGAACTCGGGGTCTTGCCGGTCGAACATGTACTTGGCGCATTCGGGTATGTTCGACCAGAGGCTCATCCCGATGCCGTCCGGGGCCATGTCGCCGGTCGAGACGTCGTCTTCGACCACGATCAGGACGTACTCCTCCAGGGTCTCGGCCAGCGGCTCGCCCTCGGGCGGAGGGACGATGTTCCTGCCACGGATGATCTCGACGTTTTGTGCTTCCTCGGGGGGCGGCGGGGACAGTATCTGGCGGTCGTCTATAGTCGGGTTGAAGGACGCGGGCGTTACTTCCGGCGGCTCTCCTAATGTGCGCGGGTCGGAGATCTCACCCTTGAGGGCCGTCGCGGCGGCCGTCGCGGGCGAGCAGAGGTAGACCTCGTCGCCCACCGTTCCGCTGCGGCCCGGGAAGTTGCGGTTGAAGGTCCTGACCGAGGGTAAGCCCGCGGACGGCGCCTGGCCGACACCGATGCAGGGGCCACACACGGGTTCGAGCATACGGGCGCCCGCGGCGACGAGGTCCAGGTAGACCCCACCCCTGGAGATGGTGTCGAGGATCTGGCGGGAGCCCGGCGTCACGGTCATCTCTATGGAAGGGTGCACGATCTCGTCCTTTAGCACGGCCCCGACGACGGCGAGGTCTTCGTAGGCGGAGTTGACCGAGGAGCCTATACACACCTGGACCGTCTTCGTGCCGGCCACCTCGCGCACTGGCACGACGTTGCCCGGGGACTGAGGTTTCGCGATCAGGGGCTCCAGCTCCGAGAGGTCCACGACTTCGGTCTCGTCGTAGTCGGCGTCTTCGTCGGCGGAGAGCTCTACGTAGTCGTCCTCGCGCCCTTGCGCGGTCAGCCACTCTCGGGTCTGCTCGTCGGCGGGGAAGACGGCCGTGGTCGCGCCCAGTTCCGTGATCATATTGCAGATCGTGCCCCGCTCCATCACCGAGAGAGTAGAGACACCCTCCCCCGTGAACTCGAAGACCCTGCCACCACCCCCACGCACCCCGTAGCGCCTTAGGAGTTCGAGGATCACGTCCTTGGCCTGCACCCAACCGGGGAGCTCCCCGCGCAGCTCGACACCGACGACCCTGGGGCACTCTATAGAGAAGCCGTACCCGGCCATGGCGACGGCCACGTCGAGCCCGCCGGCCCCGATGGCGAGCATCCCGACGGCGCCGGACATGGTCGAGTGCGAGTCGGCGCCCAAGAGCAACGCGCCGGGCCTGGCGAACCGCTCCAGGTGTATATAGTGGGAGATGCCGTTGCCGGGCCTCGAGTAGTGGACGCCGTAGCGCGCTGAGAACGATTGCAGGTAGCGGTGCTCGTTCATGTTCTTGTCGTCGATCTGCAGTACGTTGTGGTCGACGTACATGACTGCGAGCGGGACGGAGATCCGGTCTACCCCAAGCTCCTCGAACTGGAGCGCGGTCATGGAGCCGGTCGCGTCCTCTATTAGGATCTGGTCGACGGAGAGGTCTATCTCCTCACCGGGGACGAGGTCTCCCGCCGACAGATGCCCGGTGAGCAGCTTTTGAGCGAGGTTTTGTGCCTCGGCCATCTCTTCTCCTTCCCCTGAATGCACCCTTATGGGGACATTATAAGGGCCACCGTACGAGAAGCGCCGCGCTCGTGTACCCTCCGACCCGTGGACCCGGCACTCGACCTCGAAGCGCGGCGGCTCTTCCTGTCGGCGGCGCTGACCACGCATGTCCTGCGGCTTGTAGGGGGGCGCGTCGCCGCTAACGATACGCGGGAACTCTTGATCCTGGCCCAAAATCTCGACGCGGAGCGCATCGAGCGTGTCCACCACCTCTCCTTCGAGCCGTCCTATCCTGGCGTCACGGCCGGCGTGGAGGCTACTAGCGGCGGTCTCCGGCTCCTGCTTGCCTGCCGGGCCTTCGACCGCGATGGGACATCGCTCGGCGTGGCCTTTACGGCCCTTATCCCCGGCCGGCTCCCCCAGGTGTCGGTCGCGCCGTCCGCCACACCCATCCCCGAGGGGTGGCGGCCGCCCGGCGAGCCCTCTTGACCCCGCAAACGCCCGGTATTAGCCATCAACCTTCAGTGTCTGGTAAACCGCTCTCCGAGGACGAGGCTATGGAGCTCGCTAACGAGGAACTGCACGCATAGCGCGGGAGACGGAGAACCGGCCCTACAGGGCGGAAAGAAATCAGGCATAGTAGAGTGAAGAGGCATTTACGCCCCTGGAGGAACGGCCTTGAGGAGGGACCATGAAGCGGTGGTGTACTGGGAGGCCCGCAAAGTTTGGCGGAGGGGTCGGTTTAAGTCAAGGAGGGAAACGATGAACCTGGTCGAGAAAGCGAAGTCTCTCATCATGGGCGAGGGAAGATCTAGCGAGCCCGTGGGCACCGTACACGTGGTCGACCCGAGCCCGCTCAACTGGCTCTACATCACGTACAACACCGTCGAGGAACTTGTCCGTGTCGATACCCAGGGGAAGATCCGCCCGGCGGCGATGCAACGCTACCGCTGGGTGGACGACCGCACGCTCGAGGTCCACGTGCGCAAGGGCGAGCGCTTCCCCGATGGCGAGGCTTTGACCGCCTCGTCGGTCAAGCGCAGCTTCGACGAGCAGGGCCGCTGGACGGCCCCACACCCGCCGGGTACGCATTTCAACCTCGACGACCGCACTCAATGCGAGGTCACGGGCGAGCGAACCGTGCGCTTCCGCTTCCCCGAACCAGACGGGCTGGCTTTAGGCAAGCTGCGGGCGATGCACATCATGAGCACGCGCTTCTGGGATGAGATCGGCTTCGGCTACGAGCGCAACGGCACCGGCGAGGGGCACTGGTGAGTGATCGACGCGCCGGGCCCGTGGGGCACCGGACCGTTCGTCCTCATCGAAGGGCACTCGGTGATCGACGCCGAGCAAGCGACCGTCAGCCGCGAGCCGTTCGCCTGCACGTGGCTGTGGTTTGAGGATCGCACCCCTATGGTGCGCCTCGTCGCCAACACCAACTACTGGGATAAAAAACGGGGACCGCACTTGCAGGAGGTCGTCTTCCGCAACGACGTCTCGCCGGAGCGGGCGCTCGAACTCGTCTGCACGACCGAGGGTGAGGTCGACATCCTTACGGAGGTCTCGCCCGCCGACGCAGGGAGGGTCGAGCGCTCCGCGCGCATGCCAGGCTCGTCTCGATCGACCCGGTGCGCGCCGTTGCCGGGGTCATCAACCGCGACGCGGAAGGGTTGCCGCTTGGTGACAAGCGCGCGGCAGGCGCTGAACCTCGCCGTCGATCGGGACCGGCTCGTGCGGGAGGCAATGTTCGGGTGGGCCGCCCCGCTAGCCGGGCTCACCCCCCCGACGGCGATCACCTTCCTGCAGCGGTTCCCGAACCGCCTCTCGCCTTACCGGCACGACCCCGTCTCGCGGCCCTGTTCTGGCGCGAAGCAGGGGGCGCTAACCACTCTGGCCGTCCGCTCCGCATCGCCGCCCTGGGAGATAAGCTAGAGCGAGTAGCGCGGAGGATCGCCGCAGACCTCCGGGAGACTTTAGGCGTCGACACCGAGGTAACCGTCTACCGGGGCGAGGAGGAGTTGCAAGCCCGGCGCCTTCTGGCGGAGAAGGTGCTCCCCCGGGAGTGGGACGTCCTTATACTGGAGCAGGCCTCGCAGACCGCGGACGCGCCGCCGCTCGAGCTGCACCGCGCCTTCGTCGGCGCGACCGGTGAGTACCGCGCCGGGCCCGTCGTCCCCGAGTTCGAGGCCCTGTACGAGAAGCTCGCGCGTCGAACCTCCCAGGTAAGGTTGGCGCAGCTGGCCAACCGCG
>CADCVG010000083.1 GCA_902806075.1 uncultured Rubrobacteraceae bacterium
CCGCTGATCTTCTCGTTCAACTCTCTAAAGTCGTGGTCGACGCTGTAGAAGTAGAGGTCGCCCTTGAAGATCCCGGGTCCGCCCTGACTGTAGTACCACCACGTCTCCCAGCGATAATCGTCCGGGCTCTGGGGCGCCATCAGTCCGAAGGTGGACGTCGCACAGGCCTCGCCGCCATGCACGTGCGGGTGCGCGAGCCAGGAGATGTGCCACCCTGGAGAGTGGTCACAAGCCTCGACGGCTATGAGCGCCCGGAACCTCTCCTCGAAGTTCAGCGCCAGGTGCAGGCAGATGTTGCCGCCCATGGAGCTACCCATGATCACCGGCCGGTCCAACTCCAAAGCGTCGCAGAAGGCCACGATGAACTCGGAGTAGAACTTGCTCGTCAGCCGGTACTCTTCCTTCTCGAAGCCCACACGCGGGATGGACTTCCCGTGATGGGGCATGTCGAAGGCGATGACCCGGAAGTTCTCGTTGATATCCGGGTCGTTGAGCTGGTGCCGCCACTCGCGGGAATCCGTCCCCGCCGTGTGCAGGCAGACCAACGGAATACCCTCGCCGGCCTCCTCGTAGAACACGCGGTATTCATAGCCCTCGTAGGACACGTAGACGTACCCTCCCTTGATGGGCTCTTGCCTCGCCGTCACGATTGTCTCCTTGTTGCTCGCTTGCTTACTAGAAGTACCTGAAACACACGTCAGGCCGCTACCGGAACCTCGCGCATACGGGCCAGCATCCAGGTGAGCGCCCGCACGTTCTGCCACAGGACCTTCGCATCGCCGTCTATATGCAGGTGGCCGTGCAGAGGACTGGCCATCGCAAAGATGTCGTTGAAGAACGGCGGGGGCACTCTTTGCGCGAACTTCTCCCAGGATTCGCGTGATCCACGCAGACCAAACGTCCAGGTCACGTCAGGGTTTAGATGGTCGTTGATGCGTTCGATGCGTCCCTCGCGCACCGAGACCACATATTCTTTGTCGCCGAAGCCGAGCAGGAAACTGGTCGTAAAGTCCCTGCCGATGTGGGCCATCGCCGGATCACCGTTAACTACGTCTTGCCATGCATTCATCCACTCAGAGTCGAACTCGGGCATGATCCCCTTTCCCCTTTCGACCACAACTTCACCGTCTCTAGCTTGAACCTTCGACTTTCAGCTACAGCTATATATTCCTCCTTTGCCTTCCCCTTCTGGTACGTACATATTACGTACGTACAATATCTGTGTCAACGGCGGCGTGTGACATAAATGGTAGGTAGAACTTACGCAGTTGTCCGCCAGGCTCGCAGAGATACAACTACAACGGATACTGCGGTGTTGCCCCTGGTCTCCAGACTCCTTCCCGAGGACTTTCCTTATTGAGGTTCGGATGTCGTGTTACCGGCTCGATTCCAATTCACGAAGGTGATTGCTATGGTACTCTTTCGAGGATTTATGTCGCGGAAGGCACGCTATAAAGAAGGCGTGTTTCCGACTACTACGTACAAAGGCGGGCTGAGATGCAACAACGAGGGCAGGCTGCTTACCGGCGGCTTTCGGCAGCGTTGCGTTCGGCTATAGAAGAGGGTAATTTCGGTGATGGTGGGCGCCTGCCGACCGAGGCCGAGTTGGGCGAGGAATATGGCGTCAGCCGCCACACGGTGAGGCAGGCGTTTCAGGACCTCGTCGCCGATGGCCTGGTCTACCGGGTGCCGGGCCGGGGCACCTTCGTCACCAGCCTCTCCAGGCGCGGTCGGTATCTGCGCTTGATGGGCACGCTCGAGGAGATAATGGCGTGGACCGGTACGGAGATGGAGGTGCTCGTCCCGGTAGAGCTAAGGGAGGAACCAGAGGCCGCAGCTCGTCTCGAACTGCCATCAGAGGAGGTGGCGACCCTCGTAGTACGCAGGCTGTATGAAGGGGTCCCGTTCGTCGTAACCCACATCTATCTTCCCCCGGAGGTGGGTAAGCTCATGCGAGACGAGGGTTTACCCTCCAACGGACCCGGTACCGTCATCGGCACGCTCGAGGAGCGCTTCATCTCGTCGCCCGTCGCCGAAGTCAGCCAGGACGTCACGGCCGTCTCAACGCCCGAAGACATCTCCGCAATGATAGATTGCCAACCGGGCGAAGCGATCCTGCACGCCGAACGCTTCTACCGCGACGCCAACGGTACCCCCGTGGAGTTTGCCATCTCCCACTACAACCCAAGACGCTACTCCTACCGCCTGGAGATGCGCCGCAGAACGCTCCCCTGATCAGGGCCCCTTCTAGCAACGCTACTTACCGTACAGCGAATCAAAGAGCATAAGCCGATGTCTTACCGCATCTCCAAGCCTCTCTACGCGCGCAGTTTCTCTCGTTCCAAGCATTGTCATAAGCATTGCTCGTAGAGCGACGGTTGACAGGGCTGATTTGTGCGTACATACTTGACTGGGCATATTGCAAGCTTGGGGCAGGAAGGCTCCAAAGTGGGAAAGGGGACATATGGACGGGCAGAGAAGCGAGGGGTCGGGCGAGACCATCTTTACGATGGAGGCCACGCCTTTGAAGTTTGGGCGCGGGTCTTCGAAGGAGGTCGGCTGGGAGGTCAAGCAGTTGCGTATGAGCCGGGTGATGCTCGTCTCCGACTCGGGCGTGATCGAGGCAGGCATAACGCCGCGAATCCAGGAGCTCATCGAGGCCGAGGGAATCGAGGTCGAGCTCTTCGAGAGGACGCGGGTGGAGCCGACGGCGGACTCATTTCAGGAGGCGGCGGACTTCGCCAAGGAGGGCGGGTTCGACGGGTACGTGGCGGTCGGCGGTGGGTCGAGCATAGACACGGCGAAGGTCTCTAACCTGATCGGCACGCACGGCGGCGAGATCATGGACTACATCAACCCGCCCATCGGCGGTGGCAAGGCGCTTCCTTCGCCCGTCATGCCGCTCGTGGCGATCCCGACGACCGCCGGGACGGGCTCGGAGGCGACGCCGGCCGCGGTCCTGGACCTCCCCGATTTAAGGGTGAAGACCGGGATCTCGCACCGCTACCTCAGACCCGACCGGGCGATTGTGGACCCGAACCTGACCGTAAGCATGCCGCCTGAGATCACCTCTTCTACAGGCCTGGATGTAGTCTGTCACGCCATGGAGGCTTACACTAACTGGCCCTACGATCAGCGCCCCCCGTCCGAATCTCCGGAAGAGCGACCGCCGTACCAGGGGGCGAACCCCATATCGGACTTATGGTCGAGGAGAGCCCTGGAGTACGGCGGCAAGTACCTCAGGCGCGCCGTTGAGAACGGCCAGGATATGGAGGCCAGGAGTGCGATGGCGCTTGCTGCATCCATATCCGGGATAGGCTTCGGTTCGGCGGGGGTACACATTCCGCACTCTTGCTCGTACCCGATAGCCGGCCTCAAACACGAGTACCAGCCTCCCGGCAGCTACCCGCAAGAGAACAAGTTCGTGCCGCACGGATGGTCGGTGATCGTCACAGCCCCCGCCGCGTTCCGGTTCACCTACGAGTCAAACCCGGAGCGGCACCGCGAGGTCGCGGAGCTCCTCTCCGGCCAGAGAATCGAGAATGCCGACGAGAACACGCTGCCGGAGATAATTATCCAACTCATGAAGGACGTGGGCACCCCAAGGGGGCTCAGGGATTTCGGCTACGATGAGGACGACATAGACGATCTGGTCGAGGGCACTGTAAAGCAGCAGCGGCTCCTGGTCGGGACACCGCGAGAGACCACGGAGGAGGACCTCGCGAACATCCTGCGCGAGTCGATGGAGAACTGGTAAGAATAGCTGGTTAGCAAGGTGACGAGGCGCGAGACTCCGCCGAGACTACGAGGCATACGTGACTCGACGAGGGTGGAAAGGTTTGGGAGTTGCGATAGTGCGAACCACGTATCGCTCAGGGCGGCAAAAGCTGACCAACTGGAAGCGCCGCGGGCGGCGTGCTGACGGCTTCTCGACCGAAGGGAGAGAAAAAAGATGAAAGAGGGTTGGCGGGGGCGCTTCTTCGAGGACTTCGAGGTGGGAGACGTTTACGAACATCCCTTGGGCCGGACGGTTATCGCGGCTGACAACGTCTGGTTCACGCTCCTAACCCAGAATACCGCGCCGGTACACTTCGATCACCACTACGCGGCTCAAACCGAGTTCGGTAAGCCGCTCGTGGACTCCACGTTCACGTTCGCGCTCGTCACGGGCCAGAGCGTCACCGACATCTCCCAGAACGTCTTCGCGAACCTGGGATGGGATGAGGTGCAGCTGCCTGCCCCGGTCTTCGAGGGTGACACCATCTATTCCCAGTCCGAGGTCCTGGAGAAGCGCGAGTCGAAGTCCCGTCCGGAGGTCGGCATCGTCACCGTGAAGACCACTGGTTACAACCAGGATGGCAAGACCGTAATCACTTTCAAGCGCACCGTCATGGTCTACAAGAAGGATCACAGCCCCGCGATGTCCCGTCCGAAGCTCGAGGCCGCGGAAGGAGAGAGAGCATGACCGACACGGCCACGACCAGCCACCCGACTCAGGTCCTCGCCTCGTTTCTCGCGAACCTTCACTATGAGGACCTGCCCGACGAGGTGGTCCGACGGACCAAGGAATTCTTCCTGGATTGGGTAGCGTCGGCTCTCGCGGGCAAGGACGCAGAACCGGTCCGGGCTCTGGAAGGC
Organism: uncultured Rubrobacteraceae bacterium; assembly: GCA_902806075.1. GTDB lineage: Bacteria > Actinomycetota > Rubrobacteria > Rubrobacterales > Rubrobacteraceae > Rubrobacter_F. The sequence continues at coordinate 4,639 of CADCVG010000083.1, forward strand.
TTTGCGCGGAGGATGGGACCACCACAGGGTCCTGCGGAGATTCTCTCTTCGCGGCGGCGCACCTCCCCGCTCTTCGCTGCTCTCGTCAACGCCGCCTCTTCGCACGTCGTGGAGCAGGACGACGTACACAACGGGGCTGTCTTCCACCCGGCGACGGTCGTCTTCCCCGCGGCTCTGGCCGCCGCACAGGAGCTCGGCGCTTCAGGCCGGGATTTCATCGCCGCCTCGGTCGCCGGTTACGAGGCGGGCGTAAGGATCGGGAGCTTCTTGGGACGCTCTCACTACCAGGTCTTCCACACGACCGGCACGGCGGGTACGCTCGCTGCGTCGGCTGCCGTCGCTCACGTGCTCGGCGCCGACGAAGAGACCACTCTCAACGCCCTGGGTTCGGCGGGGACACAGGCTGCGGGCCTCTGGGAGTTCATGCGTGACGCAGCCGACTCCAAGCAGCTTCATACCGCCAAGGCCGCCGCCGATGGACTACTCTCCGCCTACCTTGCCCTCGACGGGTTCACCGGCGCGCGGCGCATCCTGGAAGGGGATCAAGGGATGGCCGCCGGGATGTCTTCGGATGCAGACCCAGCGAAGTTAACCGAAGGTCTAGGAGAGAGGTGGGCCGTGCTCGAGACTTCCTTCAAGTACCACGCCGCCTGCCGTCATACTCACCCGGCGGCCGACGCGTTGCTCGAAGGGATGCAAGAGCACGGTCTTGGGGTCGACGACATAGCGCGAGTACGCGCCAGGGTACATGGGCCAGCTATAGACGTGCTCGGCCCGGTGACAGATCCCAGGACCATACACCAGTCCAAGTTCTCCATGGGCTTCGTGCTCGCCCAGGTCGCGCTCAAAGGAAGCGCCGGAATAGACGACTTCACCGAGGAGGCCCTGGAGGACCCGGGGCTCCGGGAGTTCTCGGAGCGGGTGGAGATGGTTCAGGACCGGGAGGTGGACGCTGCATATCCAGAGCGTTGGATCGGGCTGGTGGAGATCGAGACTACCGGCGGCGAGACCATCACCTCCCGCGTGGAGGTGCCAAAAGGAGATCCCGACAACACTCTGAGCCGCGAGGAGGTAGAAGAAAAAGCCCGGAACCTGGCGGCATACGGGGGCGCGGCCTCAAACGAGGAGATGGCCCGGATCATCGACCGGGCCTGGAACCTCGACCACGAACCGGACGTGCGCGACCTGCTGCCCGGTTCAGTAGAGGGGGCTACACAACCAGCTCGCGACGCGGGAAGGAGGCGCGAGTCATGATCGCGGAAGAGCGCAGCTTGCACGAGCTTCGGCAAGGGGTGCGGGAGGTTTGCGAAAAGTTCCCGAACGAATACTGGCGCGACCTCGACGCCAAACGTGAGTACCCCGAGGAGTTCGTCAGAGCCATGGCTGAGGCCGGCTATCTCGCCGCGCTCATCCCGGAGGAGCATGGTGGGATGGGCCTCGACCTGCGAAGTGCGTGCGCCATTCTCGAGGAAGCCAATCGCTCGGGCGCGAACGCGAACCCTGCCCATGCCCAGATGTACACCATGGGCACCCTGCTCCGGCACGGCTCCGAGGAGCAGAAGAGAGAGTACCTGCCGAAGATAGCGAGTGGCGAGTTGCGCTTGCAGGCCTTCGGCGTCACCGAGCCCGACGCCGGGACGGACACGACTTCGATCTCCACGTTCGCCGAGAAGCGCGGGGACAAGTACGTCGTGAACGGCCACAAGATGTACATCTCCAGGGTGCAGTACTCGGACCTGATGATACTTCTAGCCCGCACCACGCCGCTGGAAGAGGTCGAGAAGCGCTCGCGTGGTCTCTCCGTGTTTATCGTGGACCTGAGACCCATCATCGACAAGAACCTGAAGGTCGAGAGACGCCGGGTGATGATGAACAACTTCACCAACAAGCTCGAGTTCGAGGACGTCGAGGTGCCGGCGGAGAACCTCATCGGC
>CADCVG010000084.1:0-44355 GCA_902806075.1 uncultured Rubrobacteraceae bacterium
CTCAACCAGCGCAACTGCGGCGGGACCGAGCACCTTACCCCGACGCTCTATCACAGCGGGATGTCGGGTGACCTCGCCGCCGTGGTGCGTGAGCTGGTGGGCCGCGACGGTCTTCCCCGCGTCGTGGTTGCGGGCTTCTCCATGGGCGGCAACCTTGCGTTGAAGATGGCCGGGGAGATGGGGGAGGGCGGGCCGACGGCGCTCCTGGGCGTGTGCGCCGTCTCGCCGGCGCTGGATCTGAAGGAGACGGCGAGAAACCTCGAGAGGCCCTCGAACCGCCTCTATCAGCGGGGGTTCGTGCGCGGCCTGCGCCGGCTCGTCGAGCGAAAGAAGGAACTCTACCCGGGTCTCTACGACGTCCGGGGATTAGAGCGCCTGCGCACCGTCCGCGACTTCGACGAGATCTACACCGCCCCGCACGGTGGCTTTGCCGACGCCGACGACTACTATGCCCGCTCTAGCGCCCTCTCCTTCGTCCCGCGCATATGGGTGCCGACGCTCATCGTACACGCCCAGGACGACCCCCTGGTGCCCTTCGGGCCGATGCTGCGCCCGGAGGTCTCCGGGAACCCCGTAGTCACGACGGCGGCACCGTCACATGGCGGACACGTCGCCTTCGTATCAGCCGAGAAGAACGAAAGGCGCTTCTGGGCGGAGGAGCGAATCGCGGAGTTCTGCCGTCTCCTCTCCGGGGCCGCACTCTCCTAGAGCTTGGAGCCCCCACCTTACGGTTCCATGGCGAGCCTCCCCAACGAGAGTCTGGTGTTGGAGGGGAGGCGGTTGCTCCTGCGAGCCTTCTAACTCCTCCTATGGTTCAGATCCAGGCCGGGTCTTATGGCCTTTTGAGCTGTTGAGCCGATGAGTCAAAGGTCTTTGCGCCGAAAGGGTCTGAATCCAGCTCAGAACTTCTCCAGGTGTAGTAGGCAGGCGCCTTATCGAATTTCGCGGCTCCTCCACTGTCTACGCGGAGCCCGGCTAGCCTACGGAGTCCGTAGGCAGCGGGGTACGGTTTGGCCTTCAGGCAGAGACAGGCAGGTTACTCTCACGCACCTCCACGGGTAGGGCGCGTTTGATCTTGTCGAACTCCCTCTTCTCGGCCTCGCCGACGAGCGTTGCTGCTATCCCGTCTCTGCCGGCGCGTGCCGTGCGTCCTATGCGGTGTACGTACGTCTCCACGTCTTCGGGGAGGTCGTAGTTGATGACGTGCGAGACGTTGGGGATGTCGAGTCCGCGCGCCGCGACGTTCGTCGCGACGAGGATGCGTGTCCGGCCTCCGACGAACGCGGCGAGCGTCTTGGTACGCTGCGCCTGCGTCTTCCCGCCGTGCAACAGGCCCGCCTTGTAGCCATCCCGTTCGAGTTGGCGGTGCAGCTTGGTCGCCCCATGCTTCGTCCGGCGGAACACTATCGCCCGTGGCTCCTTCTCCGCGTCGATCAGCGACCGCAGGGCACTCGTCTTGTCACGCCCGTTTACGCGATAGGAGACCTGCTCGACGGTATCTACCGTGGGGGCCTCGGACTCTACCGTGAGCCACTGCGGGGAGCGCATATGGCTCTTGACCATGCCGCGTATCGCTCCGGGCATCGTGGCCGAGAAGAGAGCGGTCTGCCTGGCGTCAGGCGTGCGCGAGAGGATGCGTCCGACATCCGGCGCGAAGCCCATGTCGAGCATCCGGTCGGCCTCGTCGAGCACGAGGTAGCGCACCGAGCCGAGCCCGAGCGTGCCCCTCTGCAAATGGTCGAGGATCCGCCCCGGGGTGCCGACCACGACCGAGGCCGTACGGCCCTTGAGCGCCTTGATCTGCGGCCCTATGGCCACGCCCCCGCAGAGGACCACCGGGCGGACCGGCCTGTAGCGGGAGAGGTTCGAAAGCTCCGCAGCGGCCTGTGCGGCGAGCTCCCGTGTGGGCACGAGCACGAGCGCCTGTACGCCCCGCGTCTTCGGGTCTATGGCTTCGAGCAGCGGTATCGAGAAAGCAGCCGTCTTGCCGCTGCCTGTCTGGGCGATCCCGACGACGTCCTCCCCGCCCAGGAGCACGGGCAGCGCCAGCGCCTGTATCGGGGTCGGGACCTCCCATCCCTGATCTATCACGGCCTTGCGGACCGGTTCGGAGACGGGGAGATCCGTGAACGAGACCTGCGGGGCCTCGATTAGAGTATGCGGTGCCAAAATAAGATGTTCCTTCCTCTTGTCGTGTATGTCAGGCGCCACCATAAGGAGCGTACGTCGTGGCGACCACTCGACAGGAGAGGATAGGCACAAAACACAAGAAAGGAGATGCGCCTCGGATATCCGGCATCTCTAGAATCGTGGACGTATGTTCTCGATTGCGTAGCATACTAAGTATACTGGACGTGCGTCCATAGTCAAATTGGAGGACGCGGACGTTGCCGCCACAATACTCTAGCTCCGGGGAGTATAGGGAGGCGGGATGCGTACCGGCCGCGCCCAGGGCACAGGCCGGCAACGTCATCTTCACTGTGTAGCTGAGTCGCCCTCGGTCTTGTTCGCGTCATTCCGGCGCCTCTGCCGGTAGACGAAGGCGGCCTCACGTATCGTATCCTCGTCTTCCAGCCCAGCCCCGAGGGCGTCGGCGACCGTGGGCAGCGAGGTTACCATCCAGGTCAGGGAGTGAGCAAGACCTTTATCGCGTTGTCCTGCTTCTTCTGGAAGATCTCGTATCCGTGCGGTGCCTGGTCGAGCGGCAGCTTGTGGGTGGCGAGGTCTTCGACGCCCAAAGGATCAGCGGTGTCGGTCAGCAGTGGCATGATGTCGTCTATCCAGTACTTGACGTTGGCCTGCCCCATGCGTAGTTGGATCTGCTTGTCGAAGAGCGTCAGCATGGGAATGGGATCCGCCATTCCGCCGTAGAGGCCGATGAGGGAGATCGTGCCGCCACGGCGCACCGCGTCGATCGCCTGGTAGAAGACGTTCATGCGATCGACCCCTGCCTCCTGGAAGACGCTCTGCGCGGCTTTGTCGGGTAGGAGACCCGCGATCTGCTGCGTGAGCCCGGTGACGGGCGAGCCGTGCGCCTCCATCCCGACCGCGTCGATCACCGAGTCCGGTCCCCTACCGTCGGTCATCTCGCGCATCGCTTCGGGAACGTTATCGTGTTCGTTGGCGTCGAGAACCTCGATCCCATGACGACGCGCCATCTCGATCCGCTCGGGCACGATGTCGACGGCGATGACTCGATGGCCTTTGTGGCGGGCGATGCGCGAGCTCATCTGGCCGATCGGACCGAGCCCAAATACTGCCACACTACCCCCCTCGGGAATACCGGCGTACTCGACCGCCTGCCAGGAGGTGGGTAGCACGTCGGAGAGGTAGACGAAGCGCTCGTCGGGCATGCCTTCGGCTTCCTCCGGCACCTTGATCGGCATGTAGTTCGCCAGTGGGACACGAAGGAACTCGGCCTGGCCGCCGGCCACCTCCCCGTAAAGCTTCGAGAAGCCGAACAGGGATGCGCCCATGCCCTGATCCCGCACCTGCGTGGTCTCGCACTGCGAGTGGAGGCCCTGACCGCACATGAAGCAGTCCCCGCAGCAGATGGTGAATGGGAGCACGACCCGGTCGCCGGGCTTGACGTGAGTGACCTCCGAGCCGACCTCTTCTACAATGCCCATGGGCTCGTGGCCGAGGACGTCACCCTCCCCCATGAACGGTCCGAGCACCTCGTAGAGGTGCAGGTCGGAGCCGCAGATCGCCGTCGTCGTGATTCGCACGATGGCGTCGTTGGACTCCTGAATGGTCGGGTCGGGAACGTTGTCAACCCGCACGTCGCGTTTGCCATGCCACGCAACAGCTTTCATGTCATCTTCCTCCGTGGTCGTGTTCAGCCTACCGCCATGTTCTCACACTCAGGCAAGCAATGAGCAGCGGACCGTCATCCCCTCCTGCATTGGGAAGAGAAAAAGGGCTGGCGGTTTGTATGGTCTTGTAACCGTCTTGCAACTAGAGACGTTACGAGAGCTTCTCACGTATTCTGTTGAAGAGTTCGGTGACTTCCCGATCATCTATGTAACTCAGCAGAAAATCGTCGGCCATCATGCGGGTGACCGTTGCGTTCTGCCGGCCCTCCTCGTCGGTGCCCGCGTACTGCGGGTTACCCTCCGCGAGCCACCTGAGGTTCTCTAGCAGCTGATCCCGGTTCATACGTCTCCCTCTTCCGGTTCCACCAAAATCGTAGCATCGCCTCGTCTCGTAGGTGCGGGCGACGAAGCGCCCGCATTGTACTTACGGGTGTAGCCGGGCGAGGCGAGGGGAACAGATGGAAGCGGATGGTAGAAGACGGAAACACCGAGGGGCGACTGCGGGCACGCCCGGTTGGGGTCTCCGCCGGAGCGGCGCCTATCGGCCTGCGGACGCTAGGGCGGGGCGGATATCTCTACGTGCCGGCGAGCTACCGGTCCGAACGGCCCGCCCCGCTGGCGGTTCTACTGCATGGGGCGGACGAGGACGCACGCGACGGCCTGGCCCTGCTCCGGGCTCACGCGGACGAGGCCGGTCTCATACTGCTCGCGCTGGACTCGCGTGGACCTACCTGGGACTTCATCAGGGGAGGGTATGGCCCGGATGTCGCCGCCATCGACCGGGCTCTGGAGGAGGTATTCTCTTCGTATGCGGTCGACCCATCGCGCGTGGCGGTGGGAGGCTACTCTGATGGAGCTTCTTACGCGCTCTCGCTCGGGATCACGAACGGGGATCTCTTTACGCACGTGATGGCGTTCTCGCCGGGCTTCATGGCTCCGGCCGGGCGGACAGGTTTGCCCCGAATCTTCGTCTCCCACGGCACACGCGACGGGTGGCTCCCCATCGAGCGGTGCAGCCGCAGGGTCGTCCCTCAACTCCAGCGTGCCAGCTACGACGTAACGTACCGGGAGTTCGACGGTCCCCACGTGGTCCCGCCCATGATCGGGCGGGAGGCTACGGACTGGTTAAATACGGGGCAGGACTGAAAAGCGTAGCCCAAGCCGGTACCCGTCCCTTCTGATGCTAACGGGCTCACTCGACACCGGTAGGGGTGCTGCTAGCATTGGTACGTGGACGAGACGAAAGGCAGTGCAAGGGGAGGAGCCTGCGAGCTCTGTGGCCGGGAGGTGCAGAGGCTGACGCGGCATCACCTCGTCCCCAGGACGCGCCACAAGAACAAGCGCAACAAGAAGACCTTCGACCGGCGGGAGGTCCACCTCACGGTCGGTCTCTGCTCCCCCTGCCACCGGCACATACACGCCGTCCTCGACAACAAGGAGCTGGAGCGCGAGTACAATACGCTCGAAGCCCTGAGATCCCACCCCGACGTGGAGAGGTTCGTCGCCTGGGTCAGCAAGAAACCTCACGGCACCAGGGCGAGCGCCCGCCGCAACATCGGGTAGAGGGAGCATGTCGACATCCGTACGGCAGTCGCCAGCTTACCTGGCCACCCGTCCGAGCGGCGGACGTCCGGTAACCCATCCCCCGGTATGTTGGTAGAGTGCTCCGAAACGGAGCGACCGTTCGTCTCTTTACCGTCAAACGAACGTGGACTCCCGGTATGTATACGGTCGCGTAAGGAGGAGGTCGTCACTGCTCGTATAACTTCAAGCCTGGTTGTCTATCGAGCGCGCCAGAGAGCCGGTCTTGTCGCAAGCCTCGTAGACAACCGCCGCTGGTTTCACGATACTGATGTTATCTGAGTTAGGAAGCAGAGTGTGGGAAGGGGAACCGAAAAGATGAGCCTGGAAGATAGTCGAGTGGTTGTATACACGGCGGACGGTCTTTGTACCGAGGCAACGGCAGATGGGCATGCTCTGGTAGCTGATGAGCCGGTTGATCTCGGGGGCACTGGGGCTGGGCCAACCCCCTACGATTACCTGCTGACCGCGCTCGGGAGTTGCACTGCGATAACGGTGCGCATGTACGCCGATCGCAAGGGGTGGCCGCTAGAGTCGGTGACGGTCCGGCTAGGGCGCCAGAGGATACACGCCAAAGACTGCGAGGAGTGCGAGACGGAGAACGGCAGGATCGACCACATCGAGCTCGAGCTGGACCTGGAGGGACCGCTGGACGACGAGCAGCGCCAGCGCCTCCGGGAGATAGCCGACCGCTGCCCGGTCCACCGGACGCTCGATTCGGAGGTGTGGATCCAGACCCGTACTGCCCCTTGACCTAAGAGCGACGCCGCACGCGAGTCCCCGGGCGGAGGCTTCCCCGAACCCCATTCCCCACCCGGCCGGGATACATACTGCGACCGGGCAGCTACGGACCGGGGCGCGGCGGACAAAGCGGCACGTAACTGCTTGAAACCCCTGCAAAAAGGCTGTATCACCGGATACGCTAGAACGGGCTAGAATATGTCGGTTGTCTGTTTGGCGGAAGCCAGGGGCTTGAGACCTGTGGCCCCACGAGTTGTGAGAGGTGGTTTGTCCGGGACGTCCTACAACGCGGAGAATGGTCGGTTGCCTTTCGACCTCGCGGCCTTCGACCTCGACGGCACGGTGTTGCGCCGGGACCTTCGGATCACGGAGGCGACCGTGGGGGCGTTGAACGCGCTGCGGGAGCGAGGTATGCGGCTGGTAGTGGCGACGGGACGGCGCTTCGAGGGGGCCCGCGAGCACGCGGCGCGTCTCGGTTTCGAGGGCGAGGACCCGGTCATCTGCTACGGTGGCTCGATGGTACGCCGGATGAACGGCGAGACGCTCTTGCATCGTACGCTCGATAGAGAGGTGAGCGTCGAAGTGCTTGAGTGGGCCGCGAGCCGGGATCTCCACGCCCGGATCTTTACGGACGGTGGGATCGTGGTCTCACCCGAGACCCCGGCGGCCCTCAGACACCTCTCCTTGCGGGACAAGGCGGATGTCGAGGTCGTCCCCTCGCCGGCGGACTGGCTCCGAAACGGCGGCGAGGAGCCAACCAAGCTCGTCATCATCGACCATCCAGATGAAATTCCGATCTGGTTGGACGAGGCCCAGCGCGCCTTCTCCGGTCGTCTGCACGTCACCCGGAGCCTCCCACACTACGTCGAGGTCGGCGGCCTGGAGGGCACGAAGGCGTCTGCTCTGGAGTTCTTGTGCGGGCGGTGGGGGATAGACCCCGCACGCACCCTCGCCTTCGGTGACGCGGACAACGACATAGACATGCTCTCCTTCGCAGGGTTGGGGGTGGCAGTCGGTGGAATGACCGAGGAGGTCCGGGCCGCGGCGGACGCCGTGGCGCCACCAGTGAATGAGGATGGGGTCGCCTCATTCGTGCGCGGTCTCGTCGAGGAGTGTTCTTAGGTGCCGGAGCTGCCCGAAGTCACGGTGATCTCCGAGGACCTCCGGGAGCTGGCCGTGGGCAAGGAGGTCGTCCGGGCGGGAATCTTCCGGGATGACGTCTCCAACGCCGGGGTCGCGGGGTTCCCGGCGAAGCTCGTGGGGAGGACCCTGGAGGGCACGGGACGGCGCGGCAAGATCATCACGCTCGACTTCGGAGAGGTAACGGGCGTGGTACATCTCGTCATCTCCGGGCGCGTCGTGCAGCTTCCCGCCTGGCGGGAGCCTGACAAGACTCACACCGCTATCGTCGAGTTCGAGGGCGGGCCCGTACTCGCCTTCAAGAAGCTCTGGCTCGGCTACTTCGACCTGTACGAGCCCGAGCGCGTCGGGGAGCATCCCCTGATCTCACGCCTCGGCCCCGACCCTTTCTCCGAGGATTTTACGGTCGAGTACCTGAAAAATGTATTCAAACGCAAGGCGAGCATCAAGGGTTTGCTCCTCGACCAGTCGGTCGTCGCGGGCCTGGGCAACATCTACGTGGACGAGGTGCTCTTCGCAGCCGGGGTCCATCCCATCCGCAAGGCCAACACCCTGAGCTCCCTGGAGATAGAGCAGATCTACTCGGCCACACGCGGCATCTTGCGTGAGGCCATCGAGTTGCGCGGCACGACCTTCGACTCCTACCACGACGCCTTCGGTGAGACGGGCAAGTACCAGCACCGGCTCAAGGTCTTCACCAGGGCGGGAGAGCCCTGCCCGGTATGCGGGACGGAGATACGAAAGTCCCGCGTCGCCGGCCGGGGTACCCACGTTTGCGCGACCTGCCAGCCGGTTGGCTAGTTCGCATACCGTGGAAGGGTATTACGCTCGAGGGAGCGCCTGGGGAGAGCGAACGGTCTGCCCCCCCGGCGGACTGGAGATCTAGCTCTCCGGAAGGAGCTCCGGGTTGGCGTCGGCGACCTCTTGGGCACGGTCATAGGCTCCCTGGGCCTCCGCGTACCCCTCGCCGGCATCGGTGAGGAGGCTGAGAGCCTCTTCGCGGTTATCGCTCAGGATCGGGTCCTGCTCTAGAAGCTCGTAGTAGGATATCTCCTGTTCCTCGGCGGCGATCTGGGCCTCTACCGCCTCCAAGAGCAGCGCTGTGTAGTCTACGATCTCCTGCTCGACGTCGAGGTTCTGCACCTCGGCGAGGGGCCCCCGGGCACCCTGTAGCCTCTCCCTTGCCTCCTGCATGGTCTCCCGCGCCCGACCGATCTGCTCTACCTCCTGAGCGCTGGCTGCCCCGGAGGTGGTGCCTCCCGCGGAAGTGCTCTCGCCGGAGGTTCCTCCACTGGCCTCGATGGCCTCTCTAGCCTCGTCGTAGGTGGCACGGGCCTCCTCGAAGAGCTGGTTGTGTTCGGCGATAGCCTCGTTGGCTTCGGCTATGGAACTGTCTGCCTGCTCGCGTGAGCCGGAGCAGCCGGCTGCCAGGAGCAGTGCGAGCGTTATTACAACGATGTTTGCCGGGCGGACTAGAATACGCAGCATGAGTGAGAGTAGTTTACCGAATTTTGATAGGACAAGATTTCGCTTTCTTCTGAGACCTTTAAGGATGTCACGCCTGAAGGAAACGCTGGGACGCTTCTACGCGCGTGTGAGAGGGTCTTACGGTGGCGTAGAGCCTGCTGGGACGCGGGAACTCGAGTCCCGGGCGGAGTTGGTGGTACGCGAGTACCTCGGCCTTCACGCCGGGATGGTGGAGCGGGCCGCGAGGCTCGGGAAGAAGGCTGAACGGCTGGAGAGGGACGGTATCCCGAGTGAGAGTGCTCGCAACCAGGCGGAGCGGGCGCGTAGGGAGGTCGTCGCGGGGCTTGTCGCGCTGCGGGCTTCCTACGTCGAGGCTGCTGGTGGGCGGGAGGGTGCGAACGCCGTCTTCGACCGGGTGATCGAGTTTATTTGTCCGGCGTTCGCGCCACGCCAGCCTTCTGGCGGCCTCGACTAGCAAAGTCTGGACGCTAGTTCCCGGAGCGTAGGGACCCGATGATGTCGCCCGCGATCCTGCGCGCCTCGGGGCCGGTCCTCGGGTTGAGGAAGAGGAAGCCCCCGGCGAGCACCAGGATCAGCAAAAGCTTCCTGGAGCCGCCGCCGCTACCCCTGACCCTCTGTCCGCGTATCCGTTTGAAGCCCTCCTGGGACGCCCCGACCGCCGCCTCTACCTCCCGGCGCAGCTTCGGGTCGTCCCAGAGCCTCGCCACGACATCGGTCGGATCCTCGTCGGAGAACTCATCGACTATCTTGCGGCCGGCTTCGAGCAGCGTGCGGATGTTGTCCCGCAGGTCGTCGTCGTAGAGCAGCCTCTCGGCAACGGGCCTGGCGCCGCTGAAAGCGCTCGCCAGCGCGAGACCGGACCCTAGCGACTTGTTTCGGGCTTCCTTTTTGAGCTTCTCTGCCCGTGATCTTCTTCCGAACAACTGGACCTCCCTCTTCCCGATGAACTACTCCAATCTATACACTATACCCGTTTTTGCCGCGCCTCTACCCGAGACCGGCCTCCCCGAGCTTCCCCACCCCCACGAATAGCTCCTCCCCGTCCACATGGACGCTCTCGAACCTCCCGACGTCTGTCTCTCCTCCAAGCTCGAGCTCGCGCGCGAGGACCTCGGACTTGAAGTAGTCACCCCATGGGCCTTCGAGGAGCTTTACGACGCGCGGGCTTCCCTTCAGCGCCACCAGGATGGTCTCCTCGATCTCGAACCCTTCCGCGCGCCGGAGGTTCTGTACCTTATGGACGAGCTCCCGCACGAGCCCCTCATCTAGCAACTCCGGATCCAGAACCGTCCTCAGCGCGACCGCGAGGTCCCCCTCGCGCACGAGCGCGTACCCCGGCCTCTCCCTGGGCTCGACGAGCAATTCCTCCGGCCCGAGTACGACCTCCTGCCCGTCCACGCTTACGGTTACCTCCTCTCCCTTTGCGGCCCGCGCCCCGACCTCGGGCGGCGCCTCGGCGAGCGTCCGCCGCAGTCCCGGCACCAGCCTCCCGTACTTCGGCCCCACGACCGAGAGGTTCGGCTTGAGGTCGTAGGCAAGGATGCTCTCGGCCTCCCCGAACCTTAGCTCCTTGACGTTCAACTCGTCCATCACGATCTCCCCAAGGCTTTCGACACCTTCCCGGAACCCCGGAGACCCCTCCGCGGCCTCGGGCACCACCACGACCTCGCGCAGAGGCTGCCGGGTCTTTATAGCCACCGCGTTGCGCGCCGCCCGTCCCAGATTCACGACCCGTCGCGCCGCGGCCATGTGCTCCGAGAGCCCCTCGTCCACGAGCGCCTCGTTCACCTCCGGCCAGTCGGCCAGGTGTACGCTCTCCGGCACATCCGCGTCCACGTTCACGACGAGGTTCTGGTAGAGAGCTTCGGCCACGAACGGGGTGAAGGGGGCGGAGAGCTTCGCAACCGCCACCAGGCACTCGTAGAGGGTGGAGTGAGCAGCCTTCTTGTCCAGGTCGTCCTCGCCCTTCCAGAACCTCCTGCGGCTGCGCCGGACGTACCAGTTCGAGAGCTCGTCCACGAACTCGCCCAGAGCGCGTCCGGCCGCCGTCACGTCGTAGGCGTCGAGCCGTTCGGTCACAGTCTTCGTGGTCAGCTGCAGTTCGGAGAGGGCCCAGCGGTCCATGAGGCTTCGCTCCTCCGGGGCTACGTAGTCCGTCTTCGGGTCGAAGCCGTCTATCCTGGCGTAGGTTACGAAGAAGGAGTAGGTATTCCAGAGGGTCAGGAGGTGCTTGCGGACGGCCTCGTCTACCTGCTCTTCGCTGAAGCGCCTGGGGTTGCCGGGGCTCGTGGCGGTATACAGCGCCCAGCGCAGAGCGTCGGCGCCCTGCTTCTCGAAGACCGCCCACGGGTCTATGACGTTCCCGCGGCTCTTGCTCATCTTCTTGCCCTCCGGGTCGAGGACGTGCCCGAGCACGAGGCAGGTCCTGTAAGGGCTCCTCCCGAAGAGCATCGTCGAGGCGGCTAGCAGCGAGTAGAACCACCCCCGCGTCTGGTCGACGGCCTCACAGATGAAGTCCGCCGGGAACTCACGTTCGAACTCTTTCTTTTCTTCAAACGGGTAGTGCTTCTGGGCGAACGGCATGCTCCCCGAGTCGAACCACGCATCGAGCACCTCCGGGACGCGGGAGGCTTCCCGCTCGCACTCCCCGCATTTCAGCCTGACATCGTCTACGTAGGGCCGGTGGAGGTCGTCTGGGATGTCGCTCACGGAGAGCTTCTCTAGCTCCCGGACGCTGCCGACGACGGTGGTGTGTCCCTCCGCGCAGCGCCAGATGGGGAGGGGGGTGCCCCAGTAGCGTTCGCGGGAGAGGGCCCAGTCGACGTTGTTGCGGAGCCAGTCGCCGAAGCGGCCCCACTTTATGTGCTCGGGGACCCAGTTGATGTTCTCGTTCTCGCGCAGGAGGTCTTCGAGCACGGCGGTCGTCCTCGCGTACCAGGCCTTCTTGGCGTAGTAGAGTAAGGGCGTGCCGCACCGCCAGCAGTGGGGGTAGGCATGCTCGTACTCCTCGGCCCGGAACAGGAGGCCCTCCGCGCGTAGCTCCTCGACGAGGCCCGGATCTGCGTCCTTTACGAAGACGCCTGTGAAGGGCTCCACGCGCTCGTCGAAGGTACCGTCGGGTTTTACCGGGTGGATGGTTGGGAGGCCGTAGCGGCGGCCCGTCCGCGCGTCGTCCTCGCCGTAGGCCGGGGCGGTGTGGACGAGGCCGGTCCCCTCGGTCGTGGTCACGTAGTCACCGAGCACGACGCTAAAGAGGTTGGGCGTCTCCTCGACAGGGACGTAGCCGAAGGGGCGGCGGTACTTGAGGCCCTCTAGCTCCGCGCCCTTGCGCGTTTCGAGCACCTCATAGTTCCCCTCGCCGAGGGCCTTGGTGAGGAGTTCGCGCGCCAGGATCAGGCGCTCCCCGTCCACCTCCACGGTCACGTACTCGACCTCCGGGTTGGCGGCGACGGCGGTGTTGGAGACGAGGGTCCAGGGGGTCGTCGTCCAGATCAGGAGGCTGGTGTTCTCTTCGCCCACCAGCGGCAGCTTTACGTAGACGCTCGGGTCGGTGACGGTCTCGTAACCCATCGCGACCTCCGCGGAGGAGAGGGAGGTCTGATCCCGGGGGCAGTGGGCGGTAACTTTGTAGCCCTCGTAGAGTAGGTCCCTCTCGTAGAGCTGTTTTAGAGCCCACCAGACGCTCTCGATGTAGGTGTCGTTCAAAGTCCAGTAGGCGTCGTCCATGTCCACCCAGAAGCCGAGACGGGCGCTCATCTCGCGCCACTCCTCGACGTAGCGGAAGACGGACTCGCGGCAGAGGCGGTTGAACTCCTCGATCCCGTAGCGCTCGACGTCGTTCTTGCCGGAGAGCCCTAGCTCCTTCTCGACCTGTAGCTCGACGGGGAGGCCGTGACAGTCCCAGCCGCCCTTGCGCTCCACGCGGTACCCGCGCATGGTCTTGTAGCGGGGGATGAGGTCCTTGAACGCCCGTGCAAGCGCGTGGTGGAAGCCCGGCCGGCCGTTCGCCGTCGGCGGCCCCTCGTAGAAGACGAACGGGTTGTCCTCCGGTCGCCTCTCGACGGACTTCTCGAATGCCCCGATCCTCTCCCACAGCTCCAGCACCTCCCCCTCCACCTTCGGGAAGTTGACCTGAGATCTCACCTGCTCGAACGTCATATACAAAGCCTCCTCACGCAAAAACCCCCGCCCCAAACGGACGGAGCCAACCGCTCCATCGTAGGGACGGGGACCCCGTCGAGGCCCTCGCGGTACCACCCCACTTGCCCGGAGGTTTCACGTTCCGGACCGCTCTCGCGCTGTAACGGGCGGACCCGGCCGGTCCTACTAACGCCTGGGCATATAGATACCCTTCGCTTTCGGCCGGCGGCTCGGGGAGGATCTTCGGGCCGTTCTCCGCGCCGGGCTTCACACCGTCCCCGGCTCGCTCTCGCGGAGGCTCGCGACCTTACTCGTTCCCGTCGATGCCTGTAGACGCTTTGTAGCCGCAAAAAGCGGGTGTGTCAAGACGAATCGGGCGTCTTTACGCTGTGGGCCGTAGCGCGGCGTGATCCGGGCTCGTCTTTGGGACCGTAGACCTTATGTAACGATTTAACGGTAGCGTAAGGAGCGGTTAACAACCCGGTAGTACACTGGACTATGAATAAGCCGATCCCAGGCTACAGAAACAGGAGAGCAGTAGTATGAGAAGCAGATTTAGAACTTTTATCGCAGGCGCGGTGGGGATGCTGGTGGCGTTCGGCATCGTGGAACTGGTCCACGGCCTCTACCAGATCGTCCCGTCGGTGCTCGTGGCGGTCGCGCAGAGGATCATCCAGTTGACGCCGGGTGGCCTCGCAACCGCGGGCATCGCCGCTGTCGGCAAGGCGGCGACCCCGATCCTGGTCTCCGTTATCGTGATCCTCACGTTGCTCTTGGCCGGTTTTCTGGCGTACCTCAGCCTCAGATCCCGCACCATCGCCCTCGTTGGGGTGGCCGTCCTGGCGGCGGTCGCCCTCGCCGCCGCGTTTACCGAGCCGTTTATCGCCCCGGTAGCCACGGTGCTCACTATTGTAGGGGCCATCGGCATCGGCGTCGGCGTCACCGCTTTCTTGTTGCGTGCTTCGGGCCTGCTGGAGCGCGGGAGCGCCCCGGAGGCCGCCGGAGGAGCCACGGAGGGATCGGAGCAGCCGGCGCCGCAGCCCTTCGAGGGGAGGTCCCGGGAGGCGCACTCGCGGGGCGGTATCGCCGTCAGCCGGCGGAACTTCGTCGTGGTTAGCGGGGCCGCGGCGGTGGCGGGCCTCACGGCAGGCGGCGTCGGACGTTTGCTGGCCACCGAAAAGGGCGCGTCCGTCGCGGGCTCGGAGTCAGGACCGCTGCAGCCTTCGCAAAGAGGCGGCGCCGCTACCGGAAGCTCCGCCTCGGAGACCCTCCCGGAACCGCCCGCCGAGGCGTCGCTGGATGTGGAAGGGATACCGCCGCTGTTCACCCCGAACGGGGACTTCTACCTGATCGACACCGCCATCTCCTCGCCGCGAATAAACCGCGACAGCTGGACGTTGAACATCAACGGAGCCGTCGATAACCCCATAGAGCTCTCCTACGATGACCTGCTCGGCCTGCCTACTGTCGAGCGGGACATCACGTTGTCCTGCATCTCTAACGAGGTGGGGGGCGGGCTGGTCTCCAACGCTCGCTGGACCGGCGTCCTGCTCTCGGACGTGCTCAACGAGGCGGGCTTGAGCCAGGACAAGATCTCCAGCTCCTCGGAGCAGCTAGTGGGGCGTAGCGTCGATGACTGGACCGCGGGCTTCCCCACCGATGCCGCCTTCGACGGGCGTGAGGCTCTGGTGGCCTTCGGGATGAACGGCGAGGAACTTCCCCTCAAGCACGGCTACCCGGTTAGGCTCGTGGTGCCCGGGCTCTATGGGTACGTCTCGGCGACGAAGTGGCTCATGGAGATAGAGCTAACCGACTGGGGCTTCGACGCCTACTGGATCAAGCGCGGCTGGTCGAAAGAGGGCCCGATCCTGACCCAGTCCCGCATCGACACCGTCTCGGATGGCGACACGGTCTCGGCCGGCACCGTCCCGATCGGCGGCGTCGCCTGGGCCCCCACCCGCGGTATCAGCAATGTCGAGGTCTCCACGGACGATGGAGAGACCTGGAACGAGGCGACCCTGGCCGCCCAGCTCGACGTGGACGTCTGGCGCCAGTACGTCTACTACTGGGAGGCCGAGCCCGGCGAATACACCCTAAAGGTACGCGCCACCGACGGCGAGGGCGAGACCCAGACCGAAGAAGAGGCCACCCCTATCCCCTCCGGCGCTACCGGCTACCACACAGTAGAGGTCACGGTCGAGTGAGCAGCCCCAAGGTCTTACTCTATAACCCTAAACTGCAAGTTCAACTCAAGGCACAATATTCGGTGGAGAGCATGAATCGGCGGGAGAAAGGGGGAGCGTAACCAAAGTGTTTCCCTTGTGCAACAGAACCGTAACATTGGGGCAAGAACAACGTAACAAGGTAGAGGTATAGTTTTGGTTAACCGAGCCCTAGCCGATGGGGCATTTCCCCCCTCCAAATCCCATCGGCTGGGTCGGTATTTTTTATGCTTTTCGTCTCCGTGGTAACTGTGTGAGGGTCGAGATGCTGCATTCTCTTGACCTCTCGCCACGTGAGGCGCGGCGGTTGCAGGGGGAGTTGGCGCCACGGGTCGTCGAGGGGCCTCCGCTTGACCTCTCGGATGTGCGACACATTGCCGGGGCGGACGTCTCGACGCAGGGCGACCGGGGGTTTGCGACCGTAGTGGTGCTCTCGTTTCCGGGGCTCGAGGTGGTCGAGGTGCGGGGGTACGAGGCGCCGCTGGAGTTCCCTTACGTGCCGGGGTTGCTGGCGTTCCGGGAGATACCGTCGGTCGTTGGGGCGCTGGAGCGGGTCGAGACGGAGGTGGATGCCCTGATCCTCGACGCTCACGGCCTCGCCCACCCGCGGGGCATGGGGCTCGCCTCGCACCTCGGGCTCTTCCTCGACATACCCACGGTCGGCTGCGCCAAGAGCCGGCTCGTCGGCGAGTACGAGGATCCCGCACCAGAGAAGGGGAGCGTCACGGACCTCGTTCATCGCGGAGGAGTCGTCGGCAAGATGGTGCGTACCCGTACTAACGTCTCCCCGGTCTACGTCTCCGTCGGCAACCGAATAGACCTCGACAGCGCGGTGGATCTCGTATTCGCTTGCTGTACGAGGTATCGTCTGCCGGAGACCACCCGCGAGGCACACAACGCCGCCAACAGGCTGCGGCGGGGGGAGGACCCGGGCGGTCCGCGTTTGTAATCATTGTCGGAAGAGCCGGGATCGGGTATAGATCACATAGAGAGACGAGATGGAGCCGCGCGAGGCATTCTCGCGGTGCGTAACGGCTGAGGAGTTTAGGCATGAACCTCGATACTGCGTTTACCTTGGAGTTGCTGCTCGTGGTGGGCTTGATCGCCGCGTTCCTCGGAGCTTTTCTTTACCTGGTAGTCTCCAACCGCAGAACCCGGCGCGAGACGGGACGACAGGTCGGGACAGCGGGCATCCCCGTGGGTCCGGAACCCGGTGAGCCCGAAGGCGCTCCCGGCACCGCCCCTCGCCAGCCCCCGCAACGCGAGTTTTACAAGAGGATGGGGCTGGAGACCTCCGAGGAGATGAAGATACGCATCTACTCCATCGCTGAGTATCGGGACGAGCTCGGCGGGACCAAGCGGGACAACGGCTTCAGGGCCGCACTGAAAGCCTACAGGCAACTCGACGACGAGTGGTACGACTACTCTCCGCGCAAGGCCGCGGACGTCCTGGAGCTCGCACCGGAGGATTACGAGGTAGATGAAGAACGCTCGGCTCTCCTGCTCAGGCAGCTCCCGCCCGGCCTGCCGGAGTCGGCGAGGGATGTCCTGTAGAGCTTCCTATGCCGGGTGCCAGGAGGCGGCCCTGACCGGAGCCAGGGGCGAAGCAACCGCCGACCTTACAGGTGTCAAAACCGCCAATAGATAGACTTGCAGACTGACAAAGGCCATAGGGTCAGGGAGTTGGTCGGGCACTTCGCGCGTTGGCGAAGTAGGAGCCCCGCGGCTTCTTCGAGCACGTCCGCTACAAGAAACGCTCTAGGCGGATCTCCTGACGTTCTCCTCTTCGGAGGCGTCGAAGAAGCGGGGCTCTTCGAGCTCTTCGGGCTCTTCGCTCTCGTCGTGCAGGGCCTGGCTGACCTTGATGTCGCGCCACACCCCGGTGAGCAGGTCTTCGAAGGCTTTCTCTAGCGCATCGATCCGGAGGTCGGCCTTCTCCTGCGCAGCGTACGCCTTCTCCCGCAGCACGGCTCCCTCCGCTACCTCGTCGAAGTCGACCCTCTCGAAGTTGGCGCGGGCTCTCTCACGGAACTTTTCCATCTTCTTTATAGCCTGCTCCAGGCGCTTGTGCTTGCGCTCGATCTCTGAGAGGGCGGCCTCATCCTCCCCGTAATAAGCCTCCCAGAACCGTCTTTTGAGCGTGATCCTGCGCAGGTGCGCCTTGCTTACTTCTGCCTCCGCTCTCTCGAGAACAGCCCGGGCCTCTTCCTTCAGCCGCGACCGGCGGCGGTACTCCCAGAGATCCCTTTCAAGCTCCGAGATCAAAGCCGCAAACTCCACCCTTACCGCAGCGTTGATCCTCTCCTCCAATAGCTTCTTCCTGCGGAACAACTCTAACCCTCCTGCTAGAGGCTCCTCGCCGGACCTACTCAAAGCCCCCGACGGCACCCCTCTCTGGTTTTCCTGCAACTACCATCCCTCTACGCTACCGCCTCTTCATCTGGCGGTAATGCCAGGACCGTATTCACGCACGCCAGAGCGACGCGAGCAACGTGAAGCACCTTCAGGTTGATAGTGCTTATGCTTGACGCCACATTCTTAAAGAAGGTGATATAGACGTCTACTTGAGGTTTAATCTGCGTGTCACCTTAAACGGTCATAGGCACGGTAGCCTGGGCCAGGATCAGCCTCGTTTGCTTCTCCACCCGGGTCTCGTTGGTGCGCTTGCTATTCCCGAGTCGCACACGCCTCCTAACGGGCTCAAGCGGTCTGCCGACGGCGCGGAACTTTGCCAGTAGTGGAGACTTCACCCTCTCAGGCGGGGACCTTCTCTGGTTCCTTTCCGGGTATCGGCTTCTCCCGGCGCTCCTCGCGGCGTTCGGGTGTTGGTTCCTCCAGGGGCTCCACGACCTCTTCGCGCTCGGGCTTCTCTTCGCCACCGGCTCGAACTTTCACCACTTTCTCGCCTCCTCTTCCGTGTACGCGCGCAACTCCTCTGAGTCCTCTACCATACCAGCGTTCAAAGCCTCCACGATGCGGTACAGCTTCTCCTCCGCTTCTCTGGGGAACATTCCGCTACCCCCACGCGGCCGGACGAAGGCCACGGGGAGGGCCTTCTCGGCTCTGAAGAAGGAGCGATCCTCGTGGTGTACCACCCGACCCCACGCAAGCACGCTCCCCATCACGTACGGGAGGAGCACCTCCTCCTCTATCGGTTCGTAGCGCGCATACAGCCCGCAGGCGCAGCCAAAGCCCGGAGCCTCCTCGCACGGACCGCTCATCACGAGCGGCCTGTTCGGGTCCCCCTGGATGCGCGGTGGGCAGTAGGCCACGGTCGGCCCGGTCGTGGACCAACTCCTCTGGCAAGTCTGGGCGTGCAGGCTCTCGGAGGGTGCTACCCACTTCCCGGGGAGCACCCTCCAAATCCTGTAGCCAGCGATGGTGCCGGTCCTGTCTGGAACTATCATGCCCCTATGTTACCGTCCTTAGAGCCGCTGGTCTCATAATATCAGTGCACCCGCACACGAGGATAAGACCTATACAAAAGCTGTCTTGGCCTATAGTCGACGCGGTTCTCTCGCGGACGCCCTCGCGGCTCCGTAGCCAAACGCGTTAGGGCCTCCTCTGGTTTTACCTGTGGGATGCTAACGGCACAGGTCGGGGGCCGGAGTTCTTACGAGGTTCCGGCAATTCTCTTCCGGCATCCGTTAGAATCCATAGAGGAAGGAGGGTGCGAATTTTGGGGATGACCGGGGAGCAGTGGCGTTTCTTCGAGGAGTTGCTCGCTTACCTGCGCGAGGAGTTGGAAGCTCGCAAGGACCCGGAAGGGGTCGAGCAGAGGATCAGGATGTTCGCCTCCCTGGCCGGGGAGGCGGGCAGGGATCAGGTACTCAGAGATAAACGCCTCGCCGAGGAGGGTTTCGTCTATCTCTCCGAGAAGGGAGAGCGGCGTATCAAGCACATCGACGAGCTAACCCCCCTCGACGTCCCGGCCGTACTGGCCGAGATGGAGAAGACCGCGGCCGTCAGCGGCGAATACATGGAGAGCGACGGCGCCGTCTACGTCATCGAGTACGGCGGGCGCAAGCTGATAACCCCGGACCCCGGGGATCCGAGTGCGTCTCTAAGGACTCGCTGGCGCGGGCTGAAGGACGGATGGCGGCCGATGGGATAGAAGCCGGCACCGAGCAACTTTGCGGTAGGTATGCCTAGAGCCCCACCGGCTCGAGCACTTACTCTTTTCCGCCCGTCCCCGCCCGCTTGATCGTCGGCAGCGACACCACACGGACAGGGCCACCAGCCGACCATCATCTCACCGTAGCGCTTCCCGCCGTGCTCCATCCGAAGATCTACTATTCGTGCTCTCTCCTTCGTTCTCCGAGCACCATAACCAGGTTTTCTCGATCAGCAACATCTGGGGCTCGCTCTCGAGCGTCACGTAGACGTTCTCCTCTTCCATGACCAAGCCGGATGGCTCGGCCTCCTCGAGGCTCTCTTACGCTACGATCAAGTCGAGTTCCATGCTCTCGAAGTCCAGCACCATCTGCTCAGCGCCAATGATGGCATAAAGACGCCCTCTTCGGAGGCGAGATACTCCGCCAGACTCTCCAGGTCCGTCACCAAGACGGTCATCTTCGCGATCTAGTTCTTCTGCTCAGTCTCTCTGGGCATCTCCTATCTATCCCTCTGCCCGGATGACCAGGGCGTCGTTCTGGGGTTCGACGCTAACCAGCCCGGCCTCGAACGGCAGATCGCTAACGGTCAAGGTCCGGCCCCCTGAGGCTAACGGTTCCGCCAGGAAGGGGGGTAAAGACAACCCAGCTAACGTCACCTCCTGCGGGACCACTTCGATGATGTGCGGACCCGCCACCCGGAGGTCGAGGCCGATGCTGACCGGGAACCCGAAGAAGACGTCCTGGCTCCTGTAGACGGCTTCGTTCTGCCGGACGTCTATCTCCCCGCCCGCCAGACCCAGGTCGTTCTCCCGGAGGTACTCGTTGATCGAATCCTCCGGTGCCTCGGCTACCAGGGAGGCCGCGCGCACCTCGCGCTCCAGGTTACCGCGAAAGAGGCTTGGAACCGAGATATCCACGTCCCTCAGGTCTATGCGAAGGTCCTGGAGCCGGATCCCCTCCTGCATGAAGCTGTCGATCTGTATCTCGATCCGATCCATTCGCCCCAGCAAGAGTTCGGGCGGGAAGTTCGAAGAGACCGCGACCGAGGGTTCCTCCTCCAGCCCGTACTCTGCCTGCAGGTTCATCGCGAGGCGCGACTCGATCAAGCCAGAGAGTACCAGATAAGAGAAGAGCCCTACCACGAGCAGGAGAGCCCCCGCCACCACCGCGAGGAGCCTTACAATTTTCAAAGCTCCCCTTGAAGCAGGGGAGCCAGGGAAGGATCTCTAGTCACTACTGCCCCTGCATTTCGGCTCTTTGGAGTTCCTGGAGGATGCTCCTCGCCTCGGCGCTGGCCCGCTCGATCGCCGGCAGGCTCTCCTGGACCGCCGCGGTGAGTGTGCTCACG
Source organism: uncultured Rubrobacteraceae bacterium (assembly GCA_902806075.1). Taxonomy (GTDB): domain Bacteria; phylum Actinomycetota; class Rubrobacteria; order Rubrobacterales; family Rubrobacteraceae; genus Rubrobacter_F. The sequence goes on from CADCVG010000084.1 coordinate 20,591, forward strand.
TCCTCGCCGCGGAAGGCCTCGATGACGTTGTCGTAGGCGGGGAGCACCTCTTCATAGGCGTTCACCAGCTGCTCGTGAAGGGGCTCCAGGTCTTCGGGCGGCTGGATCCCGCGCAGCTCTTGGAGACCTTCTTGCGCTGTCTGCTGAGCTCGCTCGACGGACTGCACCTCTATGCTCAAGGTGAGCGTCTGGTCTTCCAGCCGGGCTCTGGGCTCTATGACCCTTGAGAGGTCCTGGGTAGTGCTTTCGACTACGGGCTGCACCTCGCCCAGGTATTCCTCTGCAGCCTCCCTCTCGACTCTGGCCTCCGGAACTTCGATCTTCCGGCCCTCAGGGCCTTCGACCTCAAAGCCCCCTACGACTATCTCTTCCCCGGGGGCGTCTTCCGACCGCCCGTCAGCCTTCTCCAAATTCTCCTTCGCCTGCTCACTCTGAGTGCAGCCTATCAAGGTCAGGCTCAACAGGCCCGCGGTGAGTAGCATCGTTATATTCTTCACGTTTCTCCTTGCCTAAGAGAGGTTGCCATTAGCGGTAGACCCAGTCGGGTTCCAGGTCTCCCGGTCCGGCGCGGAGGACCTCAAGCTCGTATTTCCCGCCCAAGAGGTCAGATTGCAGGTTACTATCACCGGCGAATCTTCTACAGGACCGCCGCTCATCTTCACAACCCCTATGTTACTCTCTTGAATGGAAGCCTTGGGAGGCAGACCCTGTCCGCGCTTAGAGAGTTGTCTGCCGAGGGACTTTTGCAAAGCCCGGCCAGGAGATCCGGCATCGCCATCTCGCCTCCTTCGACACCCTTGTGGTTCGGTAAACCAGGCCACGAGGCAATGAAGGCTTGAATGCGTTAGTGCAACTTGCCGCATGGATTTGAGATTCTGGGTCTGGATGCCGTTGTTGGCGGTGTTGCTGGTGCTGCTTTCCATAGCGACGCTCCTGATCTACGTGCTCCCCGCGGCCAGGGCCCGGCTTGTGAACTTCGTCGAGGACCAAACCCTGGACCGTGCGGTTGCGGCGGCTGGCTCCGTGGCGGGCGTGGAGGGGCAGGAGCTGCAGCGTAAGCTGGATCTCGCCGCCGAAACGGGAGACGGACAGGTGTTGGTCGTCGACCGGAAGGAAATGTCGTGGCGCAAGCTGGCCCCGAGGGTCTCTCACCCCCGCCGGAGAATCTCCTCCAGAAGGTTGCGAACGGGGGGCGGATTAATGAAATCATCGGAGAACAGAGGGTGGCGGCGGTCCCGCTCGTCTGCGGAGGGGACCTTGAGGGAGGGATTATCTTAGTCCCCGGAGAAGACGAAGACCTCGTCTTCCAGCTCTTCCTTCGTAGCGGCATCAAGGCCGCGGCAGTCACTACCGTCCTGGGCGTGGGCTCGCGCTCCTCCTTGCCACCCTGCTGAGCCGGAGGGTAGAGCGGATCGCTCCAGGCGCCCGCGCCATGGGGAAGGGCGACTTCTCCAGCCGCATCGAACCCGGCTTCGACGACGAGCTCGGCGAGCTGGCCGGACCTTCAACGCGATGGCCGACAGGCTTCAGAACTCTTTTCTTCGGTTGAAGGAGCAGGACGGTACGATGAATGCCATCCTGAACAACCTCGCCAAGGGCGTGCTTGCGACGGATCTTTCGGGGTGAAGAGAGTGCCTGAGGTACTTATAGTCGAGGACGACCCGGCCATGAGAGACGTAGTGGAGCACACCCTTTCCCGCGAGGGGATGGGTATGCTGGCAGCCGGAGACGGAGAGGCAGCGCTGGATCGCCTGAGGCAAGAGGCGGAGCCCTTTGACTGATCCTCTTGAACGTGATGCTGCCGGGGAGAGACGGTGTCAGCGTCTGCGGGGAGATCCATCGTACGACGCCGGGAGCGCGCGAGCAACTACGGCAGGGCGCTCATTGACGGAGAGCTTCTTCCCCTGCTGAAACCTCGCTCGAACAGGCCCTGCTTGGCCGAGTTCCTCGCCAGCGAGCACCGCATCACAGACCGCGACGGCGAGCTCATAACCGGCCCCGTCGAGGACCTCTCTGAGTAGCGGGCGGCAAGCTGATAGCCCCGTCCGCTGGACACAGGACCCCTGAGACAGACCTCCGCCAGCCTGCCGAAACAATACCTGTCGAACCGGCAATCTCCCTCCCTGGGCCTATCCGTATTGGGCCTGGGCTGTGCGCGGCGGGGAGCAGTAGCGTCCGGCGCGGGGAGACGCTATCCTCTCTTCGTAACCAAGGAAAGGGGAAACGTGGCACGATACGTACAGTTCTTACTAGCGGTTCTGTCTTTGGCAACGGTCCTGCTGGCGGGATGCGGAGGACAGGAGACACCCGTAGAGGAGCAGGAGGAAGAGGCCGGCGTGGAAGAGGTGGCCCCGGAGGCACCTGTGGAGTCCTTGCCCTCCTACGACCCCGAGGCGAGTAGAGATTTGGAGATTTGCCAGGTCGAGGAGGTCTTAGAGGATCTCGGGCCGGAAGACGGGCAAAGGTTTACCGATGAGCTCTTGGGAGAGGTATCCGCTGGGGAGTTTGCGAATATGCAGGAGGCGTACGCCGCGCGCGGCTATACCTGCGATGGGCGGGCCGAGGAACTGTTGGAGCGGTAGCAGAGCGGTCGGTAATACTGTATGCACGGAGGGCGGGAGGCGGCGCGAAGCGGTGCGGACGTACGCGAAGGTGGTGGGGGTGGTGCTCATCTTGCTCGGCCTGTCGGGGCTCCTCAGCGTCTTGGCCGCCAAGTATCTGCACGACGGTACGTAGATGCCATACAACTAGGAGTCGATACGATAAGGGCCGGGACCCTTTACAGCGATGTTCGCTATGATTGATCCCCTCCCGCCGGGGAGCTTCGCAGGGAGAATGGAAGGTATACCGAGCAGGTGAAGGGGTTGGAGGATCAACGATACTGCACACCGCTGTAGCACCGGGCTGGAGAAGATGCAGGACGATGATGCCTTCGGAACGCTGGGGGAAGAGGAAGAAGCGTCCTGGTTGAAGCGGGTCTCCGAGGTTGAGCGCAAAGAAGAGCGCCCGCTTGACCTACGCTTGGGGGAGACATAACGACCGGGCAGTTCCGTGCGAAGAGCGTCTCCTTCAAGAGGCCAAAGAAGCGGCCACGGTTAGCCTGGAGCCATGTGCTCCCTCCGGTCGCGCCTCGAAGACTTCGAGCACGACAAGGAGGCCCTGTTGGAATATTATGCCCGCCTCTTCCCCGAAGGCCTCACCCCCGAACAGAGGCGGACCCTCTATCGGATGATGCGTCTCGAGGTCCTGGCTCGCGACGGAGCGCTCGTTATTGCCGAGTGGGATTGTAATGCCGCATCGACACTTCTTGATAGTTGCCGCATTCGGGGCAGGTGAAGTTGCGGGCGCTGCGAACTGAGTAAGCGGGGACTATGGTCGTCTTGTCGTAGTCGTATACGTAGCCGCACTCCTCACACCTCTGGCGGTAGGTAACCACCGTTCCCCGTTCTCTTACTACTACCCCACCCGTAACCTCTATCGCCATATCTTCCTCTCTCTGTACGCGGTTGCTATGCAGTTGCGTGGGCGAGCTAAGGATACCGCCTGGTCCTTTGGTAGTGTTGCGGGCGCGTCGCCAGGTAGCCAAGCGAGTATTACGCAAGAGATAGACCAACTCACCGTAATTGCCACTATCTCCGGTGGAGAGGCTGGCCACGGAGTATCCAGGAGAGCGCCGGAGGTCGGTGATAGGCGCACCCTGGTGAGCGTGAATGGAAGCTACACCATCCACGCAATGTCTTGGGGAAACGAAATTCGCGTAGACGATACTCGTGCGGCGCTTTGTGACTAGCTCGTCCTGCTACAGGCCAGTTAGTCTTTCTTCGATTTTTTGGACTTTTTGCTATCGACAGGGCCATCGGACCCGAAGTCAACAGGGCCATCGGGCCCGAAGTCGACAGGGCCGGGATCCTTGTCCCCGGCGCCGGAGTCCTTGTCCTCATCGCTCTTTTCTTTGCGGGAGGGGTCGAGGGTCGTTTCGGGTGCGGCCTGCTTCGGTGCCTCTTGCGCTTTGGCTGGAACCGGCTGCGAGTTTTCCTTCTGGGGCTTTGGCGCTGGCGAGGACGTCGCGGGCGCTGGCGTGGCTTCGGAGACCTCCGATGCTACCGCTACCGGCTCCGTGGCGGCAACGGCGACCGGGGTGGGGACCGTCTCCACCGGGGGTGCGGCGGGGGTGCTCTGCGAGTTACTCTGCACTGCGGGGGGTGGTGAGGAGGCCGTAGCCTCGTCTTCGGCCTTGGAGCTCTCCCGGGTCTGGCTACCGGCCTCGGGCTCCTCCTCGGCGGTCTTCTCCTCGGCAGGTTCTTCCTCGGCAGGTTCTTCCTCGGTGGGTTCTTCCTCGACGGGCTCCGCCTCGGCGGGGTTCATGGCGAGGCTCTCCACCTCGCTGTTCTCCTCGCCGAGCCCCGTTATCTGCCTGGCCTGTTCCAGCATAGGGAGATCGTTCAACACGGCCAGGGCTATCCCACCAAGCAGCCCCACGGAGGCCAGCACCACGGCCACGGGACCGGCCACCTTGCGCCTGCTCTTCCCATGTACGCTCGGGGGAGGGACCGCCGCGCGGCGGGGTGGCCGGGATAGTACGGTGGTCTCCTGCACCTCTGGCAGAGTGGCCAGCGGTGGGAGCCCGGCGCGTATACGCTGGAGGTCCTGTATGAGCTCGCCGGCGTTGGCGTAGCGGTCTTCAGGATACTTGGCGAGAAGCTTCGCGGTCACGACGTTCAGGCCCTCGGGAACGTTGGGGTTTGTCTCTCTGGGTGGGCGAGGTGGCTCGTTAACGTGCTTCAGGGCGAGGCCGATAGGGGTCTCGGCCTCGTAGGGGAGGACTCCGGTAAGCATCTCGTAGAGGACTACACCCAGAGAGTACAGGTCGCTGGCGGGTCCAACGGGCTCGCCCATCGCTTGTTCGGGGGACATGTAGCCCGCGGTTCCCAGGATCATGCTGGTCCCGGAGAGAGCCGTCGCCGATGAGGCGCGGGCGATACCGAAGTCACCGACCTTGGCGTTGCCGACGGTGGTAAGGAGGATGTTCTGAGGCTTGACGTCGCGGTGGATCACACCGCGCTCGTGGGCCAGGCCGAGGGCACCGGCGATCTGGAGCGCCAACCCCGCTGCTTCGTGAGAAGGGAGTGCCCCCTCCTGCAGGATGCGCCTCTTGAGGGTCCCTCCCGGCAGGTACTCCATAGTCATGTAGTAGGACCCGTCCGCGGAGCGCCCCCGGTCGTAGATCTGGACGATGTGCGGGTGGGAGAGCGAGGCCGCACTCCTTGCCTCACGCCGGAAGCGCTCGACGAACTCCTTGTCATCAGCGTACTGCTCCCTCAGCACCTTCAACGCCACGTCGCGCACCAGAACCGCGTCGTGCGCGAGGTAAACTCGGGCCATACCTCCGTTACCCAAAAGGCAAGTCAACTGGTAACGACTGTCCGTGAAAGCATTAGTCATGACCCGCATTGTACCCACTTCGAGATTATCTAAGCGTTTTCGGAGCAAAGATGGGTCAAAGTGTGCAAAGAACTGCTAAAGAGTCTTATAGATCTGGCTAACCGGGTACGATGTGCCGCAGAATTGCGGAGCAGAGGGGGCTCTCGGGATCGAGGAAGCCTTTGATCACATCGTAGTGGTTGTCGCCTGGTAGGGTCAGGAGGTCCGCATCCAGGCTCTTCGACCTCCAGGCTGCGAGGAACTCCTCTGACTGGCGGCGGAACTCGGCGGTCTCGTCCTCACCGTAGACGAGGAGGAGCGGCGGCGCGCTGTCCGGGACGTGTAGGATCGGGCTGTTGCGCAATACCTGGTCCCAACTCAACTGGAGCTTTGGTTGTATGAAGGTGTACGGAAAGGGCGCCAGATCGAAGAGCCCGCTGATCGCGCACGCGCTTTTTATGACGTCTCCGGGTAGCCCGTAGACGCCCTCCCAGTCCGTTTCGAGGAGCATCGCCGTAAGGTGTCCGCCCGCCGAGTGTCCCGCGACGTGGATGCGCCCCGCGTCGCCGCCGAAGCTCCCGGCGTTCTTGTAGGTCCACGAGAGGGCGGCGCGGGTCTGGCGTACGATCTCGTCTATCGTCACCTCCGGGCACAGCGCGTAGTTGAGTACGACGGTCGTCACGCCCCTGCGCGCCGGCCCGCGGGCGACGTAGCCGAACTCCTTGCTCGTACGCGCCTTCCAGTAACCGCCGTGGACGTAGAAAAGGATGGGCGCGGCCCCGTCCGCCTCCGACGCCGGGTATATGTCCACGTGCTCGGCGAGTGTCGGGCCGAACGGCACGTCGAGGCGGTGCTTCACCTCCGCCCGGAGCTTCTCACTCTCTCTTGCGTAGAAGTCCGCGTAGGCGGAGACGTCCTCGACCGTCTGTTCGAGGTCGTACTGGGCGTCGAGCTCCTCCTGCGTAGCGAAGTTCTTGTAGAGCATCGCTCTTCCTCCTACCCGCCGAACATCCTGCGCCAGAGGGAGCGCCGGACCGGGCTCCGGTCCGGTCGTTTCGGAGGGCCGCCCAGGGGGGGCAGACCATGCTCGGCGCGTACGGCGTTGCGGCCTCGTACGATCATCGGGTTCTCAGACCAGTCGTCGCCGGCCTCGGCCCGGATCTGCTCCTCTATCTTCGCCATACCCGCCTCATTCACGCCACCCAAAATCGCGGCCTCGTATTTAATACCGAGCAGGACGAAATTCTTGTCGTCGAGCATCCTGGCTCTCTCTACAGAAAGAACGGCGTTATCAGGGCGAACGCTCCGTAGACGGTGAAGCTGAGCGCCAGCGTCAGCACACCGTATCCCATTATGTCGCGGATACCGAGGCCCACTATGCCGAGGATCGGGAGCGCCCAGAACGGTTGGATCATGTTCGCCGTCCCTTCGCCCCAGGCGACGGCCATGGCTATGAGGCCATGGTCGACTCCGAGTGGCTCCGCGGCAGGCACCATGACCGGCCCCTGCACGAGCCAGTGCCCGCCCCCCGAGGGGATGAAGAGGCTGATGATGTTGGAGGAGACGAAGGTCCAGAAGGCGAAGGTGTACTCGTTCGAGAACGAAAGGAACCAGTCGGCGATGATACCTGCTAGAGCCACGCCGCCGACCGCGAAGGTCATAAGGCCCTGTATGCCACCGTAGAGCGGATATTGCAGGGCAATCGGCCCGATTGCCCCGGCGCTGCCGGTGAACGTACGTACGTAGCGGATCGGGGTCCAGTGCAGGATCAGGCCGAGCGCCAGGAAGAGTGCGATGACGGCGTTGAAGTCGAGGGTGAACGTGCCCGCCGTGATCGAGCTAATGAAGTAGGTGAAGATGGCGCCGGCGAGGATCAGGTTCAGCGGCCAGAAACGCTCGAGCGCGCCGGCCGGAGTATTGGGCGTCTCCGGCTCGTCTCTCTCGTCCTCCCGCGCCAAAAGCCCGCGGTCCACCTTGCGCATCTGCTCCGGGCGTTTGGGCATCATCCACCAGTAGAGCGGCACCAGGAGGGTGACGATGATGATTACGGGTGCGATGTTCCACCAGGTGAAGATGGTTTCTCCGTACCCGAGGACCTGTCCCGTCTGCTGCTCGGTGATGTTCGCCGGGCTGCCCGGTGTCGAGACGGCGAGGGCTATAGAGGAGGAGAGCCCGCTCGCCCAAACGATAAAGCCCGCGTAGCCGGCCGAGACGAGGATTGCGTAGTCGATGTTCTCCATGCGCTTGCCGATGAAGCGAGCCATGATCGCCGCCACGACGAGCCCGAAGCCCCAGTTGATGAGGCTGGCAATCGAGGCGACCACGATGGTCAGCGCCAGGGCCTGCCCCTGGTTCTGGGGTTTCGAGGCCAGCCAGTTCAGAAAGCGCGAGACCGGCCGGGACTGCGCCACCACGTAACCGGTCAGGAGGATGAGCGCCATCTGCAACGCGAAGGTCAGTATGTTCCACAGACCAGCGTACCAGGCGCCGATCAGGGCAAGGATATCGGTAGTGACGAAGATCATGGCCAACACGTAAGCGATCATGGTCAGTACGACTGCGAACAGGAAAGCGTCCGGCAGGTAACGTTCGGCCAACCCGACGAAGAAATTCACGACCCGGTTTCCGCCACCGGCGGCTTCCGGCCTGCTTATCCTCTCTTCCATTGTCTCCTCTTCATCTCCGTTCCCCTAAACGAGCGGGATCATATTAGGTCAGCGACGCCGCCTAGCTACCCCGTCACCGGGCCTTCAAGTGTCCTGACCCCGGATAAGCTTACCTAATCGCGGGTCAGAAAAGCAAGGTATGTATCGTGCTTTCGGGGGCTTGTCCTGTCGGGGGACGAACCGCTCAGCACGTCCTGTAGATGCTGATCGGCGCGAAGGAGAGGGCCGGGGAACCTGGTTGCGCTTGCCACTCTCATGATGTTGTTTATGCCGAGGGCCACCGCCTCGAAGGCGTCCTCCATTTCGTTGCCGGTGGGTATGGATATGGGCGTCGCCGTGGCGGTCGACAGGTTGACTTGGCCGAGCACAGTCCAGCCAGTTGATCTTCTCCTTAGTCCTTGCCGCCCCGCCATGCTCGTGACGCCAGATGCCCAAGACAGCGCCACCTGCAATCGCAGGATGACCGATAAGAACGTTCTCGGCGTGCTCTGATGAATTGTCAACGCCGCCCGAGATCCTTATCACGATGCCTGGGGACAACCGTGAAGCACCGAGCCGAGCACCCCTCACGCTGACGAGGGCCTAACGGTCACTGGTGGTAGCAGGCGCTCCTGCTGGAAGTGGGCGATCCATTTGCGGAACATATCTTCGGTATCCATGCAGTCTTGGAACCCGGCCTGGCGAATCTTGATCGTGCTGACGAGCATCGGCGGAAGCTCCTCAAAATCGTACCCGAGGCAGAAGTCGGCGTAGATGCCGGACTGGCCAATGAACTCCTTAAGGTCCGTCGGAGCTTGAAGGTCGAACTCACGAACGATCTCTTCCCATTCTTCTTGATGTTCAGGCATGTCGTCCGCTAGAGACATCGGTTTGTTCTCCCCAACCTCCATACCGAATGCGTCAGCTATAGTGGGCCAGGCGTTGCGCATAACTAAAACGTCGCCGTTGGCGACGTTGAAATACTCACCCCTGGTCTTCTGGGGCGTCTCCATCACCCACTCCATCGCCCGGGCGAGTAGGTCCGCGTCCACGTACTCTGCCAAGAAGTCGGCTTGACCAGGGAAGTCGAGCGGCTCACCGGCCTTACGCTTGAGGGCTGCGTAGGCTCCTATAGCCGCTACCGGGTTCATGTTGCTGCCGACCGCCTCCCCGCAGACGATCTGAGGACGCAGGATCGTCCAGCCCCACCCATGGCCGTTCTCCTGCTTCTCCCGGAGGTAGTCCTCCTGCAACCAATAGAAGTTCTCGTGCTGGTGGCGTGGCTCCCTCTCCTTACCCGGCAACTTCATCTCTTCGACATGCACTCCGTAAGCCTTAGTCCCCTGCATGAGGATGAGATGCTCCAGGTTGGTCGCTGCCTTCTCTAGAGGTTCGAAAAGGTTCTGGAGCATGTTCAAGTTCGTATCCATCTGGTCTGGCTCCGACCACCCTGGAATGAGGCCCGGCTTCTCATAGAGCGCGGCGTAGATAACGTGGGTGACATCCTGCATCTGCGAGAACACCTCGGCGCACTGCTCCTTATCTTGAAGGTCCACCGAGACGTGTTCCCCGCCGTGGGACCGTTGCGGGGTTCGGCGCGAGATACCCACGACGTCCCACTTCGGGAGCCCGGAGAAGTGCTTCGCCGCGGCAAAGCCCACGACCCCCAGATCACCCGCAATTAGAATCTTCTTGCGCTCCTCCATACGATCCTCCTGGAGTTCGCTTCTCTAAACAACCCATGAACAATGGCAGGCAGGCGATGCCGCCTAAACACACTCGTCCTACCGGCTACTTGTCAGCCGCCGAAGATACTCTTCGGGTTTTCGATGAAGATGCCGTCTATCTGCTCGTCGGTAATCCCGGCGTTCTTGAGTACGGGGACGACGTCGTCGAAGAGGTGGGTTATGTGCCATCCTGCGAGAAGGTCGACTACCGCATCAGGGAGGACCAGCGGGCGGCCTAGCCAGACGTTTACGGTGTCGTGGGAGAGGGCTATCCTGTCACCGTATCCCATCCCGAGGAGACCGATGAGGCACGTCTGTCGCATCGTGTCCATCGGGGCGCCGACTATGCCCTGGATCCCGAAGCGGTCGAAGGCTATGTTGACGCCGTGCTCTAGGGTAGCGATATGGTAGGAGACGTCGGTGTTGCCGTCCATGTGCCCGATCATGACCCGGTTCGGGTCAGCTCCCGCCCCGACTAACATCTCGGCCTGCTCGGGGCCCATCGTCCCCTCCTGAGTGTGGGTGATGATCGGGATACCCGTCTCTATTTGGGCCTTTGCGCCCGCGTCGAAGAACATCATCTCGTAGTCGGAGATGGCGTCCTTGCTTGAGGCGAGCTTTATGACGCCGGCCTTGATCCCGGTGCCGCCGATGCCGTCGGTGATCTCCGTCATCATCATCTCTTCGATCTCGCCGGGGGCGCTCCCCAGGCCCTGGCGGAACTTGAAGTAGGCCGGCGCCCCCTCGGCCTCGTAGTAGTAGCCGGTCGAGCAGATTATCTTGATCTCGGCCCTCTCGGAGATCTCACGCAACATCTCCGGGTCGCGTCCGCAGTCGTTTGGCGTCGCGTCCACTATCGTCTCGACCCCGTGCGCCTTCGCCCTCTCGGCCACGTCAATGCCTGTATTGATAACGTCCTCGCGGCTGTTGCTCCCGAACGTCGTGTCGCCCGCGTAGCCTGGGTACCCGAAGAAGAAGTGCTCGTGCATCAAGGTCTTGCCGAGTTCATCGGAAGACACAGGCCCCGTTACCGTGTTGACTGTAGTCGCCATCTTCGCTCCTCCTTTACTTGCTCTTTAGCTGTTCGGTGATGAGGCTTCCCTCGCGCTCCTTCTTTAGCTCCAGCTTGGCGACCGACGCGCGGTGGACCTCGTCGGGGCCGTCGGCCAGACGCAGGATGCGCGACTCGGCCCAGAAGTGTGCGAGCGGGAAGTCTTCGGAGACGCCCGCGCCGCCGAAGGCCTGGATGGCCCGGTCGAGGACCTTCAGGGTCGCGTTGGGGCCGATGACCTTTATCATGGCGATCTCGGCCTTGGCCTCCTTGTTGCCGACCGTGTCCATCATGTGGGCGGCCTTTAGGGTCAGGAGCCTCGATTGCTCTATCTCCATCCTGGAGTCGGCGATCCACTCCATGATCACACCCTGCTCGGCGAGCGGTTTGCCGAAGGCGACCCGGCTCTTGACCCTCTCGCACATCAGCTCCAACGCCCGCTCGGCGACCCCGACCTGGCGCATGCAGTGGTGGATGCGCCCGGGTCCCAACCGCCCCTGCGCGATGGCGAAACCCTTGCCCTCGTCCCAGAGGATGTTCTCTACGGGTACGCGTACGTCGTTGTAGTTGACCTCCGCGTGACCGTGCGGCGCGTCGTCGTAGCCGAAGACGGGCAGCGCACGCTCTATCTCCACACCCGGGGCGTCCAGCGGGACCAGGATCATGGACTGCTGCTCGTAGCGTTTGGCCTCGGGGTCGGTCTTGCCCATGAAGATGGAGATCTTGCAGCGCGGGTCCGGCGCCCCCGTAGACCACCACTTACGCCCGTTCACCACGTACTCGTCGCCGTCGCGCTCGATCCTGGCCTGGATATTAGTCGCGTCCGAGGAGGCCACGTCAGGCTCGGTCATCGCGAAGCACGAGCGGATCTCACCGTCAAGCAGCGGCTTTAGCCACCTCTCCTGCTGCTCTGGCGTCCCGTAGCGGACCAAGACCTCCATGTTCCCCGTGTCCGGGGCGTTGCAGTTAAAGACCTCCGGGCCTATTGGGCTGCGGCCCATGATCTCGCACAGCGGAGCGTACTCGAGGTTGGTGAGGCCCGCCCCGAGGTCCGAGTCCGGCAGGAAGAGGTTCCACAGCCCCGCCGATTTAGCTCTCTCTTTTAGCTCCTCCATTATCGGCGGTATGCTCCAGCGCTCTCCAGAGGCCGCGAGTTGGTCCTTGTAGGTCTTCTCGTTCGGGTAGACGTACTCGTCCATGAACTCTGTAAGCTCTGCTCGTAGCCCCTGCACCTTCTCTGAGTAGTCGAAGTCCATCGTCGCCCTCCTCTTGGCGTTGACTATGTGTCCGGTTCGGCGGCGCGGACCCGCTGGTCCCTTCTCCGTCGAGAGTATCCCCGCCAGCAATTCTGGCACGATGTCGTACCCGTCGCAACAAGCAGCAGCTCCCTGGGCAAGTTGACCGGGGTTCGGGCTGACAATATAGTGCTGGATGAGGAAATACTGGGCGTGGCGCTGGCGCCCACGCGAGGAGGAGTTTGGTTATGCACAGAGTCGTTCGCCACGTTTGGCATCCAATAGGTCGAGCCGTATCGGGTATGGTTGTGGTCCTGATCCTGCTGTCGATGCTCGCGGCCTGCAGCGCGAGCCAGGCGCCGGGCGGGGGAGACAGGCTCAGCATCGCGACCGGAGGTACGGGAGGGGTCTACTTCGTCTACGGCGGGGCTCTGGCCGACCAGATAACACAGAACATCGAGGGCGTGGAAGCGACCGCTGAGGCGACCTCGGCCTCGGTAGACAACATGCAGTTGATCGCCGACGAGAGCAGCGACGTGGCCTTCACGCTCGCCGATACCGCCGCCGACGCCGTCGAGGGCAGGGAGAGCTTCGACGGAGACCCGGTCCCCGCCCAGGCCCTGGCCCGGCTCTACAACAACTACACCCAGGTAGTGACCACCGCGGACTCCGGCATAGAGAGCATCGAGGACCTGCAAGGCAAGAGCGTCTCCGTGGGCTCGCCCGGCTCCGGCACCGAGGTGATAGCCCTGCGCGTCCTCGAAGCGGCCGGGCTAGACCCCGACGCGGATATAGACCGCCAGCAACTCGGCGTGGACGAGTCCGTGGACGCGGTGCGCGACGGCACCATCGACGCCTTCTTCTGGTCCGGCGGCCTGCCGACCGGCGCGGTTACCGACCTCGCGACGACCGACCAGATCATCCTGCTCCCGACCATAGAGTACCTTGGAGCCCTGCGCGAGACGTACGGCCAAGTCTACCAGGAGGCGACCATCCCGGCCGGGACCTACGAGGGCTTCGACCAAGACGTCTCCGTGATCGCCGTCCCCAACTACCTGGTGGTCAACGAGTCCATGGACGAGGAGATGGCCTACAACATAACCAGGCTCCTCTTCGACCAGCAAGACGCCCTCGCACAGGCCCACCAGGAGGCAAACAACCTGGATATAAACACGGCTCCACAGGTTCCGCCGCTGGAGGTTCATCCCGGCGCCCAACGATACTACGACGAAGCCGGAAGCTAGACAACGCCCGAAGCTCTGGAGACACGCCCGGCTACTCCTGATCCTCGCGGGAGTAGCCGGGCTCCTGATCCTCGGCATCGCGTCCGTCGCTGGCCGGGGCGCATCCGTGGTGGTCCGCGACTCGGATGGGGGCGTGATCTCCCGTTCCCCGCTCCCCGACTCCGGCGAGTTCCAGATCGAATACGTCCATTCCTACTACAACTCCCCCGCTACAGAGCACTTCACCGCCGGGGAGAACGAAAACTTTGAGCTCGTCATGGTCTCCTCTCCGAGCGAGGCTGTTCTCGACTACTATGAGCTAGAGGGCCGCAAGGAGATCGAAGGCGAGCTCCTCCGTCTCGTTCTGGACGAGCCCCAGGAGTTCGAAGCTCTGCCCCTGATCGGCACGCAGAGAGGTGAACGCACCCTGGTCGTCTCCGGCGAGCGATTCACTCTCTACGGTGAGGGCGGTGCACGCCACATCGTCGTAAAGGTAGAGAAGGACGTCTTTACTGGAACGTGATGGGTTGCGGCCGGAGAGCGTTAGCAAGTCGAAGTGCCGGCTGACTTGTATAGATCAGCGGCTCTCGAAGCGGGGGGCGCGTCTCTCGCGGAAGGCGTTGAAGGCCTCGTGGGATTCTTGCATCGACTGGGCGATGCCCATGTGAGAGGAGATCAAGTCGAGGCTCGTTCGCAGGTCGCTACGCGCGGACTGGTAGACGGCACGATTGATCATGCGCGTGATGAGCGGTGGCCCCGCGGCGAGCTTCTCGGCGAACGCCCTCGTCTCCTCCATCAACTCCCCGTCCTCGTAGACGCGGTTGACCATCCCTATCCTGTGCGCCTCCTCGGCCTCCACGAAGTCCCCGGTTAGCAAAAGCTCCAATGCCTTCGCCGGTCCGACGAGGCGGGGCAGATAATATGCGCCGCCGTCGCCGGGGACGAGGCCGACGCGAATGTAGCCCTCGCTCATCCTCGCAGAGCGGGACGCGAAGCGCATGTCGCACATCAGGGCGAAGTCCAGGCCGGCTCCGACCGCGACGCCGTTTATCGCGGCGATTACGGGCTTGTCCAGGTCTTCCAGGGCGTAGGCGATTCGGTGGACGTGCTCGGTGAGGAAGGCCTTCCGATCGTAAGGGGTTGGCTCGTCCTTCGCATCCGGCGAGAGGCCCTCGAAGTCACCGCCAGAGCAGAAGGCGTCGCCCGCGCCTGTAAGGATGATCGCGCCGACTGACTCGTCGGTACGAGCCCCGCGCAGCACCTCCGACCACTCGTCCAGCATCCCGATGGTGAAGGCGTTCTTCTTCGCGGGACGGTTCAGCAGTATGGTCCCAACGCCGTTCTCTACCCTGTACTCGAGATCCGCCACGCCCCGCTCCTTCCCGTGCTCTCGACTGTGCCGCCCCATCCTATAAACAGCCGAGACCACGGGCAAGTTAGAAAGGCCCACCGAACACAGACAGACCTCAAGTAACCTCGTTGACAAGGATGAGCGTGCAAACTATGCTGCGTGCGAAGGGAACAGGGAAAGGACGAGTTTATGTCCGAGGAACGTACCGGGGAGCGCGTAGGCGAACGCTCCGGCGAACGCGTGAGGCTCGAAGACCCGTTCGCCGCCGGGGCGGAAGGGCTCATAGAGGAGTTCGAGGCCGAGAGGCCGGCCCGCCGGCTCGACGGGCTGCCGAAGCTCCTGCTCTCCATCACGGGCGTCGCTCTCTCCTGCTACGCCCTCTACTGGGTCCTGAACCCGGTGCCGGCCCAGGTCTACCGGACCAGCTTCCTCGCCCTCGCGCTCGCGATGACGTTCGTCCTGTTCAGGGGCTGGGGAGGCTCGCGCACGGGAGAGGCGGAGCGCGATAACCCCGGCATTACGGACTACCTCTTCGCCGCTCTCTCTGTGGTCTCTTTGGGCTACACGCTGGTCGTCTTTGATGAGTTCGTCCGGCGGGCGGCGCGTCCCGAGACGCTCGACCTCGTCTTCGGGGTGGTGACCATCCTGCTCGTGCTGGAGGCGACCCGGAGGACCGTCGGGTGGATATTGCCTTTCATCTGCATCATCTTCATCGCTTATGCGTACCTGGGTGCTCTGATACCTGACTGGGCCAGGGTCGGGCACATCGGCTACGGGCCGAACCGCATCGTGGGCCAGACGTACATGGGTCTCGAAGGGCTCTTCGGGGTGCCGCTGGACGTCGCGGCTACCTACATCGTCCTCTTCACGATCTACGGCGCCGTCCTCGAATACTCGGGCGCGGGCAAGTACTTTATTGACGTGAGCTTCGCCGCCTTCGGCGACTCCCGCACGAGCCCGGGCCGCACCACTACGCTCGCCGGCTTCCTCTTAGGCACCGTCTCCGGGTCGGGGACGGCGACGACCGTCACGCTCGCCTCGGTCGCCTGGCCGATCCTGCGTCGCGGTGGCTACCCGCGCGAGGCGGGCGGCGGGGTGCTGGCGGCGGCGGGGATCGGGGCTATACTCTCGCCGCCTACCCTCGGGGCAGCGGCGTTCATCATCGCCGAGTTCCTGGGGGTGAGCTACCTGGAGGTCCTTCTATATGCTCTGATCCCCTCGCTCCTGTACTACCTCGGTATCATCCTCGCCATCGAGGCCGACGCCCGCCGCTTCAGGACACTCGGCGTCGATGTCGAAACGCCCCCGCTGGGCTACCTCCTGTGGCGCTACGGCTACCACTTCAGCTCGCTCTTCCTGATCGTCATCCTCATGGCGATAGGACTCTCGCCGTTCAGGGCGGTCTTCTACGCGACGATAGCGGCCTTCTTGCTCTCTTTCCTGAGCCGGGAGCACAGGATGGGGCCGAAGAGGATCTGGGACGCCCTGGCTGCGGGGGCGATGGGAGTCTTGCCGGTAGCGGCGACGTGCGCGGCGGCCGGGATCATCGTCGCCGTCGTGACGCTTACCGGCCTCGGCCTGAAGTTAAGCTCCCTCATTATCGCGCTCGCGGGCGGGAGCCTCCTCTTCACCGCGCTCTATTCGGCGGTCTCGATCCTCATCCTCGGCCTCGCCGTGCCGGTGACGGCCTCGTTCATCATCTCGGCGGTGATCATCGCACCCGCGTTCACGGAGCTAGGCGTCCCCACGTTCGCCGCCTACATGTTCATCTTCTACTACGCTGTCCTCTCCGAGGTGAGCCCGCCGACAGCTCTGGCCGCCGTCGCAGCCGCGGCTGTCACCGGCGGGAACGCGTTCAAGACGATGATGCTGACCTGGAAGTACACCCTGCCAGCCTTCCTGGTCCCGTTTGCCTTCGTCCTCTCCCCGAACGGTGAAGGGTTGCTCTTGCAGGGCTCGCCGTTACAGATCGGGCTGACCGTCCTAGTCTCCGCCGTCGCCGTGGGCTCTCTGGCCGTCGCCACCGGAGCGTGGCTCTTCGGCCCGGCGCGCGTCCCCGAACGCGTCCTGTGTGCTGCCGCTGGCCTCCTGCTCCTCTACCTGGAACCCTTCTGGGTGGGGCTCGGCATGGGCGTGCTGGTCCTGGGGATAGCCGTACATATAGTTACGCTTCGCGTCTCCGGCGGGGCGGCGGGACCGGCGACCGGGATAACTAGCACCACCACAACCAACGCGGATGCCAGGCCCGAGAGTCCGCGGGCCGAGCGCCCAGGGTAGACTCTGGAGACCGACTTCGGAACCTCGCCGACGGCCGCTCACGTTGGCATGGTTCGTAGCCGGATCGCCGTTACCAGCAGCCACGAGACAAAGACCGCGACGAAGACCCGCTCCGATAACCCAAAGACCTCCTCACCCAGGAGCGGAATCGAGAAGAGCGCCCCGGCGGCGACAATGGCCCAGATGGAGGTTGGCAACGCGAACGACCGCCACCGTGCATCACCCCGGAACCGCCGGGCGAAGAGGAACATCACGACCAGGATGAGCAGGAAAGACGCCGACGCGACGCCGCCGTGTATCGCGGGACCGGTAACGCCCGATCCCGTCTGAAAAACACCCAGAAGGAACCACAGAACCCCGGCGACGGCGAGTAGCAGCGGGGCAACCAGCGCGTTGTATACCGACCTGTACAAGCCAAAGGCCAGGGCGAGGCTTCCGATGCCGAAGGCGAAGAAGGCTACGTCCATGAACGTCCCGAAGCGGCCAAGCGCCAGTTCGCTGATCGACTGTTCGACCGGGTTGTTCACGTCGGCCGCCAGGATCTGCAGGGCGAGGGCCGTCACTATCCACCACGCGAAGCCGACGATAGCCAGCGTTGCCACCGAACGAAGCTGTGTGGATCCGCCCATCACGGCTATCCTATACCGTGCAGTCCAAACCGATGCGTCTACGGGTGCAACTATCAGAAGCGCGGGACGAGCAGCGTTCGCCGGAGAGCCTGTCGCGACCAATCCCGCTTAGAATATCTCTCGAACCTCTTCGTCGGGTAGCCGAGGTTCAGTTCAGAAGGTGGTCTGAATACCACCGGAGAGGAGGCAGGGAATAAAAGGTTAGCCGTTCGAGAGACGTTCCGGGGCGCTCTTGGTGTTGGGCGTCGGGGCGCTCGCGGCGGCGGTTGGGCTTGCGGTGCGGCGGCGCGCGGTCAGAGGGCGGGGGGCCGGACTACTCGGCATCCTCAAAGGACACAGGTACGTCAACCTGACGACGTTCCGAAAGAGTGGGGAGGCGATACCCACCACCGTATGGTTCGCGCTGGTGGACGGCCGCGTCTAGGTAACCACGCCCCCCAGCTCGGGCAAGATGAAGCGCACCCGCAACGAGCCACGGGTGTTCCTGACCCCGAGCAACGCGTGGAGCAGGGTCAGAGGCGAGACCGTCGAGGGAATTGCCCGTCCCGTCATGGAAGAAGAGACCGGGCGGGCCGAGCGGGTCCTGCGCGAGGAGTGCCGGCTAGGACTCGGGATGTTACATCTCTTTGGCTAGCAGGAGATCGGGCAGGTCACCCTGGAGGTAAGGCTGGCTGTCCAGGGAGTGTAGTCTGGGTTAGCCTCCGAGCCCTAGCATCTCGACCAGCTCCCGAAGCTCCCGAAGCGTCTCCTCGTCCAAAGACGGGGCGGGGAAGCGGACGTGGGAGGAGGGGATCGCGCTGCGCATCCTGAAGACCTCCTTGCGGATGCCCACGCCTCCGACCCCGAGCTGGGCCTCGAACCGGATCATGGGCAGATAGCGAAAGAAGTGCTCCCGCGCCTCGCGTTCCCGCCCTTCGGAGAATAGCTCGTAGGTGCGGACGAGAATCTCCTGGTATGCGAAGCCGGTCATGATACCGACCGCGCCGCGGGCCAACTCCTCATAGAAGTACATCCCGCCCAGGCCCCCGAAGATGCCCGCCCTCTTCTCTGGCTCCTCGATCCTATCCAGGAGGCTCGTGATCTTGATGGTAGTCGGCGCCTCTTCGAGCTTGACGTACCGGCACCCCTCGACCTCGTTGAGTACCCGCGCGATGAAGGCGGCGGGCATCACGACACCCGTATTGACCGGCTCGTCCTGAACGACCACGGGCAGGGAGACGGACTCCGCGACCAGCCGGTAATGCTCGAAGACGAGGTCCAGGTTCCGGACGTTGTTCGGAGGGGCCACCATGACGGCCGCTGCCCCGGTACTTTCGGCCTCGCGTGCCCGCTCTACCGTCACTCTCGTGGCTGCCGCCGAGCATCCGACTATGACCGGCACGCGATCCGCGGCGGCGATGACGTAGCGTTGCATGACAGTGGAGCGTTCGATGTCGGAGAGCTTGTGCGCTTCGCCCATGATGCCGAGAACAGTAAGGCCATGTACTCCAGAGCTGAGGTATAGCTCGGTGAGTGAGTCTATCCCTCCGAGGTCCACGTCTCCCGCTTCGGTAAAGGGGGTCAGGGTGATGGTGCAGACTCCGCTCAGGGACATGGGCGCAGTATACCTGGTTCTCCAGGCGTGGGATGAAGTCTTCGGGTCATTTGAGTTCGACGATAAGAGGCCATCTAATCAGAGGTCATATCCGTGGCGTCGAGCACAGCCTCATGCGGTAGAGCTCTGACAATCTCGCTTACCTCCCTTCGGATATAGAAAAGATCCCTCCGAAAAGGGGTCGAAAGAACGTTCTGTTGGAGTTTTTAGATCAGGCTACGCCGTAGAGCTTTGACACGGTGTCGTTAGGCTCCTATCTCCCTCTTAATCCGCTCATGCGTGGCAGTGATCTCGGCTCGCCGTTGGGTTCGCCCGTCCGAGGCGAAGACGGAGTTGCTCCGCTCAAGTTTGTCCATCTCTAGCAATGCGTTGCGGATGGCACCATTGACCATCCGCAGGGTTATACGCCACTGCTTCTCCGCGTCCGAACCTGGCGGCACCTGCCCCAGGTCGCGCAGATCACGGTAATTCTCAAGTGACTCTACGAACGAAAGGTAGCTGTTCAAAAACATATCGTACTGCTCGCGATCCTGATCGGAGCGAGAGTTAGGCGGATTCCTGCTTGGAACAGGCGGGGGCGATGCCCCATTTACCGGAGGAGATTCCTCGCTTTCTGGAGAAGGCTCCCCCCCAGAGGGGGGAGTGACCCCACCAGCCTGCTCGATCCAGCGTTGTATCGCGCTTGCGTCGTGCAACAACACTCCCACGCTGGCCGCCAAAGTCCGCGCACCCTGAGTATAGCCTGCAGGGGCCACCACCCAAGCCTCACTACATCCGTGATGCCTCGCACCCGCAAAAACTTCCTGCACAGGACTGTTACCCACCGGCCTAGCGTAATTCTTGCACTGCACCGCGATCTTCTGATCCCCTGTGACCAGCAGAATATCTACTCCCTGGTCCCCTGAGCCTCCTAAGACAGTTGCGCCGTGTCCCATCGCCCTAAAGAGATCCGCCATGTATACCTCGAACTGCGGCCCGCTCATTAGGCGGATATTCTCGAATTGCTGGGCCAGCTCTCCCACCGCCGGGGGTCGGTGTCGTGTGGAATATTTGCGCACCAGCCAGATGAGCAAAACGGGAGCCGCGAGAATCCCCAACACGATAACTAATCGCGGATAGGCTACGAGCATTACCAAGAGCACGACCACAAGCAGGGTGGTGCCCCCTGCTCTGCCTCCCCCCCTGCTCCCCAGGCGTAACCCCCGCCGCCTACGAGGTGGACGCGCCGATGCCCAACGAGAAGCTAGCCGACGCGATTTGAGTGCGCAAGGTGAGCTTGCGGTTGCTTTCTTCCCTCGCTCGCTTAACTTGCTCCGCTTCCTCCGCCTCAGTGCCGTCCCTTATCGATGTGGGCGCGTGCTCGTTCGTCAGCGTGTCGAAGACGTTGTTGGTGATCCCGTCCATGGTCTTCAGGGCGGCCAGCATAGAGAAGAACAGGAAGCCGACGGACGCTCACAGTATCGGTCCATACGCCGGGGAGACCGACGAAACCTCCCTGGAAAGCGCCAGGATCACCACGATGATCGCGCTAGTCAGGGTTGCACGCGTCTTGAACGAATCGTAGAAAAGTTTGATGCCTTCGGCGTAGCCGCTCCTCATCCTCTCCAGGTACTTCTCGTTCTTATCGGCCCAATACTTCCGGCTTTCCAGTTCGTCCTTGGCCTCATCGACGCTGGACTGGGCAATCTCGGCCTCGGTCTTCCTCAGCTCCACCTCGGCCTTCGCCTGCTCGACGGCCTTCCGCTTGTCCTGTCGGTCCATCCTGCTGCCACGGAATTTGTTGCTCATCAGGTATTTATACGAATCGTTGCGTGTTTTTCAACGGGCGTATATCTGCTGAGCCACCGTTAAACCCCCTCCCAGCAAAAGCGGCCCCCGAAGGGGCCGCCCAAGGGCGCCGCGTCCGCCGTGGCTTTGCCTAATCGGCGTCTTTTCTTTCCCGTTCTTGGGCCGCAAGATCGTCCACGGCTTCGACGGCCTCGCCCACGGACTGACTCGCGGCCTCCTTCTGGGCTCTTTCCGTACCGGCCCTCCACACGGCCACGAAGATTCGGCCCACCGCCACCACGGAGCCGGTGGCGACCACCACGCCGCCGATCAGGATGTACGCTCGGTCGGCGAGCCCGCTCAGGGCGCCGAGGTCTTCGTTCGTGAGGGCGATGGCTAGGACCCTAAAGCCGGCCGGGGCGGCGAAGGCTGCGCCCGCTAGGGTTGCCAACTCGCCCGCATCCACCCGGTACTCTCTTCGCTTCGACAGAGACACAACGACGTAAGCCAAGAACAGGACGACAAAAAGGGCGACGGAGGCCAGAAAGTAAGGACCGCCTATCACCCTGTGTTCGTCTAGTTGGAGTTGTGATCGTTGTCGTCACCCTGGTCGTGGCCGAGCACGGCAAGGTATGGGGCTACAACGAGAACCGCAGCCCCGGCCAGTCCGCCGATCACCGCGCCGGGCACGCCACCAATAGCACCAACGGTGGCCCCAAACGCGGCACCACCGGCGACCCGAGTGGCTATGGCCGCCTCCGTGTCCGGTATGCGGCGTCGGTGATGCTTCGTCTTGTTAATCGTCTTGCCCATTGCCATCCCCTTCATTCTGTACTAAGTGCGGCGACCCTGTACCGTATATTTTGCACCTAGTAAGTAGAGGGAGTATACCTTGACATATTCCCCTCTGGCAAGAATTTTCCGATGGCGATGATCGAACCACGATTCATGCGGACATTGTAGACCTACCCTAAACTCCCGCGCTACTCCTCTCGCTCCTGCCGCGCCTTCGCATGAGCTTCAGCCCTCGCCGTGTTCACCGCATCCGTGACGCAATCTACCGTCAGCTTCCAGACATACGGCTGATCTTTCGAGCCGCCCGGGTAGGAAAGACCATAGCGTTCGTGGTCGCGGTAGGACTCGATGGCGTAGACGTAGGCTTCTAGCTCGAAGCTGGTAGGCTCCATCTTCTCGTCTACCGCTTCGTTGGAGTCCTGAGCGTTCAGGTGCGTGTGGTGGGGTAAGTCCTCGGGCTAGAGCTCCGGCGAGGTGTTGTAGATCTCCCAGAAGACCCGGGCGAAGACGTAGCTGCCCTCGTATAGCTCTAAGTCGATCAGAATAGGCTAACATGGTCGGCACATGAGAGGAGGCTCTGGTGATGTATGACTTCGCAGTGATCGGGGGTGGCATCGTCGGTCTCTCGACCGCCTGGACATTGTTGCGGCGCTATCCGGGCGCGGGGGTCGTGGTGCTTGAGAAGGAGGAGACCTTCGCCCGACACCAGACGGGACACAACAGCGGGGTCATCCACAGCGGCGTCTACTACAAGCCGGGGAGCTTGAAGGCTCGCTTTAGCAGGGAGGGCGGGAACCGGCTCGTGGAGCTCTGCGAGGACCATGGGGTGGCGTATGAGATCTGCGGCAAGGTCATCGTCGCGACGGGGCCGGAGGAGATACCGCGCTTGAGGAACATCTACGAGCGGGGCATAGAGAACGGGCTCGCGGTCGAGAAGATCGGACCGGAGGAGTTGAAGGAGTTGGAGCCACACGCCACTGGCCTTGCAGCACTGAAGGTCCCGAGCACAGGCATCGTTGACTTCGTCGGCGTCGCCGGAGCCTTCGCCAGGATGATCTCCGACGAGGGCGGCGAGCTGCATGCCGGCACCGAAGTTACGGACATCGCCGAGACCGGGGACGGAGTAGAGTTGCGTACTCCAGGTGAGAGCCTCCGGGCGCGGGTGCTAATAAACTGCGCCGGGCTCTACAGCGACCGGGTGGCTGCTCTTGGCGGGGTGGAGGCGGGGGCGAGGATCGTGCCTTTCCGGGGCGAGTATTACGATCTGGCACCGGGGAGCCGGCACCTGGTGAAGAACCTGATCTACCCTGTCCCGGACCCGAGCTTCCCGTTCCTTGGCGTCCACTTCACCCGCAAGGTCGAAGGCGGCGTCGAGGCGGGGCCGAACGCGGTCCTCGGCCTCGCCCGCGAGGGCTACAGAAAGACCGACCTTAGAATTAGAGACCTCGCGGAGGTCCTCTCGTACCCGGCGTTCTGGCGGCTCGCGGGGAGGAACTGGAGGATGGGGGCGGGCGAGGTGTTCCGGTCCTTGAGCAAGAAGGCGTTCGTGCGGGGTTTGCGGAGGCTCGTCCCGGAGGTCGAGGAGGGGGACCTCGTCCCGGTCGAGGCGGGCGTGCGGGCGCAGGCGTTGAGGGAGGACGGTACGCTCGTGGACGACTTCCTCATCGTCGAGGGGGAGCGGAGCGTACACGTCCTGAACGCGCCCTCGCCCGCTGCAACGGCATGCATACCTATAGGAGAGGCTATCGTGGACCGCGTCCCGCGTCACGCGCTCCCCGGTACGCCCCGGAGCGGGTGTTGAGGCTCGCGACGGTAAAGGTCGGGGGCGGTGAGGAGATCGCCGCCGTCGTGCTTGAGGGCGGTGTAGCGTCGTTGGGCGCGGTGAACGATGCGCTGGATGCCGACTGGCCCACGGACCTCCTCTCTCTGCTCGAAGAAGGGCGGATCGAGGACCTCCGGTCCTGGCTCCGGGGGCTCGACGAGGTCGCATGGGAAGAGCTGTCGGACCTCGTGATACCCCTGGATCTGGTCGAGTACGCGCCGCTCTACC
>CADCVG010000084.1:44455-74972 GCA_902806075.1 uncultured Rubrobacteraceae bacterium
TCTCTGCTCGAAGAAGGGCGGATCGAGGACCTCCGGTCCTGGCTCCGGGGGCTCGACGAGGTCGCATGGGAAGAGCTGTCGGACCTCGTGATACCCCTGGATCTGGTCGAGTACGCGCCGCTCTACCGCCGTCCGCGCAAGATCTGGGGTATAGGGTTGAACTACGTGGAGCACGCGGGCGACCTTAGCGAGGTAGCGCCCTCCGAGGAGCCGGCGAGCTTCATGCGCCCGGACACGACCATCATCGGGCCGGGGGAGGGGATCCTGCTCCCCAGACAATCCGAGCGGGTGACGGGCGAGGCGGAACTAGGGCTCATCATAGGCCGCGAGGCGAGGAACGTCTCAGAGGAGGATGCGCCGTCCGTGGTGGCGGGTCTGACGACGGTACTGGACATGACGGCAGAGGACATCCTGCGCAGGAACCCACGCTACCTGACCCGCGCGAAGAGCTTCGACACCTTCTTCAGCTTCGGACCGCAGTTGGTGACGCTCGATGAGGTGCGGGAGATCGGCGAGCTCACCGTCGCCACCCTCCTGAACGGCGAGGTGCAACGCGAGAACGTGGTCTCCAACATGACTTTCTCGCCGTGGTCTCTCGTCTCGTTCCACTCGAAGGTGATGACGCTCCTGCCGGGGGACGTCATCTCCACCGGCACGCCGGGGGCGGTGCGGATCCGGGACGGCGACGTGGTCTCCTGTCGCATAAACGGCTTCGAGCCGCTCTCTAACCCGGTGAGAGAGACGTAGCCGCGAACCCGGTGCTCGCCGGGCAGGCGCTACTGTTAGACGAGAGGATGGTGAGGGCTCTCTAACAGGGGTAGCGTGCTACGATCTTTCGATGCTCCACGCTACCGCCAAGAGACTTTTCGGACTGCCGTCGCACGCTCTCTACAGGGGCGCGGTGTAGCGTGGGGCGATAATGGAGGATGCTTTCACTGGACGGCGGTCCGTGCTGCTCGCGGTCTCGGTCGCCACGTGCGGGGTTATACCGGCCTTCCTGACCGGTGGGCTGGCGGTGCAGATCCGGGACGAGCTAGACTTCGGAGAGGGTGCTCTGGGGCTGGCGATCGCGGTCTTTTTTGCCTCCTCGTCGCTCGCCTCGTTCGTCTCCGGCCGCGTCGTGGAGCGCGTCGGATACTCCTTGGGGATGCGGGTAGCCGTCCTCGTAAGCGCCGCCTCGCTCCTTAGCGTCGCAACTCTGGCCGGCTCGTGGGCCGCCCTGGTCTTCTGCCTCGCCCTCGGCGGCCTGGCAAATGCGATCTCCCACCCCGCCACGCACCTCTTTATGGCCCGGAAGGTCTCTCAGGGCCGCCAGGGCCTCGCGTTCGGCGTGAAACAGGCCGCCATCCCCACGGCCACCCTGCTCGCCGGTCTCGCCGTACCCTCCCTCGCGACGACCGTCGGCTGGCGCTGGGCCTTCGTCGCCTCAGCTACCCTCGCCCTCGTAGTCTCGCTCCTGGTGCCCAAAGAGGACCCGGGCGCCGGTCCGCACCGCCCCAAAGACAAAGTGACGCAGACCGGCGACGCTCGTCTGGGTCCCCTTCTCCTGCTCGCGCTCGGCATGGCGCTTGGTTCGGCGGCGGCAAACCCTCTGGGAGTCTTTATCGTCGAGTCCTCGGTCGCCGCCGGCATCGAGGTGGGCGCGGCCGGTCTGCTTCTGGCTTTGGGGAGCGCCGTTGGTATCGGGGTGCGCGTACTGCTCGGGTGGTTCACGGACCGGCGGGAGGGTGGGAGCCTGAACCTCGTCGCCGGTATGATGGCTTTAGGCACTCTAGGGTTCCTGCTGCTCGCCGGTGGCGCGGGCTGGGTTCTGGTGATCGGGGTAGTGCTCGCCTTCGGGGCCGGTTGGGGATGGCCCGGGCTCTTCAACTTCGCCGTCGTCAAGACCAGCCCCGGCGCACCCGCGGCGGCTACCGGCGTCACGCAGACCGGCGCGTCGGGTGGGGCAGCGGTCGGGCCGTTGGTCTTCGGCCTGGTCGTGGAGGGCTCCTCGTTCGGTACGGCCTGGCTCGTCTCCGGCGCGCTCGTCTTCCTTGCCGCCGTGGCGATACTCGCCGGACGCCGCATGCTTCTACGCGACCGCCATGCGCGAGACCGCGAACGGGCCACCGCGTCCGGTCTCTCATAAAGGGGCCGGACCGCACGTCCTTGTGTATCTCCGGAGCGCACTCGCAGGATGTAGTCTGGGGCGCCTTATGAAGCTTTGCGGGGTGGTCATACGTCCAGGATTGAGATAAGCTATCATTCGTTAAGAGACGTGCCCCTTGTGGAGGCCGGAGAGACCGTTCTAGGGAGGATGCTGCGGCTTGGGGGGGGACCCGTTAGATTTGGGGCGAGCAGAAGGCTCAAGGCAAGATGGCCAAGCCTCGCCAGCAGGCGGTAGGATAAGCACGGATTCGGGTGAGTAAGAGCAAGCCCGGGTCCAGCGATGTGGATGAAGTCTGTGGTATGAGAGGGATGGTAGCTACCTGATGCGAGAGCTTGAGTCTCAGCAGGAAAAACACTGGGAGGAGCGGGAGCACATTCGCGAGGAGCTCGGCGCCGAACCGGTGGACGCGGAGTACGGGCCTTCGAAGAAGGGCTCTCACGACAAGCGCAAGGAGGGCGGGAATAGAAAGAGGAGGCGTCTACTCTTCCTGCTCCTCGCGGGGATGGTTGCCGCCTTCCTCTTCCTGACCTATTCACCGACCGGCAACGAGTGGCTCGTACGGCTAGCCGAGGCCACCGTCCAGCCCGCGGAAGAAGAGCAGGCCGCCCCAGAGACGCCGGTTGTAGAGGAGCCGCAGCCTGTCGAAGAGGAGCAGGAAGCGGCCGCTTCCGAGATATCTGCTACGGAGGAGGAGCCTGTCAACGTCTATGCCGCGACGATGACCACGCAGGTCAAGGATTCTTTGGCCGACTTGCCCGAGCGGGTCTACGTGCCGAACATCATCGACGGCACCGTCAGCATCATAGATCCAAAGACTTTCGAGATAATAGACTCTTATCCCGTGGAGCAACTCCCGTTCCACGTTACCCCGTCCTGGGATATGACACAGCTGTACGTGGGCAACGAGGAATCGAGCACGCTCACGGTTGTAGACCCCCGGACCGGCCGGCCTTCGGGCACCATCGAAGCCTCCTTCCCCTACAATCTCTACTACACCCCGGATGGGAGCAAGGCGATCGTGGTGGCCGAGCGCCTCCAGACGATAGGAATCCGGGATACGGAGACGTGGGAGCTTCTGGGGAGCGTCTACATTCCGTGGCCGGGCGTGGACCATCTCGACTTCTCCGCCGACGGTAGCTACTTCCTGGCCAGCAGCGAGTGGAGTGGGGTCGTATCGAAGGTGGACGTGAACAAGATGGAGCTCGTCGACTACGTCGAGGTGACCGGGGCGCTGCCCGTAGATGTAAAGCTCTCCCCTGACGGCGAGGTCTTCTACGTAGCCAACCAGGGCAGCATGGGCGTCTCCGTGATCGACCCCGATACCATGGAAGAGATCGACTTCGTACCTACAGGCGAAGGAGCACACGGCCTGCAGATCTCTAAAGACACGAAGTCCATGTACGTGTCCAACCGCATGGAAGGCACCATCTCGGTCATGGACCTGGCGACGCGCGAGATCACCGACACGTGGGTTACCGGTGGTACCCCCGATATGTTCCAGCTCTCGACCGACGGCCGGCAACTCTGGGTCTCCGGGCGCTACGACGGCGCGGTCTACGTGCTAGACACCGAGACCGGAGAGCTGCTCGCCACGATCTATACCGGTATCCAGCCTCATGGCATCGCCTACTTCCCCAATGCCGGACGCTTCAGCCTGGGACACAACGGGGTCTACCGTTAAGTAGCTCCGATCCAGCTCTTAGCCCTCTACACTGGTGACTCCGTATGAGGCGGCAGCAACAGTCATCTGAAGGACTGGCTCACAGCGGTGTGCGGTGGTCTTGAGCCCTGTGGTCGGGCACCGAATGGTCTTGCTCTATAGAGCAGTTCGGAAGCCCTGGCGATACTCTGGCAACGGCCCTCGCTTCTTGGGCTCAATCTTGGACGGCGATCCTTCTTCGCCCTACTCCTCTGTTTGCCCGTAACCCCCACCGCCCGGCGTCTTGACGGTGACGACGTCGCCCTCTTCGAGCTCCCGGCTCGCCTTTGGCGGTAGTTTCTCGTCGTTCAGGAGGTTCTCGCCCACGGCTCCGGGCTCCCCGCCGTTCACACCCCCTGGCGGGTGGCGACGGCGGTCGGTGAGGAGGGAGAGGCTCGCGGGTTCGAGGACCTTCACCGAGCGGACGACCCCGTCCCCGCCTCGGTGCTCGCCCGCGCCGCCGGAGCCGTAGAGAAGCTCATAGCGCATCACGCGCATCGGATACTCCATCTCGAAGGCCTCTATCGGGGTGTTGAGGGTGTTGCTCATCCCGACGTGGACTCCGGAGGGGCCGGGGCCTTTGCTGCTCGCGCCCTGGCCGCCGCCGATGGTCTCGTAGTAGGTCCAGCCGGGACCGCCGATTATGGTATTGTTCATGGTCCCCTGGCCTTGTGCCGGCAGCCCCTCGGGGACGAAGTTGGAGAAGGCGGCGAGCACGGTGTCGGCGATGCGGTTGCTCGTCTCGACGTTCCCCGCCACGACCGCTGACGGGCTCCCGGCGTTCACCAGGCTCCCCTCCGGGGCTTCTATCTCCAGGGAGGCGTAGGTGCCGGCGTTTGCCGGGACGTCGCCTGGCAGGAGGACGCGCAGGGCGAAGTAGCACGCCGAGCGAGTCACCGGCAGTGGACAGTTCACGTTGCCCCTGATGGCGTCCGCGGTGCCGGCGAAGTCTATCGTTATCCGGTCGTCCTCTATCATTACGGACGCTTTTATGGGGATGTCCTCGTCGGTTATGCCGTCGCCTTCGAGGAAGTCTTCCGCGGCGTACTCCCCGTCGGGGAGGTTGCGGATGGCCTCGCGGGTCCGCTTCTCGGTGTAGGAGATGACCTCCGAGAAGGCGTTGAGGACGGTCTCTCTGCCGCGGCGCTGTATGAGCTCGTCTATGCGTTCCTCGGCGATGTTGTTCGCGGCGATCTGGGCTCGCAGGTCGCCGCGTCGGAGGGCGGGGGTGCGTACGTTGGCGAGCAGCAGGTCGAGCACGTCGTCTACGTACTCCCCGGCGCGCACGAGACGGACCGGCGGGATGATGATGCCTTCCTGATAGATCTCTCGCGAATCCGAAGGCATCGAGCCGGGGCGCATCCCGCCCACGTCCGAGTGGTGCGCCCGGGTAACGGCGTAGCCGATGATCTCGTCCTCATAGGCGACCGGCGAGACGAGCGTTATGTCCGGCAGGTGCGTCCCGCCCGAGTACGGGTCGTTGATCGCGAAGACGTCGCCTGGCTCCGGGTCACGACGCATCACCGCCTCTACCGCCTCGGGCATGGCACCCAGATGAACCGGGATGTGCTCGGCCTGGGCGACCATCCTCCCCTCGGCGTCAAAGAGCGCTGTCGAGCAGTCGCGCCGCTCCTTGATGTTCGAGGAGTACGCCCCCCGAATGAGCACCGCCCCCATCTCCTCGGCGATCCCCGCCAGCGCGCTCGCCAGCACCGAGAGGGTCACCGGGTCCAGCCGTCCCTCGCTCATCTCTTCTCCAGTACCAGGGTACCGACCCCGTCTATCGCTCCGCGCCACCCCGGACGCACGACGCAAGTAGACTCCTTGAACTCGACTACCGCCGGTCCCGTTACCTCCGAGCTCTCGCCCATCTCATCCCGATCAAAGACCGGCACCTCCTGCCACTCGCCGTCGAAGTTCGCCTCCCGGTACCCCGATTTCGCTTCTCCCTCCGCCGGCTGCTCCGAGAGTTCCGGCTTCTCGACCGGCACGGTGGCGATGAGGCGCAGGTTGACCAGATCTACGGACTCATCGTCCATCCGGTAGCCGTAGCGTTGCTCGTGAGCGGCGTGAAATCGCTCCTCCAGCTTCTCCAGAGCCTCCGCCTCCACCGTAAGCTCGAAGGACTGCCCCTGGTAGCGAAGGTCCGCCCGGCGAGTGTACTCCGGCCCTTCGAGGTCCTCGGCGGCCGTATTCTCCATGTCCCTGAACCTCTCCTCGAACTCCCCTTCGTCCACTTCTGCCAGGCCGGTAAGGTAGGGGCGCACGTAGTCGCGGCGGAGGTCGGAGATGGCGAGACCGAGCGCGCTCAAGACGCCGCCGGCGCGGGGGATGAGGACGGTCTCAATGCCGAGCTCTTCGGCTAAGGAGCAGGCATGCATACCGCCCGCGCCGCCGAAGGCAAGGAGGGCGAACTCGCGCGGGTCGAGGCCGCGCTCGACGCTGATTACACGCAGCGCTCGCGCCATCTCCGCGTTCGCGACCCGCACTATCCCCAGCGCTACCTCCAGGGCGTCCAGGCCCACCTCCTCTCCCAGAGACTCCAACGCCTCCTCCGAGAGCTCGCGCCTCAAGGTCACCTCTCCGCCAAGCTCCGCCTCGTTCGCCAGGTACCCGAGGAAGAGGTTCGCGTCCGTCACGGCTGGCTCCTCGCCGCCCTTGCCGTAGGCGGCGGGGCCGGGCTCCGCGCCCGCCGAGTGGGGCCCGACGCGCAGGGCGCCGCCCGCGTCCGCCCAGGCGATAGAGCCGCCGCCCGCGCTCACTGTGTGTACGTCTACCATGGGCAGCTTGATCGGCACGCCCGCCACTACCGTCTCCGTGGTCGTCTGCGCCTCACCGTCCACGATGGGAGCCACGTCCGTGCTCGTCCCGCCCATGTCGAAGGTCAAGAGGTTCTCGTAGCCACCCAGAGAACCGACGTAAGCCGCCCCCACCACCCCGCCAGCCGGCCCGGAGAGGAGACATCCCGCCGCGTCCGCTATGGCGTCCTCCACCCGCACCACGCCGCCGGAGGACTGCATGATCAGAGGCCCCGGCGTGCCGACCTCCTCCGCCTTGGAGGAGAGATTTCCGAGATAAGTCGCGAGCCTCGGCGAGAGGTAGGCGTCCGCGGCGGTCGTCGAGAACCGCTCGTACTCTCTAAACTCCGGCAGCACCTCGCTGCTGAGAGAGACGTGTACGCCGGGCAGAGCCTCCCGCAGCGCCTCACCGACCCGCCTCTCGTGTTCCGGGTGGGCGAACGCGAAGAGGAGGCAGACCGCGACCGCTTCGACCTCCGCCTCCTCGACGGCGGAGACAGCCTCCTCCAGGCTCGATTCGTCGAGAGCCAGGATCTCGCCTCGCGGCCCCATCCGCTCCTTTACGGTGAAGCGTAGCTCGCGTGGGACCAGAGACGGGGGACGGTCCATAGTCAGGTCATACAGAGAAGGACGGTTCTGGCGCGCTATCTCCAGCACGTCCCTGAACCCTTCGGTCGTCACGAGCGCCGTCCGCGCGCCACGGCGTTCGAGCAGGGCGTTCGTTGCCACGGTCATCCCGTGGGCGAGAGCGAAAACAGATCCTGGCTCGACCTCCGAGGTCTCTATGGCGTTCATCACGCCCGCCGACTGGTCGCGCGGGGTGGAGGGGACCTTGGCCGTAACCAGCCTGCCTTCGGAGAGGGCCACAAGGTCGGTGAACGTGCCGCCCACGTCCACTCCGAGACGGGTATCGCTCAAGGTGCCTCCTCTATCCCTGCTCGGCGAGTAGCTCGCGTTCCTGCGGCTCGTCCGCGTCGATGTCCTTGCGGTAGGTCTCCTCCGCGAGGAGGTAACACACGGCACTCAGGACACAGACGGCCGCTACATATACGGAGATCAGGGTGGTGCCGCCCAGCGGGTAGAGCGAGGCGGCGATTATCGGGGCGAGGGCGCCACCGAAGATCCCCGACATCTGGTAGCTGAAGGAGGCTCCACTGTAGCGCACGCGCGTGCCGAAGAGTTCGGCGTAGAAGCTGGCTTGAGTGCCGTAGACTGCCGCGTGGGCAACGGCGAGCCCTATCGCTGTCGCTAGGATAATCAGGGTAGTAGACCCTGTGTTGAGCAGCCAGAAGAACGGGAAGGTCCATATCCCCAGGAAAGCCGTGCCTGCCAACAGCAGTGGCTTGCGTCCTATCCTGTCAGAGAGTGCGGCGAACGCTGGGATGGTGAAGATCTCGATCAGGGCGGCGACGGAG
Organism: uncultured Rubrobacteraceae bacterium; assembly: GCA_902806075.1. Lineage (GTDB taxonomy): Bacteria > Actinomycetota > Rubrobacteria > Rubrobacterales > Rubrobacteraceae > Rubrobacter_F. The sequence goes on from CADCVG010000084.1 coordinate 52,517, forward strand.
ACCGCGATCAGGCCAACGTTTCGTGGCAGCCCGAGGGTAGCGGAGACGTGGGTCAGCGTGTATACGGCGAGTATGTAGAAGGCCGCGTCGATACCGATGCGCGAGCCCACGCCCAGAGCCACGTTCTTTGGGTAGGTTCTGAGCACGTCCACTATCGGCATCCGAGCCTCGGTGCCGGACTCCCGCACCCTGCTGAAGGCCGGGCTCTCGTAGATGCTGAGCCGGATGAACAGGCCGACGGCGATAAGGATCGCGCTGAGCAGGAACGGTACGCGCCAGCCCCAGGTCTCGAACGTGCCCGCGGGGAGCGCGGAGACCGCGGCGAAGACGCCCGTCCCCAGCACGAGCCCCGCTGGGACCCCCATCTGGGGCCAGCTCCCGTTGAGCCCGCGTCTGTCGTCCGGGGAGTGCTCGACCGCCATCAGGACTGCCCCGCCCCACTCGCCTCCGAGACCGATACCTTGCAAGAGGCGCAGGACGACGAGCAGGATCGGCGCCAGGATGCCTATGGACTCGTAGGTCGGGAGAGCCCCGACCAGGAAGGTCGCGATGCCCATGATAAGCAGCGTCGCGACGAGCATCGCCTTGCGCCCGATTCTGTCCCCGTAGTGCCCGAAGATGATACCCCCCAGAGGCCGGGCGACGAAGCCAACCGCGAAGGTGGTGTAGGACAGGATGGTCCCCGTGGTCTCGCCGAAGCCCGGGAAGAACAGCTGGGGAAAGATCAGGGCGGCGGCGGTCCCGAAGATGAAGTAGTCGTACCACTCTATCGTCGTGCCGATGAAGCTCGCCACCACCACCTTGCGGATGGAGGTCGGCATCCCCGTGTTCTCGCCGCCGAGTTGCTCCATGATCGCCTCCTAAAGAGCTAAAAGCCTTCCCTGCATGAAATTATAGAGGCTATCTCTCTTTCCCGCTCCGGCCTGTAGGACGAACCTCGTGGCGGGGCCTGGTTGCTGGATGCGTGTTGCGCGGTCTGCTAGGCACAGCATCCTTGGTGCGGCCTCGGAGCACCTCAAGCGTCGGGTCACGATGAAAAACGTAGATACGGTGATCTTGGCCACGAGGATCGTGGCCAGTCCGATGAACGTAGCGGCTAACGTCTCGCCTAGCCTGAAGACTCTCTTAAGGCTCGATTAAGACGATCTCTATCTACTGCATAACCCCGTGCCGCCGTCGGCTCGCTCGCTGCGCTGTTAGGGCTTCGGCAAAGCATAACTCGCATTGTTCCGGCCAGCTGGCCACCAGATCTGCTGGTCGATACCGGGTAAGCGGAAGGCCCGAATGCGAGCTTGCGTGGTTGGAGCAAGCAGGTACTGCTGGAAGGCCGTCACGCCCTCCACGTTTACCCCCGCCACCTTGTCAGGGTTGACCGCAACCGTCACCATGATCCGCTGTAACAGCGGGTCGCTCAGCACTAGCGGTTGCAGTTCGACCTCGTCTTGCTGCTGTGTTCTAAGGAACGGAGTTAGCCCCCAGAAGACATACCCGCTCTGCTGTGCAGCCTCCGCGATGGCGTCCTGTCCTTGCAGCCCTTGATCGCTATACCATCCCTCCTTCTCGGGAGATTCGGCAGCGTTCCAGAGGATCTCGGTCAGATATTTGACCCCTTCGATGTCATTGACGATAAGCGGCGACTGGGTATTCGCGATGCGGCGGAAGGCTTCCACCAGATCGGTCAGGTCCTGAACTTGCGCTGGGTCACTTGGGGGACCGAGCAAGGCGATTTGATTGGAGAATACGGGTTGAGGCCACTGCCCGAAGCCATCCTGCACGAAGGCTTGCGCGTCCCTGTGGCCGTAGTGTGAGAGGACCACATCGGCCTGTCCGTCACGCCCCGGGCCGTAGACATCCTGCCCGGTCGTGAGCTCGACCTGATACCCTGTCTGCTGCTCGAAGTCAGGGAGGAGGTCGTCATAGAGGCCGCCATCCTGTGGGGTTACGACCGAGGAAAGGCGGACGAGAGAGGTCGATGTAGTGGTCCCGACAGCGGGCGAGGTCTCGGTCTCACCGCCGGTCCCCTGGCTACAGGCCACCAGTGCTGCGCTCCCAGCCGCTGTGCCAGCCGCGCCGCCGAGAAGCTGCAGGAAGCGACGGCGGCTCACGGAGCCTGCGGTTGACGTAGCCGCTAAGTCGGTAGCCTTCCCAGGAGGGTATAGGTCTGTCATCATCAGGCCCTTTCTCAACTTCCTTGATCGTCGGCTAACATATATGTTTAGCTTATGTTACGAAACACGCTGCTTCCGGGTTAGGTTCTGAGGACCCACAAACTTCTTGGATAGTGTGGACCCTAATCCTCTACCGCAGCAACCACGTAATACTCATCTAAGACCACCCTCCGTCCTCGCCGGTATGCTGACCGAGGGTAGGTGGGGGACGCCGTATCGGCAACCGCTCCCCATCCACGAGCACCGGTGAGGCAAGTATCTTTAGCATCCCGGCAGCGGGGTGTTCTACGTCTCGCAAGATACCCGAGCTAAGTACGTGCTCGTCTGAAAAGACGTCTGCGAGTGTGTTGACTGGCCCGCACGGCACTCCGGCCTCGCGTATCTCTTCGACCCACTCGTCCGCAGTCTTCTTGCGGAACTCCTCTTGCAAGATGGCGACCAACTCCTCGCGGTTGGCGACCCGATCCGGGTTCGTGGCGAAGCGTTCGTCTCCGGCGAGCTTCGGACGGTCGATGGCCTTACAGAGGTTGGCGAACTGGGAGTCGTTGCCGACGGCGAGGGCGAGCGGCTTGTCCGAGGTGTGGAAGGTCTGGTATGGGACGATGCTCGGGTGAGCGTTGCCCATCCTCCCCGTGTCCTCGCCGGAGACGAGGTACTCCTGGGCGCGATTGGCGAGCCAACTGAGTTGGCTCTCGAAGAGGGGGACCTCGACATGCGCTCCGCCCCCGGTCTCGGCGCGCCGGTAGAGGGCGGCGAGTATCGCCATTGCCGCCTGGAGCCCGCAGACCATGTCCGCCACCGCCACACCCACCTTCGTCGGCTCGTCGAAGCCGGTGATACCCATGATCCCGCCTCGCGCCTGGATAAGGAAGTCGTAACCTGGCCTGTCCTCGTCCTTTCCCGGGCCGAAGCCGGTTATAGAGCAGTACACGAGCCCGGGGTTTGACTCCTTCAAGACCTCGTAGCCTAAGCCTATCTTTGCAAGCGCCCCCCGGCGCATGTTCTCGACGAGCACGTCCGCGCCCGCCGCCAGTTTCTTCACCTTCTCCAGGCCCGCCTCGCTCTTAAGGTCCACGCTCACGGAGCGCTTGTTGCGGTTTATGGAGAGGAAGTAGGCTGACTCGCCGCCAGCTTCGCTTCCTACGAAGGGAGGTCCCCAGTGGCGGGTGTCATCACCTCGCTCGGGGTGCTCTATCTTGAGGACGTCGGCTCCAAGGTCCGCGAGCATCATGGTGGCGTAGGGGCCGGCGAGGACCCGCGAGAGGTCGAGGACCCTTACGCCTTCGAGGGGCAGCATTGCGCCAGGCTCCACAGCGGTAGTAGATCAGTGAGATGCGCAGACCCTACTATCAGGTTGTACTCCTGGTACGCCCCTGCGCCAAGGGGAGAGTCCGACAGGAAGAACGCCTCGCCCTCGGCAACTTTGAGTCGCTCGCGGCCATCGTCAGGTTCGTACTCGATCTTATAGTCGGATGCGTAACCGCGTTGGCAAACGAACATCATTATCGGAAGGCCGGGATGCCCGTAATCGCCTGTCCCAGTACGAGGGTGTGCACCTCGTCTGTACCCTCGTAGGTTCTCACGCTCTCCAGGTTGTTGGCGTGCCGTATGACCGGGTACTCGAGTGTTACGCCGTTCCCGCCGAGGATGGTGCGAGCCTCGCGTGCTATCTCTATGGCCTCCCTGACGTTGTTGAGCTTGCCGAAAGATATGTGCTCGGGGCGCGCCTGCCCCTCGTCCTTCATCCTTCCTATGTGCAGCGCGACCATGGTGCCCTTGTTTATCTCCAGCATCATATTGACCAGTTTCTGCTGCGTTAGCTGGAAAGAGGCGATGGGCTTGCCGAACTGGATGCGGTTCTTTGAGTACTCCAGCGCGCACTCGTAGCAATCCCTTGCCGCCCCCATTGCTCCCCAGATTATTCCGTAACGGGCCTCACCCAAACAGGCGAACGGTCCACGCAAGCCTTTGGCCTCCGGGAGCATGGCGTCCGAGGGGAGCCGGCAGTCTTCGAGATGCAGCTCGCTCTGCACGGAGGCGCGCATGGACACCTTGTGCACTATGTCCTTCGCGGAGAAGCCCGGCGTGTCCGTAGGGACCAGGAAGCCGCGTATTCCGTCGTCGGTCTGCGCCCACACTACGGCCACCTCGGCGATGGTGCCCATCCCGATCCAGCGTTTCCTGCCGCTCAATATCCAGTCAGAGCCGTCGTGGCGGGCGAAGGTCTTCATGCTGGCCGGGTCGCTGCCCGCCTCGGGTTCGGTGAGCCCGAAGCACCCTATCGCCTCACCTCTCGCCATCCGGGGCAGCCATTCCTTTTTTTGCTCCTCAGAGCCGAACTTGTGGATCGCGGACATGGCGAGAGAGCCCTGTACGGAGACGAAGGTCCTCAAGCCCGAGTCGCCGGCCTCCAACTCCATGCAGGCGAGCCCGTAAGATACGGCGCTCTTCCCAGCGCACCCGTACCCGGAGAGGTGCATCCCGAGCAATCCCTGTGCTCCCATCTCCGGTACGATCTCCCTTGGAAAGACCGCCTGCTCCCACCAGTCCCGAATGTTTGGCTTTATCTTCTCACGCACGAACCCGTGAACGTCTTCGCGCACCGCACGCTCTTCGTCCGAGAGCAACCTGTCCAGGTTGAGGAAATCGGAAGCTTCGAAAGGGATTGGCTCGGAGACGGTATTGCGTATAGTAGTCATAGCACCTATCCTTGTTTGGGGTACCCCAATCTAATTATATGCATCGTGCAGAACGTGCGTGAGTCAGGACGAAAGCGGCGTCAGCGACATGCGAGATACGATAGTTGGCAAAGGCGTGGACACGCTCGCGCAACTCCTCCTGCTCTTTGGTCGAAGAAAGATCCAGTACGCCAAACTCCCTTCCCGCTGACCCGTAGAACGGGGATTATACTGGACGCCTCCACAGAGGGAATCTTAGCCTGTCTACGACTTTGCATCGAGAAGACATCATCTTAGTGATGATTCCACCTGTTTGGATTACCTCGGTGTGGACCACGTGATAGACGAAGAGCTCGGTCCGCTGATCATAGAGACTATCGCTCGGCCTGGGCTGCAAAGCCAGCACGTCTCCGGCGTCGGCCTCGCAGAGCGCGTAAAAGTGGTCGGCTGATACCATCAGAGCAGCCCTTTGTAGACCTCCTCGCCTCTATAAGCAACAGAAACAGTGCAGGAGACTTTTTCGCCTCCGATCCGACGCTATAATCCTTCGAGGGAAAAGAGCAGAGGAGGAGACGAGCATGTCGCTGAACCTGGCGATGATCCTGGAGGAGAGCGCGAAGGCGAGGCCGGAGAAGCCGGCCCTGACCCTGGGGGCCGAGCTGACCTACGCCGGGCTGCGCGACGCCGCCAAGAGGTTCGCCAACGCCCTGGCCGCTTTGGGCGTAGAGCGCGGCGACAAGGTCGCCCTCATGGTCCCGAACGTCCCCCAGTTCGCCGTCGCCTACTTCGGCGCGCTGAACCTCGGGGCAGCGGTCGTACCGCTCAACGTGCTCCTGAGGGGACCGGAGATCTCCTACCACCTCGGCGACTCCGACGCGGTCGCCCTCGTCGCCTGGGAGGGCTTTCTGGAAGAGGCAAGGAAGGGCTTCGAGGATGCTGAAAGTTGCGAGAACTTCATCGTTGTCGAGCAGCCGGACGGCGAGGGCGCGCCGGAGGGTACGCATAGTTTCGATGCGCTTCTGGCAAGCAGCGGCGCGGAGTACGAGATGGCCCAGACCATGCCCGAGGACACGGCGGTGGTGATCTACACGAGCGGGACCACCGGTAGGCCCAAGGGCGCGGAGCTCACCCACTCCAACATGCTCATGAACGCCCTGTGCAACGCGGATAAGCTCCTGGAGCTGTACGAGGAGGACGTCGGTATAGCCGTCCTCCCGCTCTTCCACATCTTCGGCCAGACCTGTGTGATGAACGCCTTCCTCTACAAGGGCTGCACCGTAGCCCTCGTCCCGCGCTTCGAGCCCAAAGCCGCGCTGGAGACTATACAGAGTGCCGGGGTGACCATCTTCTCCGGCGTACCCACGATGTACCAGTACATGCTGCGCCACCCCGGTCTCGACCAGTACGATACCTCCTCCTTGCGCATCGGAGTCTCGGGCGGGGCGGCGATCCCGGTCGAGGTCCTGAAGGCGGTCGAGGAGAGGTTCGGCATGACGATCCTCGAAGGCTATGGTCTCTCCGAGACGAGTCCGACGGCCTGCTTCAACCTCTCGAAAGAGCGGCGCAAGGTCGGCTCCATTGGCCTGCCCATCTGGGGCACCGAGGCGAGAGTAGTGGACGAGGACGATAACGAGGTCCCGCGCGGGGAGCGGGGCGAGTTAGCCTTGAGGGGCCACAACATCATGAAGGGCTACTACAAGAAGCCCGAGGAGACCGCCGAGGCTATGAAGAACGGCTGGTTCCACACCGGGGACATAGCGATCATGGACGAGGAAGGCTTCGTGTTCATCGTGGATAGGGTGAAGGACCTCATCATCCGCGGCGGCTACAATGTATACCCGCGCGAGGTCGAGGAGACGATCTACGAGCACCCGGCGGTGGCCGAGGTCGCCGTTATCGGGGAACCGCACGAGGAGCTAGGCGAGGAGATCCGGGCCGTCGTCGCCCTAAAGGAGGGCCAGTCCGCCACCGGGGAGGAGATCATCGCCTTCGCCAGAGAGCGCGTCGCCGCATACAAGTACCCGCGCTCCGTGACGTTTATGGACGACCTGCCGAAGACCGCGACCGGCAAGATCCTCAAACGTGAGCTCGCCGCCGGAGTAGGAAGTACCGGCGAACCCGGACGCGTCAGCAGCTAATACTGCAACGACGAGCAGGTTATTCAGGCATGGAGGAGGTAGGCGGGTCAAAGGAAGACCGTCTCTTTCATCGGCCAACTGAAGACCAGTATGCTTAAAGTGTCTGCGACGATGGGCGGCGACGCGAAGTTGCCGAGGGCGAACCACCCGGGGAAGTGCATAAGGGCAAAGAGCGAGGAAGACGCGAGATCCGCCACCAGAAGTCCGCTCTCTGTCGGAGCTTGCTCAACAGAAAGCCTGGAGTAGAACTCTTCGACCAGCATAGCCGGGGATAATATGGTGAACGAGATCTGCGCCACCTGGCGCCACCGATCCTGCCGTCCCCAACGACGCTGTCTAGCAGAAGGTACTAACCGACGAAGAGCACTCCCGCGATGGGGAGCACTCGCGATACGTTCCCGTATGGTGTTCAACCGGAGAAACGGCAACGCCCGCGCGTTCTCCCCACATGTCTTAAGTAGTCATCACGGGTCCGACGAAGGTACGGCCCTCAACACCTCGTTCCGTATACCTGCGAGCGCGAGGGCCGAGAGGGTGTCGAAGCCCACGAACACTACCCGGAGAGACCAGGCGACGAAGGTGGAGAGCACAACCAAGAATACCCCATCTCCGAAGTGCCTCGCGGGACGCCTACGTCCCGGAACCGCCACGCTAGATTTCTCTCGCATTGCTCCCTCTGCTGTTCCGGAACCTTACCGGGTTAGAATCTGGCGCGCGTCCTCTAGTAGCAGGGTCGACGCGTAGGGGCGTGGAGCTAGGTATAGTTCATGGCTACAAACTATAGTTCATCAGGGAGTAGGAGGGACACATGCCGAAGATGAAGGCTATACGGGTGGAGGAGTTCGGGGACCCGGAGGTGCTCGAGCCCGTCGAGGTCGAGCGGCCCTCCCCGGGCGAAGGGGAGGTCCTGATCGAGGTGAAGTCCGCCGGGGTCAACTATGCGGACACGATGCGCCGGCAGAACCAGTACGTCGAGCCTCAGACGCTCCCGTTTGTCCCGGGCTCGGAGGTCGCGGGCGTCGTCGCAGAGGTCGGACCCGGGGCCGAGGACGCGAGCGAGGGCGACCGGGTCGTGACGCTACTCGGGACGGACGGCTACGCCGAGTACGCGGTGGCGCCGGCCCAGAACCTCATCCAGATTCCCGAAGGCATGGACTTCGATGATGCGGCGGCTATCCCCTTGCAGGGCCTCACCGCGTACCACGTCATCGCTACCTCGGGACAGCTACAGGAGGGCGAGTCGGTCCTCGTCCACGCGGCGGCCGGGGGCGTCGGGCTGCTCGCCGTGCAGATGGCGAAGCTCCTCGGGGCGGGGAAGGTTATCGCAACCGCGAGCAGCAGCGAGAAGTTGGGCCTTGCGGAGTCCCACGGTGCGGACGTCCTCATAAACTACACGGAGGAGGACTGGCCGGAGAGGGTGCGTGAGGCGACCGATGGCAAGGGAGCCGACGTCATCCTGGAGATGGTCGGCGGGGACTTCCCGCAGAAGAACCTGAAGTGCCTCAACGCCTTTGGCAGGATGGTCGTCTTCGGGGCGGCGAGTGGGGATCGGGGGAGCCTGGTACCGGCGGAGTTGATGAAGAAGAACCACGTCGTCGCCGGGTTCTACCTGCCCCAGATCATGGCTCGCCCCAACCTCTTTATCCCCTCGCTTGAAGAGATACTCGGTTGGATCTCCGCTGGAGAACTCAAGCTGAACATCGGCGCCCGCTACTCGCTCGAAGAGGCTCGCGAAGCTCACGAAGCCCTTCAGGGCCGCAAGACGACCGGCAAAATAGTCCTCAACCCATAACAGGAACGGAACCCAAAGAGGTGGCGCTGCGCGACCGCGCATATAACCCTTTGAGCTATCTGGAGGCGGGTAGCGGGAACGTCCCTGTACTGCTAATACACGGCAACTTCGCGGGCAAGCTGTGGTGGCGGGAGCTGCTGGATAAGCCCCTCCCGCAGACGCGCCTCGTCGCCCCCGACCTCCCTGGCTTCGGCGAAAGCTCCGGCGGACGTGCCTTCGCACCCTCCATTCCCTCCTACGCCCGCGCCCTCGCCCGTTTCCTGGATGCTCTAAGCATCGACCGGGCCATCCTCGTCGGCCACTCCTTCGGGGCGGCGGTCGCCACCCAGCTCGCCCTCTCCTACCCCGGCCGCTTCCCCGGCATGTTCCTCATCAGCCCCGTCCCACCCACCGGCCTCGATACCCCCGAGTACCTCTATCCTATTCTGGAGAGTTACCGCTACGACCGCTTCGGTCTTCGCCAGGCCCTGCGCCGCCTCATGCACACGAAGGTGCCCCCGTACCTTGAAGACCTTGTGGACGAGGCCCGGCGTATGCACCACACGAGCTTCTCGGGCAACGCCCGCCTGCTCTCTGAGTGGAACGTCTCCGGCAGGCTGCGTAGCTACCGGAGTCATGTCCTCGTCGCCTCCGGGAACCGCGACGATCTCGTCTCTCCATCCTCCGCGAGGGCGACCGCCCGTGCCTTTCCCCTCGGTGCCTACGCCAACCTCGGCTCTGTCGGCCATAGCCCGCAGATAGAGGCACCCCACCTCGTCCGCGACCTCCTCTCACACCTCCTCATAGCCATCAACGGCCAGCTCCCCAACGGGGGGCCCGATAACAAGTGGTGACGCGACCTCCGAGCCGCCGCCTACCCTCCCCCGCAGGCAAGAGACGGCCACTCAACCGACCGCCAACGGTTACGAGGGATCATCAGGACCAGATACGCTCTCCTTTCGACTGCACGAAAAAGCGGCGAGGTGAGGAGAAACCTCACCCCGCCGCTCCGTCGCCAGCGATCCGGCAGACGAGCCGAGATGCTGACTGGTCGACCGGTTCTAGATCACCGAACTGGCCGGACCGCCGGACACATAGATCGTCTCGCCGCTGATGTACGAGGCCTCGTCGGAGACGATGAAAGCTACGACGTTGGCGATGTCCTCGGGCCTGCCGAAGCGCCTCAAGGGGATGTTCTTGGCGAACCGCTCCTTCATGTCGTCCATCGTCATCCCGACGCGCTCGGCGGCCTCCTTGGTCATCTCCGTCTCGATCCAACCCGGCGCGATCGCGTTGACCGTGATATTGAAACGACCCAACTCCAGCGAGAGCGTCCGCGCCATCGCCTGCAGCCCTGCCTTCGCCGCAGAGTAGTTGACCTGCCCCTTGTTCCCCAGAGCAACGATCGAGGAGGTCATGACGATCTTGCCATACTCCTGCTCGATCATGTACTTCTGAGCGGCTTGTGTACACAGGAAGCTGCCCTTCAAGTGAACGTCGAGGACCTTGTCCCAGTCGTCTTCACTCATCTTGAAAAGGAGGTTGTCCCGCAGGAGCCCCGCGTTGTTGACGAGGATGTCGATCCGCCCGAAGTGGTTTGCGATCTCCTCGAACGCCGCTCCGACCTGCTTGGAGCTGGAAACGTCGCACGCGATGGCTATCGCCTCCGACCCGACGTCCTTGATGGCATGCACCGTGTCCTGCCCAGCCTCCGCCGAGAGGTCCAAAACGGCGACCTTGGCACCCTCCTGCGCCATCTTTATCGCCTCCGCCGCCCCGATGCCCCTGCCGGCACCTGTTACGACCGCTACCCGTCCGTCGAGTCTGCCCATGCGTGACCGCCTTTCTCTGATACTACCGGCCCACACGTGCGTAAACCGGGTTCACACTTCTGCAACAAACCTGGATTATATACAGAGTGAACCTATGTGTGCAACGCAGCTAAGACTAGCGTGCCGTTGGGTAGCGCAAAGAAGGTCTCCCTCTCCCAAAGCGATGGAAGAGGGAGACCTTTGAGTTTCGTCGGTTCGTGGGACCGTTACGTCCTCATGTAGACGCCGCCGTTTATGTCGAGGGTGGCGCCGGTCATGTACTCATTCTCGATGCAGAAGCGGACGGCCTGGGCGATGTCTTCCGGCTTACCGAAGCGTCTCATGGGGATCATTTTGGTGATCTTCTCCTGCATATCCTCGGGCATCGCGTCAGTCATGTCCGTCTCGATAAAGCCCGGGCAGACGGCGTTGACGGAGATGTTGCTCTTGGCGAGTTCGAGCGCGGCGGTCTTCGTGAAGCCGAGCAGGCCGGCTTTGGCGGCCGCGTAGTTAGCCTGGCCCATGTTGCCCGCCTCGCCCACGAAGGAGCTCATATTCACGATCGCGCCATTTCCCTGCTCCGTCATGTGGGGCAGCGCCGCGTGTACCGTGTAGAAGCAGCCGTTCAGGTCCAACTCGATGACCTTCTGCCAGTCCTCGACCTCCAGCTTATCCATCGTCTTGTCGATGTTGGTGCCGGCGTTGTTTATGAGGATGTCTATGCGACCGAAATGCTCGATGGTCTGGTCTATGAGCCTCTGGGCGTCGTTCGGGTCCGAGACGTCGGCCTGTATCGCCACCGCATCGCCGCCGCCGCCGGTCTGCTTGATCTTCTCCACTAGCTCTTCGGCAGGCCCCTGGCTGCCAGCGTAGTTGACCACGACCTTCGCCCCGTTGCGACCCAAATCCTCGGCTATCGCGTTGCCTATTCCACGGCTCGCACCCGTTACTACCGCGACCGTATCCCTGAGGTTCAAGACAGTCTCCTTTCATAGTTTTCTACCCTGAGCGCAGTCTATTGCCCTCCCCGGCCAGGATCAAACTATATGCATAACGCACCTTCTTATCCCGCCCTCTACCCATCGCAGGTTAGATGGTTTTCTTTGTCCTGTACCCCAGATCCGGCTCAAAAGGCTACAATCTCGGGAGACGGAGTCTCCCGCCCTTGATAGTTTTGTATATACATGTACACTGCATATAGAAGCTAGGGAAGCGGTTGAATGAGCAAAGAGGAGCGCAAGCGCGGAGTCGAAGTCCGGCCCCGGAACTGGCTGGTTCCGGTAATCTTGCTATCACTACGAGAATGGAACTCGTATGGGTACGAGCTCATAGAGCGTACGGCGGCCTTCGGGTTCGAGGCGATGAACCCGGGCACGTTATACCGGACGCTGCGGCAGATGGAGAAGGACGGCGTGGTAACGTCCAAGTGGGAGACCTCCAAGGGAGGACCGGCTCGCAGGATCTACACGATCACGGACGCCGGCGAGGCGTACCTGGACTTCTGGGCCGAGGCGCTGGAGCAGTACCGGCGGAACATGGATACCTTTTTCAGCCTGTACACCGGACATAGGACGCCGCCCAAAAAAGAAGAGAACGGGAAGAAGTAACCTCACTCCGGCTGTGGTTGGTGCGGATGGGGTGGGGGGGAACGGAGCAAGGTCTCCTCTACGAAGTTTGGGGGGCGGCTCGTCTTCGCACTTGTAGAGAAACGTTTTCTTGGAAGCTTCAAACCCTTACCTATAGGTTTATGTGTATGGTAAGCTACGCTACGCATGAAGAGTAGAAGGGGTACTAGGGCATGGATGAGAGCCAGCAGAGGCAGGTCAACGAGGCGGCTGAGAAGTTCGCCCAGGCCATAGCCGATTCTTACAGGGCGGTGGCCGAGCGGGGTGTCTCAGCCCAGCAGTTGAACGCCGAGCTCACGCAGAGCTTCTTCAACGGCGTTATCGACAACCTGCGTACCCAGGCGGAGGGTGGCAGGGATCTCGTCCGGGAGTTGGCGGATCAGCAGCAGAGGCAGCGGGAGGCGACGCAGGATCTCGCGCAGGCGTCCGTGGGCGCGTACATGGAGTTCCTCAACTCCATGTTCTCCTATTATCAGGAGAGTATGGAGCAGGCCCGCCGGGATGTCCGTCGGTAAGGGAGGCTTCGGCGGCTGTGTGCCGGGGTATGTAAAAGGTGGATCAGGTACCATAAGCTTCGCGAGCCGCGGCACTAGGAGGAGTAACCATTGGCTGACCGGTCACAGAACCCCGTCGAGACGGGTATGAAGGCGATGCAGGATGCAGTGGGCGGGGCTTTTGCCGCCCAGCAGCGGAGCGTAGGTCTGGCGCAGGATTGGGCGCAGAGCGTGATCGAGTCTTACAAGAGCCAGGCTGAGAGCTACCGGGCGCTCACGGACGCGATGAGCTCGTCCATGACGGCCCTGGAGCGCACGCTACAGAGTCAGGAGGAGACCAACCGCGCGCTTAAGGAGAGCCTGGATGCGTACAGGAACGTCGTCGAGAGCGCGAGCCAGACGCAGGAGCGGAACGTACAACTCGTCCAGAGCTTCTTCAACGACGTCGTCCAGACGCTCCAGGGTCAGCTCGAAAGCAGCCGATCCCTCCTTCTGGAGCCGGCCGCCAAGCAGCAGGAGTTCTTCCAGAACGTCACCCAGGAGTGGCTCGACGCTTACGTAAGGCTCCTGAACGTCCCGCTCGATCTCTACAGGGCTGGCGCCGAGAGAGCCGGAGGTGAGGCCGACAGATAGGAGCGGTGGGTCGGGGTATTTGTACCTTTAGGATCTTTGTTTTAGGATGCGTATAGTTGAACAGGCGTAAAGAGGAGGACCATGAGCTTCGGTAACGGCAACGGCGAGATAGTCATCTCCACACCCCTTAGAACTGCTATCGGGACCTTTGGTGGGGCTCTCAAGGACATACCGGCGACGGACCTCGGGGCGACGGTCACCCAAGAGGTCATCTCCCAGGCGGGTATTGAGGGTGAGAACGTAGACCAGGTAATAGTTGGTAATATCCTGTCCGCTGGTCAGGGCATGAACCCCGGGCGCCAGGTTGGTATAAAGGGTGGCATACCGGTAGAAAAGCCCGGCATGACCCTGAACAGGATGTGCGGCTCCGGTTTGCAGGCCATAGTCTCGGCGGCGCAGGAGATAGCCCTCGGGGACGCCGACGTCATCTTGGCGGGCGGTATCGAGAACATGGACCGTGCCCCGTTCCTGCTTAACAAGGGGAGGTACGGATACCGCATGGGGATGCCTAGCGCCGAGATATACGACCATATGGTCTTCGACGGGCTCTGGGACGTCTTCAACGACTACCACATGGGCGTTACGGCGGAGAACGTCGCCGAGCAGTACGGCATCACCCGCGAGGAAAGCGACGAGTACGCCGCGCGCAGCCACCAGCGGGCCTCCAAGTCTAACGAGGAGGAATACTTCACCGGCCAGATCGTCCCGATCGAGATCAAGCAAAAGAAGGAGACGGTGGAGTTCACCAAGGACGAGCACGTCCGCGACGGTGCGACGGCCGAGGGCCTCTCCAAGCTCAAGACGATCTTCAAACCGGAAGGCGGTACTGTCACGGCAGCCAACGCCGCCGGTGTCAACGACGGGGCCGCCATGATGCTCGTCTCCAGCGCTGCGAAGGCCGAGGAACTGGGTCTTCCGGTCTCCGGCAGGCTCGTCTCCGCTGCGGTGGCCGGAGTGGACCCGTCAGTTATGGGTACGGGTATGATCCCCGCCTCCCGCATGGCACTCAAGAAGGCCGGTCTCTCGGTGGACGATCTGGATGTCGTCGAGGCCAACGAGGCCTTTGCCTCCATAGCGATCGCCGTCGGACGGGACCTCCAGGTACCTGAGGAGAAACTCAACCCCCGCGGCGGTGCGGTCGCCCTAGGCCACCCGGTCGGGGCAACCGGCGCCATACTGACCGTGAAGCTCCTGCACGAGCTTCATCGCACGAGCGGTCAGTATGGTCTGGTTACCCTCTGCATCGGTGGCGGCATGGGCATAGCCGCCATCTTTGAGCGCGTCGCGTAGAGGGAAGAGTAAAACCGCCCCTAGCCCGGAAGGGTTAGAGGAAAGGAGAAGGGGGGCGGCTCTGGAGCCGCCCCCCTTTCGTATGCGTACTGGGGTTTCTCCAGTCTGCTAGCAGTCTTCCGCCCTCTTGGGGAAGAGGTTTATGGAGAAGTGCTTGACACCGTTCTCCCATCGCACGCTTTCTAGGAGGTCCAGGCTCTGTAGCAAGTGGATCATACCCTTGTTCTGGGGCATGACCAGAGCCTCGAAGGCCTTCACGCCCCTCTTGCGGGCGGCCTCGATCAGGGCTCGGGTGAGCCCGATGCCCAACCCCCGGCCCTGGAACCGGTCTTCGACGAGAGCGGCGTACTCGGCCTTGTCCGTGCCGGTCTCCTGATCGTAGCGGACGACGGCTACAATCTCGTCCTCGTCCTCGGGGTCGAGCGCGACGAGCGCGCACCGGTTCACGCCATCTACCTCGGCGAAATGATGTGCTTGCTTATTCGAAAGCTCCTTCATCGGGCCAAAGTAGCGTAGCTGGACGGTACGTTCGCTCAAGCGGCCAACAAGCCGCTGCAACGCAGAGGCGTCCTCCGGCCGTATCTTGCGCACCGGGACACAAGTGCCGTCGGTCAGCACCAGCATCCGATCCTCTTCCCGAATATCGCTCTCGCCGCTCATACCGTCCTCCCCGAGCTCGTCGGACGATGCTACCCCACCATACACCCGGAACGGGGCCCAAAAAAGATCTGTATACGCCTCGGCAGCGATGCTCTGCTGCTGCCCGGCTCCCTCTACAAGGCTCCGCCCGGCCTCCAAGAGCCCCTCCACGAACCTCGCCCTCGCCTCCAGAACGCCAGCGTAACCCTCCGAGAACACTCTATACGGATAGAAGATCGCGCCGACCGAATGCTCAGCCGCCCGCGCGAACTCCGGAAGTGCTGTTTTGTATCTATGTGTAAATTGCATATACAAAAGTTTACCTGCCGAAGTGGATGGGGTATGCATCGAAAGGTGCATTTTTCGGTAACGGTTTTGCAACAGTCTTCCGGGGCGGCGTGTCGAAGGATGTGTTGGTGTGGCGCTAGGGGAGGAGTTTTAGGCGTTAATCCGCGGGTGGCTTGAGGGGGTTGAGCATCCCGGACTTGACCAGTTCGAGGAACTGTTGTTGGGAGATCTCCAGGTATTCGGCGAACTTTTCGGGGCGCATCATGCCGGTCATGGCGCTCTGGAGGGCATCACGGTTGGACTGAATAAGCTCTAGAGCGTGGCGGTGGTCCTTCTCCAGGGAGCCGGTCCAGGCGTCCTCGGCCTCCCGGGCGGCCTCCTCGAACGTCTTACCCTCCAGGACGAGGGCGGCCAGCTCGACCGCGCGGTAGGTTGGGGTGGTGAGGCGGCGTTCGGTGGGGGAGAGCAGCCCGGCCGTGGTGTTCAGGCTGACGACGTAGCGCAGAAGGCTCGCAATCCTCTGGCATTCCTCAGACGTTGCGTGGAGTCTCGCGCTCGCGTTCTCTGTTTCCTTCTGTGACACTAATCCTCTTTCTACTTGCATTCAGCGTTACAGATTGTACAGGCAACGTCAAGCGCCTTCCGTCGCCCTCAGGTATGCACTTCCGGCCTCTTACTCGGCTCTCTCTTCAGCTCGCTCGGCGTGGCCGTCTTTCTCCGGTTCGGGGTTCTTTGGGGGGCGGGGCGAGAAGGCGCGGTGACCGGTTATGGCCTGGCCCACGATCAGGGTGTTCACGTCGTTGGTGCCCTCGTAGGAGTAGACGCCCTCTATGTCGGCCATGTGCTCCATGACGCGGTAGTCGAGAAGGATGCCGTTACCGCCGAGGACGTCGCGGGCGAGGGCGGCGATCTCCCTTGCCTTGGCAACGTTGTTCATCTTGCACATTGAGACCGTCGCCGGGTCGAGGTTGCCGGCCTCCTTCATGCGTCCGATGTGGATCGAGAGTAGCTGCGAGAGTGAGATCTCGTTGACCATCCGTACCAGCTTCGCCTGCACGAGCTGAAAAGAGGCTATCGGCTGGCCGAACTGCTCCCTCTCCTTGGCGTACGAAAGAGCCGTCTCGTAGCAGTCCGCCGCCTGCCCGAGCCCGTCCCAGGCCACCCCGTAGCGCGAGTGGGTCAGCACGGAGAGGGTGGAGCCCAACCCCTTCGCCTCCGGAAGGTGGGCCTCGGCGGGGAGGTGGCAGTCCTTAAGGGTGATGTGCGTTTGCCATGCGGCGCGTTGGGAGCCCTTGCGGGGCAGTACCTGCGCGTCGTAGCCGGGATTGTCGCCCTCGACGAGGAAGCAGCTGATCTTGTTGTCCTCCGTGCGCGCCCAGATCACGGCGACGTCCGCGAAGGAGCCGTTGCCGATCCACTTCTTCTCCCCGTTGAGGACGTAGCCGCCGTCCTTCTCGACCGCGGTCGTCGATAAAGCCCCGGGATCGCTCCCGGCGTCGGGCTCGGTGAGGCCGAAGCAGCCGATCTTCTCGCACCTCGCCATTGGGGGGAGCCATTTTTGTTTTTGATCCTCGCTGCCCAGAGCGTTGATCGCCGCCATCGCCAGCCCGCTCTGGACGTGCAGGAACGTGGATAGGCTCCCCGAGCCCCGGGCGACCTCCGCTATGCCAAGCCCGTAGGCGACCTCACTCCACCCGCCGCAGCCGTACTCCTCCCCGAACGAGCCGCCTATTACCCCGGTCTCGGCCAGCCCCGGAAGCAAATCGAACGGGAACTGTGCTTGGTCCCAATACTCCGCCGCCGCCGGGATGACCTCCCGATCCACGAAGGCACGGACCCTGTCCCGCGCCTCCCTCTCCTCCTCCGAGAGGAGGCTCTCCGCGTTGATGAAGTCAACCGGCTGCGTCCCCCGCCGGATCGTCTCGGGATTGATAGTCATGCCTGCCGCCTTTCCGTCGAAGCCACCGCTATCCAAAGTCTCGCGGCGGCGTTCCCCTACGAGGCAAACATAAAGTTTGGTAGCGTCCGCGTCAAGGTGCCCGGGAGCGAGCCGGACGGTAAAATATACCAGAAACGGGTACAGTACAAGAGTAACATGGAAGTACCATTGAGCGAACGAGGAGGAATGAGCATGACCGATTCTGTAGGGGATGGCGGAAGAACGATGGGCACGCCGATGGGGGGCTCGGCGACGGCCTTCGAGCCGTTCTTCAAGATGTGGTCGGAATGGCTCACGAACAACATGGGCTCTATGACGACAGTCCCGGGCGCCAGCCTCCCCTGGCTTACGAAGCCCGGCATCTCCACTGGCGAGGAGGCAAAGCCCTTGCCGCAAGGGGCTTTGGCCAACGATCCGCTGCTATCCGCACTGGATAAGGTATGGAGCGCCAACCCCTTGAGCAACATAGTACCCATCGACTGGATGGAGATCACCCGGGCATTACAGACCCTCTGGATGCGCGAGATGTCCAACCCGCAGAGGGCGATGCAGGTAGCGACGGAGTACAATCAGCGTCTCTTCCAGACGACGATGAACGTTTGGACCGATGCCGCATCCCGCTTCTGGGGCGTGCCCCAACAGGAGGAGGAAGAGGAAGGCAAGTCTGACCCGCGTTTCTCTTCGGAGGCATGGGAGGCCAATCCCTACTACAAGATGCTCAAGGAGACGTACTTCCTCGCTACAGAGTATCTCCTCAATGAGGCCGACGAGACCGATGGTCAGGGGGAGACCGAGGAGCAAAAACGCCTCAAATTCCACCTCAGGCAGTTCGTGGAAGCGATGGCTCCCGTCAACTTTCTCCTAACCAACCCCGATGTTCTCGAGCGCGCCTTCGAGACGGGGGGGACGAGCCTCGTCGAAGGCGCTCGTAACCTTCTCTCGGACATAGAGGACGGAAGCCTTAGCATGGTTGACGCTGCTGCCTTCGAGGTAGGGGAGAACCTGGCCACGACGCCGGGCAAGGTAGTCTACCGTAACGAACTCATGGAGCTTATCCAGTACGAGCCGCAGACCGAGCAGGTCTATGAGACACCTATACTCTTCATCCCGCCCTGGATCAATAAGTACTACATAGTTGACTTGCGGCCCGAGAACAGCTTTATGAGGTACCTCGTGGAGCAGGGCTTCCAGGTCTTTCTGGTTAGTTGGAAGAGCGCCGACGAGTCGATGGCAGAGATCCAGTTCGAGGATTACATGAAGCTGGGGCTTTTAGAGGCTGCGGACGTGGCGCGCGGGATCACCGGCGCCGACAAGGTCAATCCCGTTGGGTACTGCATCGGTGGCACGCTACTGGGAACAACGCTAGCCTATCTTGCCGCTGACGAAGGTGACGAAAAGAGAGAGGCCTTCGGCTCTCCTACTTTCCTGACAGCGATGTTGGACTTCTCTGACATCGGTGACCAAGTGGTCTTTGTGGACGAGCCTCGGGTAGAGTTCATGGAGTTGACGATGAAAGAGCTGGGCTACCTTCCTGGCCAACAGCTATCGAACATGTTCAACCTCTTGCAGCCGACCCAACTAATCTGGTCGAACGTGGTCACCAACTACCTCATGGGACAGACGCCGCCCGCTTTCGACATGCTCTACTGGAACAGCGACAGCACGAGCCTACCCCGGGACGCTCACATATGGTACCTGAGGAACACTTACGTCGAGAACAATCTCAAAGAGCCGGGCAAGGTAGAGTTCAATGGTCGTCCCATAGATCTTACGAAGATCTCGGGAGATATCTACTCCGTAGGCACTCGCAAGGATCATATCGCGCCCTGGAAGTCGGGTTGGGCGATATGTAGGCTCACCAACGGAGACATTCGTTACGCTCTCGCTGGCGGCGGGCATATCGCAGGCGTGGTCAGCCCGCCCGAGAAGTCCAGAGGTTATTGGGTCAGCGACGGTTGTGGCCAATACGAGACCGCAGACGAGTGGCTCGAGAACGCTGAGGAGCACGAAGGCACCTGGTGGGATGACTGGACTTCTTGGCTCGCGCCTCGCTCTGGTGAGCAGGTGGATCCGCCCAGCATCGGCAGCGAACAGTACCCGCCCATAGAGGACGCCCCCGGCTCCTACGTCAAGAGGAACTAAACCTAAAGAACAGGCGGAACGAGAGGGGACTCGTATGAGTCCCCTCTAATCATTTCGTAGCTTCCGAGCGTCCTGACAGCATTTCTCATACTGCCCGCAACCAGGTTCTTGGCCAAACCTTATTTGACTATGTTCGAGCGGGTTTTGCTTCTTTGCTCGGTGCTTTCCGTTACTGGCTGCAATCGCCGGATGGTACTAGTTACTCGTGGTCGTCTGCTCGCAGGCCTGCTTCCTTGGTGATAGCCAGGCTATTCTTCTCGTCCCCACCACGAGGAGTCGCCAGCCTTCTGCCTCCTCCTGTGCTACTAACTCTTCTTAGCGCCGGAACGCTCTGCGAGCCAGGAGTTGACTTTGGGCCAGAGGCCCTTCTTCGCGTCACCACCGACCATAAGTCCTACGTGGCCGGCGTCGAGGGCGAAGAACTCCTTATCCTCGCTGGAGACTAGGCCCATCGTAGCCTCGGCCTGCGGCAAGAGGCAGATGTGGTCTCTCTCGCCGGCGATGTTCAGGAGGGGACAGATGATGTTAGAGAGGTCCACGCGCCGACCGCGCAGCTCGATCTCGCTCTTCACCAGCTTGTTGTGCTGGTAGAAGTCTCTGATCCACTGTTTGAATGCGCTGCCCGGGAACGGTGTCCCGTCTTTGACCCACTTGTTCATCGCGGCCCACGTCTCCATCGGCTTATCCTCGAGGAGGTACTCCCACATAGTCGCGTAGGTGCCGACGTAGTTGGTCACGGGCTTTAGCATCTGCATCCCGTGGTCTATGAACTCGCTCGGAATGTTCCCGAAAGACTCCACTAAGAGGTCCGGGTCAAGGCGATTCTCACTAGTCCAGAGCCCCGTCAACCCCGTATTTTCTGGGGCGAAGTCAACGGGTGCTGTGAGCAAGACGAGGTTCTTGAGCTTCTCGGGGAAGAGCGAAGCGTGCATCGCCGCTATCGTGCCGCCCATACAGTACCCGAAGAGCGTGTACTCGTCCGCGCGGGAGGTCCTGAGAACCCTCTTTACCGCCGGCCGGATGTAATCGAAGACGTAGTCCTCAAAGCAGAGATCCTCGTCCTCGTCGCCGGGGACGCCCCAGTCGAGGAGGTAGACGTCGAAGCCCTCGCCGGTGAGGTGCTCGATGAGGCTGTTGCCCGGGAGAAGGTCGAGGACGTAGGGTTTGTTGATGAGCGCGTAGATCATGAGGATGGGGACGGGATACTTCTTCTCGGCACCCGGCGCGTAGCGGTAGAGCCTGGCCTTGTTCTTTGCCCAGATCTCCTCTTTGGAGGTCTGGCCCGTCCTAGCCCTCGCACCTTCGAACATGATACGGGCACCCTCAGCATATTTCTCGAAGGTCTCCTCCAACTCGGGTGGCAAGGCGCCCCGCCGCTCCGCCATCTAGCCCTCTTCCGAATCTTCCAAGAAGATCCCCCGTCCATTCGCCCTGGAAGGACTCTCTCCGTCCCCGCTGGCCCCGAGCTTCTCGAGGGCGTCGAGGATGCGGTCCATCTTACCTTCCAGCCGGTCCATGCGCTCTTCCAGGCTGCCCACGGCCGCGGCGGTGGCGGGTTCGGAGTCGCCGTGGATGAACTCCTCGAAAGCCTCCTCGATCCTGTCTACCTTGTCCTCGACCACCACGACGAGCTTCGCCACTCTCGCTACGTCGGAGCGGGTGGGGACGCGAAGGTTCTTCAAGCCCTCCTCGGAGACCCGGCGGAGCTGCTTGTGCGAGCGGGCGTAGGCCTCGAAGAAGCGGCCGGCCGACTCCAGAACCTCTTCCTTCCTTAAATGCTGGTCGGCGGCCTCGGACCACCGCTCGCTGTTGGCCCGGTACCAGCGCACGAAGTGTCTGATGGGATCCTCGGGCAGATCCCCCTCCGAAAGCATCTCCTCGCGTAACTCCCCGGCCATCTCCTCCCACAATGGGACCATATCCCCCGCTAGGCCGTTCTGCGTCCCCACGCCCCCTTCGAAGGTTTCGGTCGTGGTCTCGAACCATCTCCTCCACAACTCTTCGAGCTCCTCGGGACTGACAGTCTCCCCGTATGTCCAGGCCTGACTGTCCCCCGTAGCTTCGAACCACCGTCGGTAGAGGCCGTAAGGGTCCGGGTATCGCCTCTCCTCGCCGTCCTCAGACGGGTCCGCTTCCTTATGGGCCCTGGCCTCTTGCACCACTTTTGGTCCTCCTCTCCCCGTGCCGACCACGCAGCAACCTGCGCACTGTAGACGGGTACCGGCGTCTGCTACGGAGTCAACATATTCCCGCCGCACCGCCTAAACATTCCTTAGTTATGTACGTCACTACCCGGCAGAGTACTGCCCTACCGAGCCTGGATCCTGCCATAATAGTAATCGAAACTATAAGATATGGGTCCATAAACTTGGTATATGCTCTGCGTCTCCCGTCCTCTCCTTAACGTATTGCCCGTCGGTTGCGCTCGAACCATAGCTAAAACCCAGAAAAATCTTGACAGACTGATAGATATATGTAAACTGCACATAGCTAGACGAAAGGATAGTGGAAGAGAGAAGGTAGGAGGGATTCATCGAGGGTAATCTCCAGGGATAGGGTAGGATACCGGTGGTTTAGACAGAATCGCTGCCGGGTAAAGTCCTATAAGTAGGTATGAAGTAGTAAAGCGTTAACACACGAAAGGAACCAAAGTTATGGATCAGCAGCAGGCGCAGAACATCAATCAGGCTAGCGAAGAGCTAACCGATTCGGCCAGGCAGGCCTTCCAGATGCTCGCCGACAGGACGGTCTCTCTGCAGGAGAGCAACCTTAGGCTCACGCAGGACTTCTTCCAGAACTGGATCCAGACCCTCCAGAGCCAGACCGAGGGTAACCCGCGG
>CADCVG010000085.1 GCA_902806075.1 uncultured Rubrobacteraceae bacterium
CCAACAACAGAGCTTTACGACCCGAAGGCCTTCATCACTCACACGGTGTTGCTGCGTCAGGCTTTCGCCCATTGCGCAAGATTCCCGACTGCTGCCTCCCGTAGGAGTCTGGGCCGTGTCTCAGTCCCAGTGTGGCTGATCATCCTCTCAGACCAGCTATACATCGTCGCCTTGGTGGGCCGTTACCCCACCAACTAGCTAATGTACCGCGGGCTCATCCCTCGCCGGATGGCCGAAGCTACCTCTCCTTACGGAACCATGCGGCTCCGTAAGCGTACGGGGTATTAGCCGGGGTTTCCCCCGGTTATCCCCCTGCGAGGGGCAGATTGCCCACGTGTTACTCACCCGTTCGCCACTTTACTCACCCCGAAGGGCTTTCTCGTTCGACTTGCATGTCTAAAGCACACCGTCAGCGTTCGTCCTGAGCCAGGATCAAACTCTCCGAACAATAGTTCATCAGGGCCATAGGCCCATAGAAGCTAAGTAAGGTCGTGGGCGCTACCCACGGTGGCGATCTCCAGATTACTCTCGGATCGCGGAGAGTCAGTCCCAGCGTAATGACAGGTTTACCTGTATCACTACTTGGTCTTTCGCTACTATTCAGTTTTCAAGGCCTCCAAACCCCTGCCTCTCGGCGGAGCTAGGACCGGGATTTCACTCCCTACGGGCGAACAAAAACCCACTCAGTGAGTGGGCCTCGGGCTTCTCCCCAATCTGTCGGGAAGTTACCCTAGCGCGCCGCCTCGGTTGTCAAATCGCTTCCGGTCATCGGTAGAGGGATTATAGCAGCTTATCCGCGCCTGTCAAAGACAACCACAAAGATTTTTGCGTTACCTCTATCCATTTCTCGCCGACTCAAGCCCCTCGCCTCTCGGCGGGACATTACCTCTGCGTTGTGTAGAACCTTTGTGATTCCCACCCTCCCGGCTCATTGACCGGGGCCGTCTGAGGTGTCGGCGAGAGGTATTGTAGCGCGGTTTGAGATGAGGTCAAGCGAGGCGGCGAAAAAATTCGGTGGTGGTTCAGGCGGGGGCGACGAGCCGGGCGTAACGACGTTTACCGACCTGGAGTACCGAGCCGGTGAGGGACTCGACTGGAAGGGAGAGCCTCTCATCTCTGACGATCTCACCGTCGAGGCGCACCGCCCCACCCCTTACGAAGCGGCGCGCCTCACCGTTGGTCTTGGCGAAACCGGCTCGAACGATGAGGTCGACGATCCAGACCTCTTCCGCGCTTTCTGGCAGGGGGATCTCGGGGGCGTCCCCGGGGACTTCACGCCGGACGACGGCGTTGAAGTGCTCCTCGGCGTCGGTGACGGCTTGCTCGCCGTGGAAGGTGCGGACGAGAGAGCGGGCGAGGTCACGCTTCTGCTCGACAGGCTCTGCCTCGGGTGGGGAGCGGTCGAGGAGTAGCGAGTAGTAGTCCGGCATGGTCTTGTCAGGGATGCTCATGGCCTTGCCAAAGACGTCGCGCGGGTTCTCGACAACACCTATATAGTTGCCCAAAGACTTGCTCATCTTGGCAGTGCCGTCGGTGCCGACGAGTAGCGGGGTGGTCAGGACGCACTGGGGCGTCTTACCGTAGTACTCCATTATGTGGCGGCCCATGAGGAGGTTGTAGAGCTGGTCGGTGCCGCCGAGCTCGACATCGGCGTCTATAGCGACCGAGTCGTAGGCCTGCATTAGCGGGTAGAGTAGCTCGGTCAGTGATATGGGGTCTCCGCTCCGGAAGCGCTTGCTGAAGTCGTCGCGCTCCAGGATGCGGGCGACGGTGGTGGCGCGTGTGAGTCCTATTATGTCTGCCATCGTGAGGGGGGCGAGCCACTCGGAGTTGCGGCGGACCTCTGTGCGGTCTTTGTCGAGGACGAGGTAGGCTTGTTCGAGGTAGGTCTTCGTGTTCTCTTCGATCTTTTCGGGCGAGAGGATGGGGCGTGTCTCGTTGCGTCCCGACGGGTCGCCTACCCTCGCGGTGTAGTCCCCGATCACGAGCACAGCCGTGTGCCCGAGGTCCTGGAACTGCCGGAGCTTCTTGAGGACGACGACGAAGCCGAGGTGAATGTCGGGGGCGGTGGGGTCTATCCCGAGCTTGGCACGCAAGGTAGCGCCGCTCTTGAGGCGACGGTCCAACTCCACGCGGGGGATCACGTCCACCGCGTTGGCGTAGATTCGTTCGAGCTTAGATGCTTCGGTCATTAATCAAACGCAACCTGATCGCAATATCAATGTAACCCTCCAACGGTTGATGTACTATACCGCATCGATGGCCGGCACCTATCAGAGACGTCGCACGAAACGTACCGCCGTCCCGGTGCCAGGCAGGAAGAGCGCCGGTCTCCCGCTTTCCTTTAAGAAGGGCCGCAAAGATGGCAGCCGCCGGACTCGCCTCTTGCGCTGGGTAGGCTACGCCCTTTTGTGCTCTCTCGTCGCGGTGCTCTCGGCCGTGGCGGGCGGCTATCTCGGGCTCGTCAAGGCTGTCGAGAATTTGGATAAGGTGTCGGCCGGTCCCTCGCACCCCACCTACATATACTCGCAGCCGATCGGGGACACTGAGGGGTCGACGCGGGTGATCGGTACGATCTTTCAGGGCGACAACTGGAAGACGGCTCCCTTAGAGGACATGCCGCCAAGCCTGCTCGACGCGCTGGTCGCCAAGGAGGATGAGAGGTTCCAAGAGCACGGCGGGGTGGACTTCTGGGGGATCATCCGCGCGCTGTGGACGGATGTCCGGGCGGGCGAGGCCGTCGAGGGAGCGAGTACGATCACGCAGCAGTACGTGAAGAACGCTTACCTCTCGCAGGACCGCTCTCTCTCCAGAAAGCTCAAGGAGGCGGGGATAGCCATCGAGGTCGAGCGCAAGCATGAGAAGGACGAGATCCTCGGTATGTACCTGAACACGGTGTACTTCGGCAGCAACGCCTATGGTGCCGAGGCCGCCGCCGAGACGTACTTCAACAAATCGGCCGAGGACCTCACCGTTGGCGAGTCGGCCACCTTGATCGGACTGCTCTGGGCTCCCTCTACGCTCGGGTCAAACCGCGACGAGGCGGCGGTCCAGCGCGACCTGGTGTTGGAGAAGATGTTCAACGCCGGCTATATCACCCGCCAGAACTACATGGACGCGCTCGACGAGTCGCTCCCGAGGCCCTGGCCCAACGCACCGATGGTCGAGACCGGTCTCTCCGGCCCGGCGCTGACCCAGAACTTCGCGGAGGTCGTGCGGGAAGAGCTGGTGAACCGGTACGGGACGAACACGGTGCTCGCGGGCGGCCTGAGCGTGTATACCACCCTCGACCTGGAGGCGCAGGTGGCGGCCCAGGAGACACTGCACGGGCCGAACGGCTACCTCAAGGACCAGGGCAACCCGGACGCCGCGCTCGTCTCCATCGAACCGGAGACCGGGCACGTAACGGCGATGATCGGCAGCCGAAACGGAGAGTCAGACTTCAACCTCGTCACGCAGGCCAGACGCCAGCCGGGCAGCTCCTTCAAGCCGTTCGCCCTGATCGCCGCGCTCGAGCAGGGCATAGACCCCTCGACCGAGTTCGTCTCGGAGGACAAGAAGTACACCATAAAGGACGCGGAGGGCCAGCCGGAGAAGTGGCAGGTCGAGAACTACGAGGAGAAGGAGCACGGCTCCATCAGCCTGAAGGAGGCGCTGTGGCTCTCGGACAACTCGGTCTTTACCGACCTTGTGCTGAACGTGGAGGGCCGGGGCCTGGAGAATGGCCCGCAGGCGGTCGCGGACGTCGCCGGGCGGTTGGGCGTCTCGGCGGAATTTGGATCGCACCCGTCCATAGTCCTCGGCACTCAGGAGGTCTCGCCGTTCGAGATGACGACCGCCTATGCCACCATCGCCAACGAGGGCAAGAGGGTGACGCCGACGCTGGTCGAGAAGGTGGTGCGCAACGAAGGAGAGGAGGACGAAGAGGTCCTCGAAACCGCGCCTCCAGCGGAGGACGAGCAGGTCATAGACCCCGAGGTAGCCCGCAAGGCGACGGAGATCATGATCGGGGACATTACCCAGGGCATCGCGTACAAGGCTTCTCTCGGTGAGCGGCCCGCGGCCGGCAAGACCGGCACCACGGAGAACTTCTTCGACTCCTGGTTTATCGGCTTCACCCCACAGCTGACGACCGGGGTGTGGATGGGCTACGCGGAGGGCGGGCAGACGCTCAACGGTCTCCTGAACATCGGCGGTGAGCAACTCGGTCCCCTCGCCCCGCCGACCGTGATCTGGCAGAGCTACATGCGCCAGGTCCTAAAGGACAACCCAATAGAGAAGTTCGAAGGCATCGAGGTCTCGCAGCCTCCCGCCCCGGCGGGCACGACGAACCCGTCCCAGAGCCCCAGCGCCGTCCAGCCCACGAGCACGGAGCAGCCCGGCGAGACCACGACGCCGGAGCCCGCTCCCCCGGCCGGCACTCCCCCTGAAATCCCACCCGCAATGCCTCCAGTTGCGCCCCCCGACGAACCGCCGCTCGCGGCGCCGACTCCCGCCGGTTAGGGGACCAGACCGGAGCGTTCGAGGCCCCGTTCGGCGATTGTCTTTGGTTGTACGGAGATATCTCTCTCGCCCTCCACGAGGTAGCGCCACGGTAGCTCCGTACCGCGGCTGATGCCGATGCGGGTGGTAGACAGGACCTCACCCTCCGGGGCGTCCCCGCGTCTGATGTAGAGCGGAGCTTCTGTAAGCTCCGTGCCGTCCTGGGCTAACTCGATGTTCAAAGCCTGGGTAAGTCGACCGGGACCGTTACAGAGATCCATCTTCCTCTTGCGACGTTCGCGCATCGCCTCCAGCCCTTCTAGGGGCCTGAGCGCCCGGATGAGGACGGCGCTGCCGACGCCCTCCCCTTCGCAAACGACGTTGAGGAGCTTGTGGATGCCGTATGAGAGGTATACGTAGGCGATGCCGGGGCGGCCGAAGATGTTGCGGTTGCGCATGGTGGGGCCCTTGTAGGCGTGGCAGGCGGGATCCTCGGGTCGATACGCCTCCGTCTCGACGATCACGCCTGAAGCAAGACCCTCGGCGGTCTCGTGTACGAGGACGCAACCCAAAAGATCCACGGCAACCTGCCTGGGGTCCCGGTCATAGAAAGCAGTTTCGAGGACCTCCCGAGGGCTCACTGCTCGCCGGTGAGGTCCGAGATGCGGCGAGAGAGCTGGTCGAGATCCAGGCCGGCCTCCGAGCGAATAGAGGACTTTAACAGGGGCCTTACCTGTCCTATCTGCATCTGGAGCTCTCGTAACAACTCCACGGAACCACTCTCGAGACCTACCATGTCCCGTAGTATCGTACCCTCTGTCCGGCTCGCGACGAGGGGCTCGGGGAGGGTGTCCACGTAGACGAGAGTACGCCGCCCGCTACCGCGCTCCTCTTCGATTGGGACGAGCGCGACGATCTTATCGGCCCGGACGTACTTGCCAAATCCCAGGGCTACTATTCTGTCGGGAATTATTTTCATCTCGACAGTATTTTAACGCACACGCTAACCCAAGCAGATATTATTGGCGCTGTGCGGACGCCGAAGAGGACACATAGGCTCGTTGGAGAGGGCGTCGAACTGCGGCGTCACGAGCGCGCCAACTATCCGCTGTACGCGCGCTGGTACGGAGACGAAGAGGTCTGGCGGCTCACGAGCTGGATGGCGGAGCCGATGCACCGGGCGGCGGTAGAGCGGCTCTTCGAGGATAGGGAAGTATCGAGCCTCGACGACTCCTTCGCCATACACGAGGAGGGCGAGGAGGAGCCCATCGGGATCATCAGCTTGATGAACCTCAGCGAAGCAAACGCCTCGGCTGACCTCTCTGTAATCGTGGGCGAGGCTAAGGACCGGGACAGGGGCCTCGGCACGGAGGCCATACAGGTTATTCTGCGCTACGCCTTCGAAGATCTGGGTCTGAACAGGGTGGGCCTGAGTGTCTTCGAGTTCAACGAGGCGGCGATCTCCACCTACGAGAACCTAGGGTTCCAGAGAGAGGGCCGGATGCAGGGGGCTGTACGGCGCGACGGGGAGTACCACGACGCGATCCTCATGAGGCTCCTCGCCTCCGAGTGGCGCCAACGTGATGCCGACAACGAGTCGTAAGGTTCGCCTCAAGACTTAGAACCGAGGAGAGCGACGGCCCTCTAGTGGATCATCGTCAGGGCACATCTACCTCGCAATCCGTTCCGGCGCCACGAAATCGCCCCTCCATCTGGTCCCAGGAGATGTCGCGCTGGTAGTCAAATCCCATTTCACCCCGCAGACCGGAGACCGTACCGGCCAGACGTATGCCGCATCCTCGATAATGCCAGAGTCGACCCTTCCGCTGCTAGTCACCTTTCCCTCTTCTGGCTGCTCCAGTACGAGCGAGAGGTCGAAGGTCTCTCCCTCTACGATTACGATTCGTCCGTTCCACCCGCCTGAAGCATCTAGAGAGCGGCCACAAGCGGTGAGAGAAGCACAACGAAGAGAGAGTAAGTGATAGCGCGCTTTGGCCCGTGCTGTTCGCGCGGCAGGTTACGCTACGTCTTCCCCTGCAGCAGCCTAAGTGCCGCGTACTTCGGCGCCGAAGGCCTCGCGCAGCTGTTCGGAGATGCGGTCGAGCTCCGCCTTGACCTCCGCGTCGGTGAGGGTCTGCGCGGCCTGGAAGGTGAAGTTGAGGGCTACGCTTTTCTGGCCCGAGGGTACCTGGGCGCCCTCGTACACGTCGAAGACGCGGGCGTCGGCGAGGATTGGGCTGCCGAGAGACGCCACCGCCTCCAACATCTCACCGACTCTAACGTCCGTGTTTACGACGACGGCGAGGTCCATCGAGACGGCCGGCACGTTGTAGAAAGGCTCGAACCGCATGAGGGGATCGGGCTCGGTCGACCCGAGGTCCAACTCGAAGGCGGCGACTGGCCAGCCTTCCAGCCCGAACCTCGCGGCTACGTCCGGGTGAAGCTCACCTGCCCAACCGGCCTCCGCGCCGTCGAGGAGCACGGCGGCGGCCCGGCCAGGGTGAAGGAAGGGGCGGGGCCGCGGCTCGAAGACCGCGCCGGGGACAAGACGTTCGACGAGCCCCTTCGCCTCGAAGAAACCGGCGGTGATGGCGGGAATGTTCCACCCGGGCGGGCGGACGTTGCCCGCGAGCACGCCCGCGACCTTTCCCTTCTCCACGACGCCCGTGAGGAGCTCGGCGGGCATCTCCGCGTCCAGACCGATCTCACCGGACAGGCGGTAGCGGAGGGCGTACTCGCGCATTCCCTCGGGTTGCTCTTGGGGCTCGAAGACGTGCCCGACCTCGAAGAGGGCGCCGCCACGGGCGCCGAAGGAGCGGTTGCGCGCCGCCGCGTCGAGGAGGCCCGGCAGGAGCGCGGGCCGGAGGTTGCCCGCCTCCGCGCTCAACGGGTTGCGTAGCTTCAAAGCTCTACGTCCGTCGTCGTCTAGGCCGAGATCTTCAATCCATCGGTCGGGGCCGAAGGGGTAGGTCACGGCCTCGGCGAGACCGAGATCTGCTAGAAGGCGCCGGAGGCTTCGCAGCTTCTTCTGGTTCGGGGTGAGGCCGCCGGGGAGCGGGACGCCCGGGAGCCTCGCGGGGACGTTCTCCAGACCAATGAGGCGGCCTACCTCCTCGATCAGGTCGGCCTCCCTTCCGAGATCTCGGCGGAAGGTGGGTACATCCGCCAGCAAACACCCGTCCTCGCGCCCGACTTTACACCCCAACAGCTCCAGCCTCTCCGCGGCCTCTCCCTCCTCGACCGGCATCCCGAGCAAGAGCTCCGCCCGCGCGAGTCGGAGCGGCACCTGCCAGGGCGCCACAGGCTCAGGATAGTGGCTCAGGGTGTTGGGGGCGGGACAGCCGCCAGTGTTCCAGGCAAGGAGGCCGGTGACACGTTCCATGGCGTAAGCGACCATCTCCGGGTCGAGGCCGCGCTCGAAGCGCCCGGAGGCGTCGGTGCGCAGGCCGAGGCGCTGGCTGGTCTCCATGATGTTGCGTCCGTTAAAGGTAGCAACCTCCACGAGCACGTCTGTGGTCTCGTCGTCTACCTCGGCGGTCTCCGCTCCCATGACGCCGGCGACGACGAGGCCGCGCTCCTCATCGGCGATAACCAGCATCTCTTCGTCGAGTTGTCTGGTCTGGCCGTCGAGCATCGTCATCTCTTCGCCGGGATGGGCGCGGCGGACGACGATGCCGTCCCGGACCTGGTGGGCGTCGAAGGCGTGGATCGGTTGTCCGGTCTCGATCATGACGTAGTTCGTGGCGTCGACTATCGCGTTGATGGGACGCATCCCGGCGGCATGCACGCGGCGGCGCATCTCCAGGGGAGCTCTCTCACCGGGCCGGACGTGCGATACGCGGCGCAGGTCGTAGCGAGGGCAGAGGTCCGGGGCCTCAACCCGCAAGATATAGGCCGAGGTGGGCTCTCCGTTCACCTCGAAGCGCGGCTCGGGGATGCGGAAGGTTGTTTTGAGGATGGCGGCCAGCTCGCGAGCCACCCCGATCATGCCCCACAGGTCCGGCCGGTTGGGATTCACGTCCAGTTCCAGGACGGTGTCGCCCACGGGGAAGTAGTCCGAGACGGGACGTCCGACCTCGTAGGACTCGTCGAGGAGCAGTATCCCCGTGTGCTCGTTCGAGATGCCGAGCTCGCGTTCGCTCATCATCATGCCGAACGACTCCATGCCGCGTAGCTTCGCCTTCTTGAGCTTGCGGCCGTCGGCCAGGGTGCTGCCGGGGAGGACGATGGGGACACGAGCGCCGGAGTAAGGGTTCGGGGCGCCAGCCACGATCTGGACCTCCTGCCCGCCGAGGTCCACCTTCGCGACGTTGAGACGGTCGGCGTTGGGGTGCTGCCCGAACTCGACGACCTCTCCCACCACGACCTCGCCATCGAGCACGCCGAGACGATCGAGCCCATCTACCTCCTGGCTGCGCAAGGAGAAGAGGTCGGAGAGCTCGTCAGCCGAAAGGTCAAAGTCTACGTACTCGCGGAGCCAACTTAGCGGAACGCGCACAGGTATTCCCTTCTAAACTAAAACTGGTGAAGAAAGCGTAGATCGCCCTCGAAGAAGAGCCGCAGGTCCGGGATGCCGTACCTGACCATCGCCATGCGGTCCGGGCCCATCCCGAAGGCGAATCCAGTGTACTCCTCGGGATCATAACCGACCTCGGTGAGGACCGCCGGATCTACCATCCCGGCGCCGAGCATCTCGATCCAACCCGCTCCCCTACAGACCTTGCAGTTCGGATCGCTGCCGCCACAACGGAAGCAGCTCACGTCCAGCTCTACGCCCGGCTCGACGAACTGGAAGTAGCTCGGCCTCAGCCTCACCTTTACATCCTCGCCGAAGACGTGACGGGCCATCGCCGCAAGAGTGCCCTTGAGGTGGCCTAGAGTGAGGCCCTTGTCCACCGCGAGACCCTCGATCTGGTTGAACATCGGCGTGTGCGTGGGGTCGGAGTCGCGCCGGTAGGTCCGCCCCGGACAGACGACGTAGACCGGCGGCTCCTGGGAGAGCATCGTCCGGATCTGAACGGGCGAGGTGTGCGTCCGCAGCACCAGCCCCTCGTCGAGGAAGAACGTATCCTGCATGCCTCGCGCCGGGTGACCGGGCGGGATGTTGAGCGCGGTGAAGTTATAATAGTCGGTCTCGACCTCCGGCCCCTCGGCAACCCTGTAACCCAGCCCCACGAAGAAGTCCACGACCTCATCTATTACACGCAACGAGGGGTGGAGGCTGCCTTTGAGGTAAGGCGTGCCGGGGAGCGTGACGTCCACGGCCTCGGCCCGCAGGCGCTCCTCACGTTCAGTAGCGGCGACGCTCTCCAGGCGCTCGTGGAGGGCGCCCTCGATCTCCTTTGTCGCCTTGTTCGAGGCCCCGCCGACCGCCTTGCGATCCTCGGGAGGAAGGTCCCGGATGCTCTTCTTGATCTCGGTAAGCTCGGCCGACCGGCCCAGGTACCTCACGCGTACAGATTCGAGGTCTGAAGTGGAGCCTGCCGAAGCGACGGCGGAGAGGGCCTCCTCGCGAAGCTCTTCTATACGCTCGGCCGCCGTCATCGGGGGCTATGGTAGCACACGGCTATACGCCTCGTAGAGCAGTATCGAAGCGGCGAGCGCCACGTTCAAGGACTCCGCGAGCACCGGTATCATGACCGTCCTTGCGCAAGCCGATACGACCTCCTCCGGCAGGCCGCCGCCTTCCGCCCCCACGACGATTATAAGCTTCTCCACAGGCAGCGAAGAGGGGCGCTCCCCTCCTCCCGCCGTCGCGGCTACCGGGATGAAGTTGCGTGTTTTCGCCTCGTCGAGGAATGAGAAGGGGCTCACCTCCCGGGCTATCGGGGCGTGGAAGATCGAGCCCATCGTGGCGCGCACGGTTTTGGGGTTGTAGAGGTCGGCAGTGCCGGTCGAGAGCGCGACCCCGGCCCCGAAGGCGTGGGCTGCGCGTATGGTCGTGCCGACGTTCCCCGGATCCTGGACGCCGTACAAAAAGACGATTCGGTTTCTCTCCTTCAGCAACTCCGCGGCGGAAACGTCGAGGAACGGAAAGACGGCGACCGGTCCGGTCGGAGTGGTGAGGGTGGAGAGCTGCTTTGCGGCGTTTGGATCGGTGAGCAGGTATTCGGGCGCTACCGTGGCCTCTTCAATGAGGTTTCGGCCTTCCGCAAGGAAGAGTCGCATCTCTTCGCGATACTTCTTCTGCTTGAGCTTGGCGAGCCGTTTGAGGGCGGCGTTCGAGAGGGTCACACTGCGTTGGGATCGAAGTGATCCAGCTCCTTCTTGGGACCACCGATGACAAGGATTGTCCCTTGTTCAAGCGCGGTATTGGGCTGCGGCAGGGTGCCGCCCTTGTCTTTGCCCTTGATCGCAAGCACCGTGAGGTCTTTTTTGCGGTGAAGACTTAGGTCCGCGAGAGACTTGCCGACCCACTCTTCGGGCACTTCTATCTCAATGAGCGCCTCGTCGTTGCCGAGCTCCAGGTAGTCCTGAATGCCGGGCAGGGACATCTGGCGCGCAAGGAACTCGCCAAACTCTTTCTCCGGTTGGATAACGTGGTCGGCACCTATTCTATCCAGGACGCGAGCGTGCAGGTCATTGTTCGCGCGCGAGAAGACCATCGGCAGGCCCAGGTCTTTAAGGATGAGGGTCACCAGTACGCTATCCTGAATGCTCTCCCCGATCACAACCGCTGCCCCGTCAAACTGCTCCAGGCCCAGGTTGCGCAGGACCTCGGCCTCCGCAGCGTTCGCCGCGACCAGATGAATACCGGGCAACTCGTCGGAGAGGTCCTGTATACGGTCTTCTTCACGGTCTATGCCCAGTACGTCGTGACCCAAGGCGTCCAGGGTCCTCACGAGCGAGGCGCCGACCCTGCCCATCCCTATCACCGCGAACTGTTTGCTCAACTCAACCCCTCACCCTACCGCTATGTCCTCCTGCGGGTAGACGTAGCCCTTCGGTTTGCGGGCCGAGAGCGCCAGGATCAGGGTTATCGGCCCCACGCGCCCGAAGAACATCACCCCTAATATGACCAGTTTAGCGAACGTCGAGAGTTCCTGCGTGACGTTCAGGGAGAGCCCCACCGTCCCGAAGGCGCTCGTGACCTCGAATATCGCCGGCACCAGCGTCAAGCCGTCGGAGACCATCAGCGCGAGCGTCGCGGCGATGACCACGAGCGCGGAGATCGAGAGCACCGCCAGCGCCTTTTGAACAAGAGGCCGCGGAATGCGCCGCTCAAAGGCGCTCACCTCCTCCTGCCCCCGCGCCAGCGCCAGGACGACCAACACCAGGAGCGCGACCGTCGTAACCCTTATCCCTCCGCCGGTCGAGGCCGGCGCCGCCCCGGTGAACATCAACCCGATCTGCACGAAGAGCGTAGACTCGTTCATCTGCTCGTAGTCTACGGTGGCGAACCCCGCCGTGCGAGGCGTCACCCCCTGGAAGAGCGACATCCACAATCGCGTCCCAACCGGTTCACCTCCCAAGGTCGCGGGGTTCGTCCACTCCAGCAAGGCCACGCTCAGAACCCCGACCGCGATAAGGATCGCCGATGTAACGAGGACGAGCTTGGAGTGCAGTGTCAACCGTCGCATCTTCCGGTAGAAGTAGATATTCACGAGCACCGGGAAACCAAGCCCTCCGAGGATTATGAGCGCGACGAACACCAGGTTAACGATCGGGTCGCCCGCATACGCGGTGAGATCCCCATCCGGCAAGGCTGTAAACCCGGAGTTGCAGAACGCGGCGATAGCGTGAAATACCGCCTGGAAGAGGGACTCAGCATAGCCCAGACCATGACGTAGGAAGCTGATAACGAGGAACGCAGCGCCTAGAGCCTCTACGAGTAAGGTGATAGCGGCTATCTGCCCGAGGAGTCTGAAGACGTTACGCGGCGAGTCCACGCTCCCAAGCTCTTCGCGAACCGTGAGCAAGCTGCGAAAGCCTACTCTCTGTCCGACCAGCAAAGCACCCAGCGTAGTCAAGACCATGATTCCGAGACCACCGACCTGCATCAGCACCATCACCACAGTGCTTCCAAAGGTTGTGAAAGTAGCCGCGTAGTCCACCGACGAAAGCCCTGTGACGCTGGCGGCGCTCACGGAGATGAAAAGAGCGTCTACCCAGGAGATCCCCTCCTGGGTAGACGCCGGCAACTTCAGCAGTAGCGTCCCGAGACTCATGAACACAGCGAATCCAAGGGCGATCAGACGCGGGGCGGAGAGCCTCCGAGACAACGTTTAGGGCGCCGGAGTTCTAGTCGGCCTTCTCGCCCTTTTCTTTGGCGGCGTTCTCTACGTCCCCGACGGTTACGCGCCCGCTGGCGCCGGTGCCCTCGATCGTGGCGAGATCCACTCCTAGCTCCTCGGCCTTGCTCTCGGCGGCGTCGGTGGCGCTGATCTCTCCACCCGCCTCTTCGACATCCTCGACCAGGACACGCCCCCCCGAACCAGAGCCCTCAACCTTTTCGAGGTCCACATCCAACTCCTCGGCTTTGCGCTCGGCGGCTTCTGTTGCCTCCACCCCGGCGTCTCGAGCCGTGTTGTCGGTCTCGGCCTCCCGGGTACGTCGCCCCTCCCCCTGGGAGCGACCCTCTTCAGAGCCTCCATCGAGAGCGTTTTTCGCCTTTTCGACGACTGCGGCGAAGGCGTCGGGCTCGGTGGCGGCGAGGTCGGCCAGGATCTTGCGGTCCAGGTCTATCTCGGCGAGCCTTAGACCATGCACGAACTGCGAGTACGAGAGCCCATGCTCGCGGGCGCCAGCGTTGATCCGCTGTATCCACAGCGCCCGGAAGTCCCGCTTGCGCTGCTTGCGCCCCTCATACGCATAGACCCCACTCTTCCAGACCTGCTCCTTGGCCCGCTTGTAGGAGCTGTTCTTCGTCCCCCGATAGCCCTTGGCCTGCTCTAAGACCTTCCTGCGCTTCTTGCGAGCGTGGAGACTGCGTGCCGTACGGGCCATCTATTTCACCCCCAGCAAGCGCTTGATGCGCGCCTCATCGGACTTGTGGATCACGGTCGGAGTGTTCAGACGCCGCTTCCGCTTGGTGGTCTTCTTCTCCAGGATGTGGTTGTGGCCCTGCCTGCGCCGCTTGAGCTTGCCCTTCTTCGTAACCTCGAAGCGCCCGGCGGCCCCCTTATGGGTCTTCATCTTCGGCATTTGTCTTCCTCCGCGTTTCTTGTGTACCGGCAAAACGAAGCTTACGGCACGGGAGTAGCCGTTTCGCTTCTACGACGGGACGAATTGTAACAGATAGCTACCGTTAGCTGCGGGCGGCGCTCTGTTCCTGTCTCTCGCCCTGGGCCGTGTCCTTCGGAGCCTCGCCTTTCGGGGGCGCGTCCTTTCTCGGGGCCATGACCATGACCATGTTACGACCGTCGAGGTTCGGCTGGCTCTCGATGCGCCCGTAGCCACCGAGGTCATCCGCGAGCCTGCGAAGGAGCTTCTCACCCAGGTCCGGATGCTGCACCTCGCGTCCGCGGAACATGATCGTGACTTTCACCTTGTCGCCACCGCGTAGGAAGCGCTCGACGTGGCCGCGCTTGGTGTTGAAGTCGTGGTCGCCGATCTTTGGGCGGAGCTTTATCTCCCGCACGTTGATGTTGACCTGCTTCTTGCGGGCGGCCTTGCGCGACTGCTCTTTCTGATACTTGTGCTTGCCGTAGTCCATGATGCGGGCTACGGGCGGGTCCGAGTCAGCGGCGACTTCGACGAGGTCGAGATCCCGCCGCTCGGCGTACTCCATAGCTTCCCTTATGTGCTTGATCCCCAACTGCTCTCCGGTATCGGAGATGAGACGCACCGAGCGCGCCCTGATCTGGCCGTTGATCCTCGGCTCTTCTTCCGTGGCTATGTACACCACTCCTTCCACTATCGATTTTGCGGGGCCGCCGAACCGCCGAAGATGGTCTTGCTAGAGATTTCGAGCGGATACGGTCCCCAACTTACGCTTCTTATTATACCCTGGCGACGCTACCCCCGTCTATAAGAATCGCGCGCTGCAACCTCCTCGCCCATGCGCCGGGCGAACTCCCCGACCTCCACGGCCTCCTGCGCCTTCTCGCCCCTCTTCCGGACGTTTACCGTCCCCTCGCCCGCCTCGTTATCGCCAACGATGAGGAGATAGGGCACCTTCTGCCTGGCGTTCTCCCGGATCTTCTTCTGCATGCTCGTCAGCGCGTCGTCCACCTCGACCCTGAACCCCTCGCCGACAAGCCTCTCCCGAACCTCGCGGGCGTAGTCTAGGTGCCGGTCGGCGACCGGGATGACCACCGCCTGAACCGGCGAGAGCCACAACGGGAACGCCCCCCCGTACTGCTCGATCAAGACCGCCATGAAACGTTCGGTGGTCCCGGTCACGGCCCGGTGCAACAGCACCGGCGTGTGCGCTCCTCCATCCTCGCCGATGTACTCGCATCCCAACCGGGCCGGCTGTATGAAGTCGACCTGTATCGTCGAGAGTTGCCACTCCCGCCCGAGCACGTCACTCGCCATAAAGTCGGCCTTCGGCCCGTAGAACGCCGCCTCGCCAGAGACGGGCTCGTAGACGATGCCGGCCTCATCGAGAGCGAGCCGCAGGGCCCGTTCCGCCCTGGCCCACTTATCCTCGTCGTCCACGTACTTGTCGGACTCCTGGTCACGTAGCGAGAGGCGGACCTTATAGTCTACGAAGCCGTAGGTGTCGAGAACCTCGCGGATAATCTCCAGGGCCCGGACGAACTCTTCCTGTACCTGATCTTCGGTGCAGAACACGTGCGCATCGTCCTGCGTAAGCGCCCGTACGCGCGTGAGCCCGGTGAGCTCCCCGCTCTTCTCGAAGCGGTAAAGCGTAGCGAACTCGGCGTAGCGTAGCGGGAGATCACGGTACGAGTGAGCCTCGGTGTTGTAGAGCGTCATGTGGCTCGGGCAGTTCATCGGTTTCAAGCGGTAGCGCGTCTCACCGTCCTTCATCGGCGGGAACATCGCATCCCGGTAGTGCTCGAGGTGCCCGCTCTTGGCGTAGAGTTGCTCGTTGACGAGGTTACCGGTCCAGACGTGCTCGTAGCCGTGCCGGGTCTGAACCTCGCGCACGTAGCCCTCCATGAGGTGCCGCAGCATCTCGCCCTTCGGCAGGAAGAGCGGGATGCCCGCCCCTACATCCGGCGAGAAGGTAAAGAGCTTGAGATCTTTGCCGATCTTGCGATGGTCCCGCGCCCGCGCCTCTTCGAGCCGCCTGAGATACGCTTTGAGCTCCTTCTCGGTAGGCCACGCGGTACCGTAGATCCGGGTGAGCATCGGGTTCTTCTCGTCGCCACGCCAGTACGCTCCGGCGATGTTCTGGAGTTTGAAGGCCCCTAAAGCGCCCGTGCTCGGGACGTGCGGACCTCGGCAGAGGTCCACGAACTCGCCCTGGCGGTAGAGCGTGATGTCCCCGTCCTCGAGGTCGCAGACTATCTCCCACTTGTACGGGTTGTCCCGATACAGCTCCTCTGCCTCGGCCTTCGAGACCTCCTCGCGTACTATCGGCAGGTCTCGCTCGACCACTTCGCGCATCTTCTCCTCGATACGCGGCAGGTCCTCGTCGGTGATCCGGCCATCAACCTCGATGTCGTAGTAGAAGCCGTTCTCTATCGGCGGCCCTATCGTCAGCTTGCTCCCCGGATAGAGTTCGAGGATCGCCTGCGCCATCGCGTGCGCCGTCGAGTGCCGCAGCACTTCAAGCCCCTCGGCGGAGTCCTTTGTCACGACCTCGAAGTCCCCCCCACCGTCCAGCGGAGCATCGAGGTCTATCAACTCTCCGTTCAACTTCGCAACGACGGCATCACGGGCGAGGCGTTTGCCGATCCTCTCAGCCACGTCCCGCGCCTTCTCGCCGGACTCTACCGGAAGTTCCCTACCATCGGGCAGCTTTACCGCAGTCATACACAACTCCTCCAACGCTTGTAATCTCCTGGTTCAGAAACGTGATTCTACCCGACCAGGAGAGCCACTCCCCGAGGAAGGTGAGGAATAACGAGATAATAAACCGCCTCAAGAAAGCCTTGTCTGAGGGCTGGCACCTACAAAGAGCGGGCGATAATGAGTTTGAACTATTGACCTCTGCCGCGTCGAGGAAGCGCGGTGCTTTTCTACAGGTCGTTGAACATAGTCCCGGCGTAATGCGCTCCTGTGTGAGAACGTCTCGTTCGGGCTGACCGCTTTCCACCAATTGCGCATCTCGTCTCAGCAGGGGAGGCGGCCCTCTTCGTCCGCTTGCTTAGATGCGAAGTGGAGCACCTGCAGCGTCTTGTATCCCCGGCGACCGACGGAAGGCGGGCTGGATGGCGCGATGGGTGCGTAAGACAGTCTTCTCCGAGCCCCACTGTGAGAAGGTAATAGAGCAGGTTACGTTCCCCAGGTCGTGGACCGCGCGGAGGGACTCTGCCAACCCTGGTGGTTTTCCGGAGATCAAAAGCGCCGAGAGCCGATTCCAAGTCCGAACAAAGCGCCCGCAGCCTGACTCGATGCGCTGGTAGCCTCGATGTTTGCCTGACGAGATACTCCGCGTTTAGACGTTTCTTTATACCTTGACTTCGGTTCCCCGAAGCCTTGGCGCCTCACGAACTTTCTTTCGCGACCTCCCGGGGCGCGGTTCCGTTCACCTGCAAAGCCCTCAGGATGGCGCCTGATGCTCGGCCAGGGCGCGGGCGGCGGCAATATGCGAGAGGTGGGTCAATCCTTGCGGGAAGTTCCCCAGCATCTCGCCGTTTTTCGTGTCGTACATCTCCGAAAAGAGGCCGAGGTCGTTGCTGGTTAGACAGGGTACGGTCGAACGCCTCCTGCGCTTCATCTATCCGGCCCTGATTGGCCAGGCACTCTACGAGCCAGAACGAGCAGGCCAGGAAGGGGCCCTCTTCCTCGCTACAGTACCATTTTAGCAAGCCGTCATCATCGAGGTTCGCATCCATCGTGCGTACCATGCGCTCGTCCTTGTAGTCTACGAAATCTATCTTGGGCAGAAGCAGGAGCGACGCGTCGAGTTCCTTGCCCCCGAAAGTCGGGGTAAACACGCCGTGCTCTTCGTCGTAGTCTTCGCTCTCGATCGCCTCGCGAGCCTCTTCCCGTGCCTTCTCCAGCGCCGTTCGGGTGCCTTTCGCATGGATTCCTCGGCCAGTTGCAGGCCCCGGTTGAGGGCGGCCCAGCACATAGTCTTGGAGAGCACGAAGTGTTGGGGCTCGCCGCGCTCCTCCCATAAGCCGTGGTTGGGCTCCTCCCACAGCCCCGCGGCTCTCTACCAGCTCCAGAAGGAAGCGCCAGTCGTCGTCGGGGGAGTTGACCCGCCGTTGCCGATGCGCACGGGCTTCGCTCCCCGGTAGCCTTCCAGGTCGTCCAGGACCTGTTCCGTAAGGCGACGCTCGCCCCCCATGCCGTACATGATCTGGAATCATCGTGACCGCCGTAGACCCTTCACGCCCCACTTATTCGCGTGCTCCAGCATGAACTGTGTTATGCCCTTTGCCGGGGACGGCTCCTCCTTGTTCTTCTCCACTCGTTGCTCGCCTACGCTCTGGTCGTTCGGCCGGCTGCTTTCCACGCAGACTCTCCTGTGTCTCCTCCAGAGAACCCGCTCTGCTCGTTCGTGAGATCGAGTAACCTCTTCACCCACTTTCCCTCTATTGTGTCCCGACGCGGTTAGTTCTCTGTAAGCGTTGCGTAAGGGATCGGTTAAGATTTCTTTGGCCATCCGTCGAAACCCTCGCGGGCTGGTAATAACGGGCTAAGGAAGAATGTGGAAGGGCCGCAATTGCCGAGGAAAGCAACCGTCTTAGAAGTCAAGGAGTTGGACCTGTTGTTCGGCGGATCTTCACTGTGCGAGAGGATAAGGTTCTGTAGTATCTCATCCACCGCTTGAAAGTTGGCGAGAACCTGGAGGATGCGAGTCAGGAAGAGTACATGCGCCAGCATCTCGTCCCGGGAGAGATAGACGAGGTAGTTAGCGGTCCCGAGTTCGCGGTAGCGGCTTGTAACCAACTGGAGCGGGCGTTCGAGTCCGATGAGTTGCGCCCAGAGCGGACGTCGAGGTAGCAGTTGTACTCGGCCTGGCTTGAAAACGTGAGATAGGGGAAACTTTGTTCTCATA
This sequence comes from uncultured Rubrobacteraceae bacterium, assembly GCA_902806075.1. Taxonomy (GTDB): domain Bacteria; phylum Actinomycetota; class Rubrobacteria; order Rubrobacterales; family Rubrobacteraceae; genus Rubrobacter_F. Next base: position 18,566 of record CADCVG010000085.1, read on the forward strand.
GGAAAGGTCTCTGCTTCAGCAGGGCTAAGGACTGACTTCCGTGTCAGATGGAAGACATCGGGGAAGGAAGAGAAGGGTGTACATAGAAGAAACGCCTACAGAGGCCTTTGCCGGTAGCAAACACAAAGAGGGGCGGGTGAACCGGTGATGAGGACCACTTTTAGCGCTCTGGGGGTCGTCGCGCTGTTCCTCGCTGTGATGGTCGGGGGGTACGCAACCTTTGTCAGTAAGCCGGCGATAGCGCCGGAGGAGCCCGTAGGTCTGGAGGCCACGGCGGAGGTCACGAACCAGCAAGCTGGACAAGCGGCAATCGCCATAGGAGAGACCGTGACCGCCGGGGACGTATCCTGGACCGTGACCGACGCCATCTTGGAGACCGAGCTATGCTCGTTTACTTTCCCCCCGGAATGCGAGCCCGGCAGATATGTAAGCCTGGAGTTCACCGCCGAGAATGTAGCTGATAGGCCGGTCACCCTTACTGAAGAGACGATCACCCTTTTCGACGCATCGGGGATCGAGTACCAGCCCGAACCGGACCGAAACAATGTCTTCGTAAGGCCCGAGCTGAACATCCTGTTCACCGAGCACAGCCTCCTGCAACCCGGCGTGCGCAAAGAAGGGAAGGTCAACGTCGAGGTTCTGTCCAACGCTTCGGGCATTACGGCTCTGCTTGGAGACACCGATCCGACCGTGAGCGAGGGAGAGTACGTGGACCTGGAACTCTAAGGTCCCGACTTCCGTCGCCGCCGTCCGGTCCTCTACTGGCCGGTCAACCTGCCTCTGAGCCTGTTTATCTTGTCCACCATTCCTTCCTGCTCCGGCACCTCCGCCCGCATGGCCTTCTGGAGCAGACCCTCGGCGCTCTGCTCGGCTATGCGTGCCGCCTCTTCCTCCTGGCCGAGGTTCGCCTCAAGCAGGTCCAAGGCAACGGACTGCCCCATCATCAGCCGCACGCCGGTGATCAAAGCCCGGTAGCCGCCAATCTCGAAGTGCTCGACCTTGATCACCGCGGCGTCGATCAGGCAGTCGCGTAGAATGTCGCTCTGGGCCTCCTCTATGCCCTGCTCAGCCTCACTCACCAGCCCCCGGGCTACCTCGTTCGTCTCTCGCCGGGGCTCCTGGCCGAGCTCTCTGAAGAACTGCTCCAGGTTCCCTATGTGCTGCCTGGTCTGTGTGATGTGGTTCTCGATAGCCCTCTGGAGCTCGTGATCCGTGGCCCTGTGGACCATCTTCACCTGCCCGTCAAGGAACCTGTGCTCGGCGTCGTAGATCTCGGCCAGCTCGTGGACTAATAGCTCTTGAACGTTTGTGATCGGCATCTTTTGACCTTCTCCTCCCATTGCCTGCCAGAAACATCGTTGTCCGTTACCCAAAAGCGCCGACGAGGGCTCCGCCGCCTCCACTTCACCCTCGAAGAGCTCGAGAACTCAATACTTCGTTATAGGAGCGGCTCAGGGACAACGCTGGCACGCTCAATGTCGAGGAAAATAACCGTTCATTATCTCGTCGTAGGCGCCCGGTACCGCACCCTGCCCGACCAGCAACCCGATGAAGAGCGTAATCGTAGAGAGGACGATTATTACGACCCCGAAGACGCGGGCCCCAAGGTAGTAGCCTATCATCCCCAGGAGCATGCCCATGACGTTGGTCCCCACCGAGACGTAGTAAGCCCCTATCATGGCGGAGCCCAACCCGACCGCGCAGATTATCCTACCTAGGATCAATCCGCTCCTCCCCCCGACATCGGGACGGTCGTCCGGGCTCCCCCCGGCCGCCCTGCCGAAGACGGCCGCGAGAAGCAGCCCGCCGCCGACCAGAGCGAGCAAGAGGACGACCAGTAACGCTCCCGCTATGCCCTGCAAAAAGGCGACGCTCACACTAACCTCCTCCTAAAGTAACGAGAGCTCGTAGCTCCGGTGAGACTGGCTCGAAGAGGTCCTTCTCCGCGCGACGGGAAACGCTCGCCCTTCGCGCCTCCGCTGCCATCAGAGCACGTCCCGCTACCCTGGCTCCGGCCAACGCGTATGGCTCGCGGCTCGCTCTCGTTCGGTCGGTACCCTCCGGAGAGACCGAGTGGAAGGCTGCAAGGGGCGCCCGAACTACCACTCACGTTCTCTTTCCCGCGCACCGGACTATTCGTCCTCGCCGTACTTGGAATACACCCAGAAGGCGAAGAGTACGGCGCTGCCCTCTATGACCAAGATCAGCAGGAGCGCGATAAAGAACCTCGCGATAGGAGGAAACAAAGTCGGTTGCGCTATCTCCCACATCATCAACTGGTGCCCTTCTCCATGGTCTTTTCGGGCGCATCCGGGCAACCTTCGGCGACGATGTTCTGGTTTAGCGTCATGCAGCCCTGGATCAGAAAACCATCCGAACCATCGGATGGATCTCCCCCCCTGCGGGCCGTCTCCCTGGTATAGCCCATCGTGAGCATGGTGAAGATCACCGTTACGGCGGTGGCGATCAACGCGTACTGGCTCCACCGGCTGGCACGCCCCCAGTGGAAGCCACCAGCGGCAGCCCTGAGGTACAGCGCCAACGCCAAGACCCCCACCAGCATCATCCCTATAAGCCCGATGTACTTCCAAGGATACATGGTCCCGAGCGGAAGGTAGTCGTCTTGCTCGCCGAACACCAGCCCAATCTGGGGCACCAAGTTCAAATCAGACGGGATCATGTTCAGCAGGCTGAAGAGAGCCATGAACCACAAAGAGCCTACCATTATGTTGCGCGCGGTGGGCATCGGCTTTACCGCGAACTTGAGCTTATGCAGGAAGTAAGCCATAGCTGCCACGCTCATTATCCCCAGTTCGGTCACGAGCAGGATGAAGAGCCAGGACTTCTCGCCCATCATTATGTACTCGAAAGCCGCGGTGTTGTGCTCCCGGATCGCTTTCATGTACCCGTAGCCTATGAACGGCTGCAGGAGAAGGAACCCGAACCCCCAGACGAGCCCCCAGTGGCCCATCCAGTCGTAGTATTCCCGGTCTTCGTCCCGCGTGCTCCTGAGGTAGCGCAAGGCCCCCCACCCGGCCACCAGGAAGCCCGCGTAAGATATGTTGCCGACGAACCGGTGCATATTCAGCGGCACGAAGGTGGGGTTCAGGTAGGTCGCCCCCACGTTGGTCACCTCGGCTAACGTCGGGGTCAACAGGTAGGAGCCCACCACGTTTATGAAGGTAACCTGCGCGATCACCAGGAACGCGGCCATAAACCCGATGACCACGTGCAGCTTCTTGCGGTAGGCCAGCTTCTCCCAGGAGACGTACCAGGCGTAGATGAGGATGATCTCGCCCACGAACATGAACGCCTCCGCAAAGAGCGCCCAGAACAGGATGTTCTGGATGTACGACCAGAAGACCGGGTACAGGGTTATCAGGGCCAGGATGAAGGTTATGGCGACGGAAGACCCTACGGCGAAGATCAAAATCGTCACTATGGCCGCGGTCTTCGCGAACCGATCGTACTTGGGCTGCTTGGTAACCACTCCCAGATACTCGCTGATGGAGGCTATGAACAGGATCCCGGCGATGAACGCGGCGTGAAAGATGTGCGACTGCGCCAGCACCGCGATCACGACTTCCTTGCCGATACCGGGGATCTCGATGTCGCCTATTGGCACTGTTGTCTACCTCCTCCTCAAGGGGACCCGCCGGGGAAGTTCAAGATACGGATGATCGCGAGCAACATGTTGATGATCACCGTCAGTATCACCAAAAAGGCTATTACGCCCATGAAAGGACGCTTTACGGAGCTGTGTCCCGGCTCGTTGTCCAGCCAGGGGACCGCAAAGAAGACAATGACGACCAGCGTCGGGATGACAATCCCCCCGAAAGGTATAAACGCAAAACCGGGGAAGAACATCAACATCTGGTCGTAGAACATGAAGAACCACTCGGGCCTGGGCACGTAGGTGTCGGTGCTGAGGTCCATGGGCTCCGTGAGCGGCGCGGGCACCAGATAAGACAAGGCGACGACGATCGCCAGGAGGATGGCCGACACAACGAGATCCGCCACGATCTGACTCGGAAAAAACCCCATGGTCTCGTCCGGACGGTCGTAGACGTTCTCGTCCGTTATTATCTCTCCCTCTTCTACCGGCTTTACCGGTCCCTGCCTTACTTCCATTTTTCTCTACCCAACTCGCTCACCCAGCCTCTCGTGTATGTCTCGCGCCCTTACTCTCGCGGGGACTCATCACCCTCCTCGTACAACGCGTACTCTTCTATCTGCTTGCGCTCCCGGAGCTCCGCCAGGCGCTTTGTGTACTCGAACTCGCTCCCGAACTCCCCGTGCTTACGCAACAGGTACAGGTGGATGCCGATAAGGGGAGCCAGGAGCGCCGGCAAGAGCCACACGTGGATGGCGAACACCCTGGAGAGCGTCGCCGGACCTACCGTGTCCCCCCCAAGGAGGAAGGTAGCTACGTAACTGCCCACGAAGGGTGTGTAGGAGCCTATCTTGATGCCGACCTCCCAGGCCCAGAACCCCTCCGCATCCCAGCGCAGCGCATATCCGGTGAACGCCAGGACCGTCACCAGCAGTATCAAGACGACGCCGACGACCCAATTCAACTCCCGGGGGGCTTTGTACGCCCCGCTGAAGAAGGTCCGGAGCATGTGCAGTCCGACCACGACTATGAGGACGTTGGCCGACCAGAAGTGGATGCCCCGGATCAGGAGCCCGAAGTACGCCTCGGTCATTATGTAGTAGATCGAGTTCCACGCCTCGTCGGTCGTCGGCACGTAGTAGAAGAGCAAGAGGATGCCGGTCAGAAACTGCAGCACGATGAGGAAGAGCGTGGCACTCCCCAACGTATAGAGCCACATCCCCCTCTTTGGCACCGGCTCGTAGAGGAAATGCTCCAGCATCGACACGACGCCGGTCCGCACTTCCATCCAGTCCGCCGCGGCCTGGCCTACCCCTAACGCCCACGCTCTGATCCTGGCTATCATCTCTCTTCGGGCTCCTCCTCTAGACCACCCACGGCTCACCGTTGGTGAACTCGTGCTTTACGTAGATGCCCCCGTCCTCGCGTATCTCGAAGGCGTAGTAATAGAGACCCTGCGGGGGCGGCCCGCCTATGAGGCCTCCATTTATGTCGTAGATACCACCGTGACACGGGCACAAGAACTCGTCCCTATCCGGGAACCACCTCACGGGACACCCCAGGTGGGCGCAGTGGTTGCTCATGACGTTTAGCTGCGACGTCAACTCCTCGATCTGGGACGCCGAAAGCCCCCCCTGGCTCGCATTCTCCAGAGCGCTTGGGATCTCACCGTCCATCCAGGAGACCAGCACCGCGTTCATTATCGTCCCCTTCCCCAGCAGGGGGTCTTCCCCGTTGTAGGTCTGGTTCTGGGGGAACTCCACCCGGTAGAGCTTCGGCGTCCCCGAGGGAACCTCGAAGACGCTCCCCAACTCATGCCAATCGTCGGGGACGTCCGATTGCCCCAGGAAGTTTGTCTTGATCGTGGGGCTCAACATAAAGGCCACAGGCGGGATGGTCAACACGGCCCCCACCAGCGTTCCGACCGTGCCCATCACGATAAACTGGGCCCGGGTTACCGGATCTTTTTGTAGCTCTGCCAAGCTCGGGTACTCCTTCTAGGGTTCCGGTGTTTCGAAGGCATTTCCTGGCTGAAGCTCATCTGGGGTCACGGGTGTCTCACTCTCCACCTGATACTCGGGTTGGCCGTATATAGTGTAGGGTGCCCGCGAGTTGGATTTCATCCAGCCCATGCTCAACGTCACGACGGCGGCCAGCACGCCCAAGGACAGGAGGACAGTGCGGTACCAGCCGTTCGGGCTCCCGTAGCTGAACTGCCTCCGACCCCGGATGTAGGCGACAATAGCCCCCAGGGTCGCGAGGACCATGATCAGGATCATGATGTAGCGCATGTACAGAAAAGGCCAGTCCGCAATCGGCGAGATCGAGTACAGCCCCGCCAGAGCCGCGACCAGTCCGAAGAACTGTATCGGGCGTCGTCCGGCGCGCTCCGGGTGCCGTCCTGCCCCCATGTACATCGCCACGTTCGAGAGCACGAAGAGCACCACGACCATCAACAGGTTGATGTACAGCAGGTTCGAGGTCAGGGTCTCTCCCCCGTTGCCCACGAGCCGCTCGTAGGGGCCGGAGGCGCCCGGGACCGTCAGGTCCCCCGCGCTATAGTCAAGCCTCGACATAACGTAGACCGTCGCGAAGCCACCCACTGGTTGGAGCAGCAGGAAGACCGTCCCCCAGATCACGCCCATCGAGCCGGCCCAGTCGTAGAAGGCCTTGTCCTCGGCACTCTTGGCTCTGCTGTAGCGGAAGGCCGCCCAGGCTGCGACGGCGTAGGCCGGCCAGGAGAGGTTGCCGAAGGTCCGGTGAATAGTCTGGACAAACCACATCGGGCTGACAATGCTATCGAGCGCCGCGCCGATGCTGCTCACCACGGCGCCGCTTGGGACGGCCTCGCCGGCCCCGCCGCCCGACACCATGAACGTGTCCATCCCGGTCAGGATCACCATCCACACCCAGATAAAGAACCCGGCGGCCATCCCGGCCGCGATGTTCCTGGGTAGCGCCCTGTTCTTGGCTCTGTAGTAGTGGACGTAGAAGAGGAAGAGGGTGGTCACCATCGCAAACATGGCGATCACCGGGAAGAACCAGAAGAAGTGGATAAAGAGCGCCGTCGTGACCCTGGGGTAGAAGCCCACGAGGACCACCAGGAACATGACCGCCCAGGTGGCGCCGACGCTGAAGGTCAGCACGTTGAAACGAGCTACCGCGTGGGCGAGGCGCTCGAATCGGGGGTTCCCCGTACGCACAGACCACAATTGCAGCAGCGGGGAACCTATCGCGTACCCCACGAACAGCGTCGCGAAGAATATATGGAGGAGCATCACTATACCCACGAGCCCTCTGGTCCCCAGGTAGGCGAACTCGAGGCTCGGGAGCTCTAGCTCCTGGATCAAGTACAACAAGCTTATCGCCTGAGACTCCACCACCACCCCTTGCTAGGCCCTCTGAGCGTCCGCCACGCGTTCCTCGCTCTCCTCTTCCTCTCCCGCCCAACGCAGCGCGGCCCCACTCACGGGCTGGGGCTCCAGCCGACGTTTGAGCACGTGAAAATCCACTCCCTGTCTCCGCAGGGCCTCCCAGATC
>CADCVG010000086.1:0-5843 GCA_902806075.1 uncultured Rubrobacteraceae bacterium
TGCGGCGTCGGCTTGAACTGGATGGCTATCTCCGTGACCCTCTTCGGCAACCTCTTGCCGGTGCGGACGTAGAACGGCACCCCCGCCCAGCGCCAGTTGTCTATGAACAGCTTGAGCGCCACGTAGGTCTCGGTCTTGGAGCCGGGAGCGACGTCCTCCTCCTCGCGGTACCCCGGCACCTCCTCGCCCCACACCCAACCTCGCGTGTACTGGCCGCGTACGGCGAAGTCCTCAACCTCATCCTCGGAGATGCGTCGGGCGGCCTTCAAGACCTTCACCTTCTCCTCACGCACGCTCTCGGCGTCGAAGGCGGCCGGCGGCTCCATCGCTGTCAGGCAGAGGATCTGCATGGCGTGGTTCTGGATGATGTCTCGCAGCGCACCAGCATCCTCGTAGAAGCCGCCGCGACCGCCGATACCTATGTCTTCGGCGACGGTGATCTGGACGTGGTCCACGTAGTGCTGGCTCCAGAGGGGCTCGAAGATGCTGTTGGAGAAGCGCAGGGCGAGTATGTTCTGCACCGTCTCCTTGCCAAGGTAGTGATCTATGCGGTAGATCTGGGTCTCCTCGAAGTACCGCCGAATGTCTACGTTGAGCTCTCTGGCGCTCTCCAGGTCCCGCCCGAACGGCTTCTCGACTACAAGCCGCGCCCAGCCTCCGTCCTCCCCCTCGTTCATCCCCGCCTCCCCGAGCCCCTCCACGATGGTCGAAAACAGCGTCGGCGATGAGGCAAGATAAAAGGCCCGGTTCCCCTGCGTCCCCCGCTCCCCATCGAGCTTCTTCAAAAGCTCCTTCAACTCACGGTAAGTCTCGGCCCTCTTCGAGTCACCGGCTAGGTAGAAGATTCCCGCGGAGAACGAGTCCCAGACTTCGTCGCTCACCCCGCCGGGGCGCTGTCCCTTGAGGGAGCGGCGCAGCTTCTCGCGGAACTCGTCGTGGCTCATCGGTGTCCTTGCAATGCCGACGACCGCGAACTCCATCGGTAGGCGTCGCTGGGCTGCAAGCTCGTAGAGGGCTGGCATGAGCTTGCGGGCCGTGAGGTCGCCCGAGGCGCCGAAGATGACGATAGCGCTTGGGTCCGGGGTCTTTGGAATCCTCGGGTCGTCGCGGAGGAGCTCCGCCGGGAGCCGCGTTTCGACCACGGTATGCCTTCCTTACTTCTGCTCGGGGTACTTCGTCGATGCTTCCTGGACGGCGTGACCGCCGAACTCGCCGCGCAGTGCGGCGATAACCTTCATGGCGAAGGAGTCGTCCTGGCGCGAGGCGAAGCGGGCGAAGAGTGAACCCGCGATGACGTTCGCCGGCACGTCCTCGTTTATGGCCTCCAGCACTGTCCAGCGCCCCTCGCCCGAGTCTTCCGCATAGCCCCGGATGCTCTCCAGGTGGCCGTCCTTCTCGAAGGCGCTCTCGGCGAGCTCCAACAGCCAACTCCGCACCACGCTCCCCTGGTTCCACAGGCTCGAGATGGCGCGCAGGTCAAAGTCGTACTGGCTCTTCTCCAGGATCTCGAACCCCTCGGCATATGCCTGCATCATCCCGTACTCGACGCCGTTGTGGATCATCTTGACGAAATGCCCGGCCCCCGCCTCACCGAGATAGGCGTAACCGTTCTCGGGAGCAAGAGTCTTTAGTGCGGGCTCGACGTGCTCGTAGGCGCCGGAGTCTCCGCCGACCATCAGGCAGTAGCCGACCTCTAGTCCCCAGACGCCCCCGCTCGTCCCCGCATCCAGGAAGCGCAAGCCCCTCTCCTTGAGCATCTGTGCCCGGCGGACGGAATCGCGGAAGTAGGAGTTGCCGCCGTCTATGAGGATGTCACCCTCATCCATGAGATCCGCGAACTTGAGGAGAGCCTGTTCGGTAACGTCGCCGGCGGGGACCATCACCCAGATCACACGTGGAGTCTCCAGCTTCTCGACCAACTCCTCCATCGAGTAAGCACCCTCGGCACCCTCCGAGACCACCTCGTCCACCGGCCCCGGCGAGCGGTTGCCGGCCACGACGCGGTGCTCCCCGCTGCGTACGAGCCGGCGCACCATGTTGGCCCCCATCCTGCCGAGACCGTAGATACCTATCTCCAATAGTTCCTCCCTTTGGTTGGAAGCTCTCAGCTTGTTAGCAGGTCAGCTTCGTTTTGTTGACCCGCCAACCGGCTCTTACGACTGGCTGACTACCTGGCGGCTCTTGCTCTTTATGCCCTCCAGTAGCTCGTCGAAAGAGTCGGCGAACTTCTGGACGCCTTCCTGCTCCAGCGTCTCCGTTACGTCCTCGTAGTCCACCCCGGCCTCGCGCAGCTCCCCGATGAGCTTTCGTGCCTCATTCAGGCCCTCTTCGAGCGCCTTCGGGTTTACCTCGCCGTGGTCCATGAGCGCTTCGAGGGTCGAGGCGGGGAGGGTGTTCACGGTGTCCGGGCCGACGAGGTTGTCCACGTAGATCGTGTCCTTGTACTCCGGGTTCTTCGTCGAGGTCGAGGCCCAGAGGGGGCGCTGTTTGGTTGCGCCCTTCGACTCCAGGAACTCCCAGTCGTCGCCGGAGAAGATCTCCTGGAAAGCCGCGTACGCCAGCCTAGCGTTGGCTATCGCGAGCCTCCCTTGCAGGTCCTCGCGCCCGGCCTCTTCCAGACGCCTGTCGGCTTCAGTGTCGACCCGGCTGACGAAGAAGCTCGCCACGGAGGCGACGCCTGAGGGGTCTCCGCCGGCGGCGACGAGGCGTTGCAGGCCGCGGATGTACGCTTCGGCCACCGCACGGTAGCGGGCGAGAGAGAAGATCAGGGTGACGTTTATGGACTTGCCGGCGGCGATCATCTCCTCTATCGCCGCGAGACCCGGCTGGGTCGCCGGTATCTTTACCATGAGGTTCGGCCTGTCCACTATCCGGTGAAGGCGCATCGCCTCCTCGACGGTCGCCGGTGTATCGTAAGCGAGGTCCGGGGAGACCTCCAGGGAGACGTAACCGTCGAGCCTGTTCGTCCTCTCGAAGACCGGCATCAGCAAGTCGCAGGCGTCCTGGATGTCTACCCGGGCCAGCTCCAGGAAGACTTCCTTCGGGTCGTCAAGCTCTCCAGAGACCTGCTGTAGCTGCTCGTCGTAGAGGTCCGAGCCGGAGATCGCCTTCTCGAAGATCGTGGGGTTCGAGGTGACGCCCGCGACGCCGTCCTCGATCATCCCTTGCAGCTCCCCGCCCTGTATCGAGTCGCGGGAGAGGTAGTCGATCCAGACACTCTGCCCCACCTCAGCTAACTCGTGCAACCGCTCGTTCATCCGCCTGCGACACCCCCTGAAGGTAGCTTTGCGACGCGTTTCCCCGCCGCCCCACCAGTTTACACCCACAGGCTCTAAAGAAGCCCGCGCTCGACCCTCAACTCATGGCGGCGGATCACCGGCTTACGCACCTTACGACGTCCACCACACTGCCTCCACGCCCCAAAGCGGAGGGCGACAAGAAGCCAACTCCACCCTCGCGACACGCTTGCCGGCGCGTCACGTTCCCGCTTCCGTCCGTAGCCGCCGGCCTCTACTAGTTACGAATGCCCTTCCTCGGGGGCGGTCTCCTCGAAGGCCGGGGTAGTGCCGGAGGTCTCCCCGGCCTCCTCCTCCCGGCCGAGCAGGCCCAGAGCGGTGTTCGCTACGTTCTCCGGGGTGATGCCGAGCTGCTCGAGCACCTCTTCCCCCGGCGCCGACGCCCCGAAGCGGTCTATCCCCACGCTCGTCCCCCGGAAGCCGACGTACCGCTCCCAGCCGGTGGTGATCCCCGCCTCCACCGAGACCCTCGCCTCTACTCCGGGGGGCAGCACGGTATCCTTGTACTCCTGTCCTTGCGCGTCGAAGATCTCCCAGGAAGGCATGCTCACTACCCTCGCCGTCACGCCCTTCTCCGTGAGCAGCTTCCGGGCTTCCAGGGCAACGGCTACCTCGGAACCGGTGCCGATAAGGATGGCTTCGGGCTCGCCGCCCTCGGCGTCCGCCAATACGTAGGCCCCGCGCAGCGCGTCCTCCGCAGCATCCGGATCGAGCACGGGGACGTTCTGGCGGGTGAGTAGTAGTGCGACGGGACCTTCGGCCTCCAGGGTGGAGCGCCAGGCAGCGGAGGTCTCGTTGGCGTCCGCGGGCCGGATGACGGTGAGGTTCGGGATCGCTCGCAGGGCCATGTAATGCTCGACGGGCTGGTGGGTCGGGCCGTCCTCACCCAGGCCAACCGAGTCGTGGGTTAAGACCCAGGCCACGGGAAGCTCCATTAGCGCCGAGAGCCTTATGGCCGGGCGCATGTAGTCGGAGAAGACGAGGAAGGTGGAGCCGTAGGGCCTGACCATGCCGCCGTGCAGACAGATCCCGTTTGCGGCGCTGCCCATCCCGTGCTCGCGCACCCCCCAGGCGATGTTGCGCCCGGAGTGGTTAGCGCCGAAGAGCCCGCCGCCCGAAAAGATGGTGCTCGTGGAGCCCACGAGGTCGGCCGCACCTCCGATCATGGTCGGTGCGTAGCTCTTGAAGGCGTCCATCGCGGCGCCGCCTGCCTTACGGGTGGCTAGCTTCTCGGTCTTGGCCGGGTCCCAACGCGGCAACTCTCTCTCGTAGCCGGGCTCCGGTTCGCCGCTCCACGCCCGATCCCACTCCTCCGCGAGCTTCGGGAACTCCCCGCGCCACGCCGAGAAACGCTCGTCCCAATCTTCTTCCAGCTCGCGCCCCCGGGTACGGCAGTCCATGTGCTCCCGAACCTCGTCCGAGACGGCGAAATGCTCGTCGGGGTCGAGGCCCATCGCCTCCTTAGTCGCCCGCACCTCGTCCTCGCCCAGAGCACTGCCGTGGGCAGCAGCAGTGTCGATGGCGTTGGGGGCAGGGTAGGCTATGTGAGAGCGGACTATGACCAGCGAGGGGCGTTCTTCTTCGTCACGCGCCGCTGTAAGGGCCTCTTCCAGGGTTTCGAGGTCCTCTGAGTCTTCTACCTTCTGTACGTGCCAACCGTAGGCCTCGAAGCGCTTTGCCTTGTCCTCGCGGTCGAAGGAGATGGCGGTGGTGCCGTCTATGGTGATGCGGTTGTCGTCGTAGACGTAGACGAGCTTGCCCAAAGCCAGTTGACCGGCGATGGAGGCGGTCTCCTGGGCTACCCCCTCCATCAAGTCCCCGTCGGAGCAGATGGCGTAGACGTGGTGATCCATGACCTCGTGACCTATGCGGTTGTACCGGTCGGCGAGGAAGCGCTCGGCCAGTCCCATCCCTACCCCGTTGGCGAAGCCCTGCCCTAGAGGACCTGTCGTCGTTTCGACTCCGGGGGTGAGAAAGTGCTCGGGGTGGCCGGGCGTTCTCGAACCCCACTGCCTGAAGTTCTTTATGTCGTCCAGGGTGAGGTCGTAGCCGGTGAGGTGGAGCATGGAGTAGAGGAGCATGGAGGCGTGGCCGGCGGAGAGGACGAAGCGGTCGCGGTCGGACCATAGGGGGTTCGCGGGGTTGTGGCGCAGGAGCTTTGTGAAGATGGTGTAGGCGACGGGGGCGAGGGCCATGGGGGTGCCGGGGTGGCCGGATCTCGCCTTCTGTACCGCGTCCATCGAGAGGGCGCGGATGGTGTTGATGGAGAGCCCGGCGGCGTTTCTGGTCCTGAGATCCACGATAACTCCTTTGTCGTGTCCTGATCGGACCCCACTCTACTACAAGTCTTCCTCTCCCCAGAGATGCCCGGCCGTTCGAGGCCGGGCCTCCTGACCTCCACAGGCTTTCGAGAGTGGAGTTATGCTGCGATGACATCGAGAACGGGCGAGAGGACGTGGCGCGATGAGATACGTTTTCTCGCACCTTGCGGTAGCGATAGTAGCGTCAATACTACCGGCCTTCGCGGGGCCGGCGCTAGCCCAGACG
>CADCVG010000086.1:5853-67334 GCA_902806075.1 uncultured Rubrobacteraceae bacterium
CCACCGCTGACAGGTGCGCTGTGCCTCCGGCGTCCTGGCGCGCTACCTGCGACTCCCGCAACCCCGGCGACAGCTCCTTGGGCTCTGTCTCCGGCGGCGCTTCTCGTAGACCGACGGCCCCACCTGGGGGCGCGAACGAGCATCGGTGGGGTCGGCCGGAGAACTTTCAAGCTGCGTGTTGTTCGTTGCGCGTGGAGACGGCGCGCACTGCGCTGTCGAGCTCTCCGGCGGCCTCATCGAGGTGCATCCCGGAGGCTCTTAGCAGGTCGACCGCTGTCGAGCGGATCTGTCCGACGAGCATGCTGGTCGGCAGATCGTTGCGCTCGCCGAGGGCGATGGTCGCCTCTTCGGCTGCCTTGAGGGCGAAACGGTTCCCCGGTCTCTCGATCGCCTTGGGCACGCGCCCGGGCTCATCCAGATACCCGGCGAGGTCTCCGACCGCCCGGGCGAGGTCGAGGACGGCCTCGCCGAGCAGGGCCGGGGTGGGCTCTCCCCTACGCACGAGGCCCACGGTGTCGCGTGCCAGCACGCGAGTGTTGCGCACGGCGAGGTCCAGCGAGTCTGCCGCCTCGGCGTAAGGGACCAGACGTTTGAGGGAGCCCCGGCAGGACGGGGAGAGCCTGGCGGTCTCGAAGCCGGCCTCCAGGACCTCCCTGAACCCTGACACTCGCACATCGACCCCGCGCGCCCGCCGGAGCGCCGCCTCGGCCCGGTCCGGGTCCCCGCTCGCCAGCGCGGAGGCCACCTCCTCAAGCGCCGCCCTCAAATCGTCGAAGATCGGACGCGCCGCCTGCTTTACGAGTAGTTTTGGATCCACCGGGAAGAGCGAGTGTACGGCGAGCGCCACGCAACTGCCCACCAGCGCGTCGAGGAAGCGGTCGGGCGCGGGTCCCGCCGTCGAGGGGTCGAGGGTGACCACCAGCAGGGCCGTAACCCCGGCCTCGGTGATTACGAGCGGCCCCGCGCCAAGGAAGATCGCCGCCGCCATCGCCAAGGCGACGACCACCCCGATCTGCACGGTGCCCGTCCCTATGACGGACATGACGAGGTCAGCGATCGCGAGCCCGAAAGAGAGTCCGAAGAACCACTCGACCGCCCGCCGGCCCGTCCGGCCAGCCGTCGCCCCAAGCGAGATGACCGCCGCTATGGGCGCCACGAATGGCTGCTCGTGACCGAGGATCAAGGTCGCCAGATACCACGCCACACTCGCGGCAACAGCCGTCTGCAATACCGGCCACAAGCTGCCCCCGACCTGCCGGGCACCTACGCTCAACCGCCGCCGCAGCCTCCAAACCCAACCGCCGATACGAACCCGCCCAGGTACTGAACCCGCGCAACCGTGAGTCCCGCTCCCTACTACAACCATACGCAAACTATCGAACATCTCACCTCCTCGAAAACGTAAAACTACCCGCGCTTACACCCCCAAGCTAACACGCCCCCACGCATGCAAAAAGGCCCCCGAAGGGGCCAGGAACAAAATGTTGCTAGATCGTTGCTTTCAAGCAACAAGCACTTCACATTGCGGACGGTCAGGGGGCTGCTTCCAGCCCGGTAGGGCTATCTCGGGGTTACCCGGCCTCCTCTTCGAGGAACTTCTCGTACTCATCGGCGGAGAATAGGTCTCCCTCGTTCGAGACGCGGAGCCTGACGATCCAGCCTTCCCCGTAGGGGTCCTCGTTCACCTTCTCCGGGGCGTCGTTCAACGCCTCGTTCACCTCGACGACCTCGCCGCCGACCGGGGCGTAGAGGTCGGAGACGGCTTTGACCGACTCGATCGCGCCGAAGGCGTCGCCCGCTCCGTAGGTCGCGCCCTTCTCCGGCAGCTCGACGAAGACGACGTCGCCGAGCTCGTCCTGGGCGTGCTCGGTGATCCCGATGGTCGCCACGTCGTCCTCTCGCCTCATCCACTCGTGGGTCTTCGCGTAAGAAAGCTCCCCGGGTACGCTCAACTTTTCCTCCCCTACTTCTTCTCTCGCTTGTAGAACGGCAGCGGCACGGCGCGGGCCGCGACGGGCCGGTTCCGTATCACTACCTCGAACTCATCTTCCACTTCCGGCGTCACTAACGCAAGCCCTATGGCCTCGCCGAGCGTCGGGGACTGGGTCCCGCTCGTGACGCGCCCGACCGTCTCGCCGTTCAGGACAACCGGATAGTCGTGGCGCGCTATCCCACGCCCTTCAACCTCGAAGCCGACGAGCTTCTTCCTCAGGCCCGCCTCTCTCTCCCTGCGAAGAGCCTCCTGCCCCAGGAACTCCTCCTTCTTGTCCAGATGGACCGCGAAGCCGATTCCAGCCTCAAGGGGGGTCGTCTTGGCGTCGAGCTCGTTACCGTAGAGGCACATCCCAGCCTCCAGCCGCAGGGTGTCCCGAGCCCCGAGCCCGACCGGGGCGGCTCCGGCGCCGACCAGAGCGCGCCACACGCGCGGCGCGTCGTCGGGACGGACGAAGACCTCGAACCCATCCTCGCCCGTGTAGCCGGTGCGCGAGAGGATGGCAGCCATGCCCCCGACCTCCCCCTCCACGAAGCGGTAGTACTTGATGGAGGAGAGGTCGGTCTCCGTAAAGCCCTCCAGGAGTTCCACTGCCTCCGGCCCCTGCAAGGCGAGCAGCGCCCAGTCATCCGACTCGTCCGTGACCTCGATGTCGAGGTCCTTCGTGTTCTCGCGGAAATGTTCGAGGTCCTTCTCGCGGTTCGAGGCATTGACGACGATGAGGAAGTCGTCCGGCCTGCGGTAGACGAGCACGTCGTCCACCGTCCCGCCGCTCTCGTAGCAGACCGCCGCGTAGCCGGCCTGTCCGACCGACAGACGACCTACGTCCCGCGTGACGAGCCTCTGCACCGCCTCCTCGGCCTGCGGACCACGGAAGAAGACCTCGCCCATGTGGGAGACGTCGAAGAGGCCCACCGCCGTACGAACCGCTTCATGCTCGGCCTTTATACCCTCGTACTGAACCGGCATCTCCCAGCCGGCGAAGTCCACGATCCGCGCCCCGGAGGTTTTGTGCTCCTCGTAGAGCGGGGTCCGGCGGAGCGCCCCCGTAGCCATCGCGCTACCACCGGGCCTTGAGCTTGCGGGCGGCCCGGGCCTCGTCGAGGCGTCTGGTCGGGGCGCTGACCGGGGCCTCTTCCAACTCCTCGGACGTGCTCTCGGCCAGCTCCAGCATGGTCCCGATAAAGTCGTCGAGGGTCTCCTTCGACTCCGTCTCGGTTGGCTCTATGAGCATGGCCTCCTTGACAACTAGCGGGAAGTAGATGGTCGGCGGGTGGTAGCCGTGGTCTATGAGGCCCTTGGCTACGTCGAGGGCCTTCTTCCCCTTCGGCGGCTGGACGACGACCTCGTGCTTGCACAACTCGTCGTAGGGGATGCGGTAGGTGCCGCGCAGCCTCGCCCGTATGTAGTTGGCGTTCAGGACGGCCATGTCCGTAACGTCCCTAAGCTCGGGGCCGTGCATCTTTATGTAGTTCCAGGCGCGCAGGACCTGGCCGAAGTTGCCGTGGAAGCCCGCCACGCGCCCGATGCTCTTGTCGGGACGAACGAAGGCATAGCCGTCTCCGCTCTTCTCCGCGACCGGGTCCGGACGGAATGGGGCGAGCGCTTCGGAGCAGGCGATGGCTCCGGAGCCGGGGCCGCCGCCGCCGTGGGGGGTGGAGAAGGTCTTGTGCAGGTTGAAGTGCATGACGTCCACGCCCTTGTCGGCGGGGCGCATCCGGCCCAGGTTCGCGTTCATGTTCGCGCCGTCCATGTAGAGGAAGGCGCCGGCCTCGTGCAGGACTTCCGCTATCTCGACCATGTTCCGCTCGTAGACGCCGCAGGTGTTTGGGTTCGTGATCATGAGCGCAGCGGTCGTCTCGTCGACCATCTCCCGAAGCTCCTCGACATCCACGCAGCCGTGCTCGTCGAGCCCGATCTCCTTCGACCCGAAACCGGCCATCGTGGCAGTCGCCGGGTTGGTCCCGTGCGCCGTGGAGGGCACGAGCACCGTGGTCCGCGCGTCGTCCCCGGCATCCTCGAAGAACTTCTTGACCATGAGTATGCTGGTCAATTCGCCCTGCGCCCCGGCCAGAGGCTGCAAGGAGACCGCCGGGAAGCCGGAGACCTCCGAGAGGAAGCCCTGAAGCTCGTGCATCACCTGCAGAGCGCCCTGCGCCTGTGATTCCGACTGGAGGGGATGAAGCCCGGCGAAGCCCGGCGTGTTCGCGGCGGCCTCATTGGCGCGCGGGTTGTGTTTCATCGTGCAGGAGCCGAGAGGGTAGAAGTTCGTGTCTATGCCCCAGTTCTGGCGCGAGAGGTTTGTGTAGTGACGGACCACGGTCGGCTCGTCCACCTCCGCAAGCTTGGGCTTCTCCTTGCGGAGCGCCCCCTTCGGCAGAACCTTCTCCAGGCTCACGCTCTTCACGTCGGGGCGAGGAAGGGTGTAGCCTCTACGGCCCTCGCGGCCTTTGTCCCGGATCAGGTTACCCAGCATTCGAAACCACCTCCACGAAGGCGTCGAGCTCTTCTCTTGTCCTTTTCTCCGTCACCGCAACGAGCATCGCCCCGTCGCCGAGGTCTAACCCGCCTACCATCCCATTCTCCAGGAGCGCCTGGTTTGCCCGGCTTACGTCCGGCAGCTCTACGGCAAACTCCCACAGGAACGGCGCATCCGGATAGCGCAACCGGAAGCCCGCCTCCTGCAACCTCTCCGCAAGGTAGTGGGCCTTCGAGATCGAAAGCTCCGCGACCTCGCGCAGGCCCTCGGGCCCCATGAGCGAGGAGTAGACGGTAGCGACGAGCGCGGTGAGCGCCTGGTTGGTGCAGATGTTTGAGTTCGCCCGGGCGCGCCGGATGTCCTGCTCTCTAGCGCGGAGCGTAAGCACGTAGGCGAGCTTGCCCTCAGTATCGACCGTCTCCCCGCAGATGCGTCCCGGTAGCTGGCGGACGAACTCCTGCCTGGTAGCCATGTACCCGGCGTACGGCCCACCGAAGAGCAGCGGCATCCCGAGAGGCTGGGCCTCCCCCACCGCCACGTCCGCCCCGAGGTTACCGGGGCCTTCCAAGACTGCCAGAGAGATCGGATCGCACACCGCGACGCACAGCGCCCCCACTCTGTGCGCCGCCTCGGCGGCAGCTTCCACGTCCTCGACTATCCCGTAGTAATTCGGGCTCTGTACGAAGACGCCGGAGACGTCGTCGGGCACCTCCGAGAAGTCTGTTGTTCCATCGTTGTACGACAACTCGACTATATCGACCCTGTAGGTCTCGATTACCTCGCGGTAGCGAGGGTTGAGACCAGGAGAGACCGCTACTTTGGGTTCGCGTTTGGTCTGGCGGGCGGTCATGAGGGCGGCCTCGGCGACGGCGGAGGCGCCATCGTAGACGGAGGCGTTGGAGATCTCCAGTCCGGTAAGCTCGGAGATCACCGACTGGAACTCGAAGATCGTCTGTAGGGTGCCCTGGCTAATCTCCGGCTGGTACGGGGTATACGAGGTCAGGAACTCCCCGCGAGAGATAATCGCCCCGATGGAGGATGGCGTGATCCTGTCATACGCCCCGGCCCCCAGGAACATCGGCAGCCCCGCGACGTTCTTACTCGCGAGCCGGTTGACGTCCGAGAGCGCCTCGTACTCGGAGAGTGCGGGCGGGAGGTTTAACTCCCCCTCGAACTTGGGCGAGACGTCGGAGAAGAGGTCGTCCAGGGTCTCCACCCCGATCGCCTCAAGCATCTCCCGGACGTCGTCCTCGGTGTGCGGTGTAAACCTCGCCACGCGACAATACCCCCTTCTCAGGTGAGCTTTCTATAAGCATCGCCCTGTCCCAAACCTGAGAGTATTACCCCTTCGGCGCCGGCCCCGCGGCCGCCACCGCGACAACGAGCCGGTCTCTCCAGGACGCCCTCCGGCTACGATCCTTTTGCCTGAGAGATTCGGTCCATCAACGGACCTTTCACCTTCGGCGGCCGCCTCTAGTATCTTGGCGACTCTCTCCCGCAGCCTTCACCGAGCAAGCACAAACTATAGCGCATGAGAGACACCAATGCTCCGTCCGCGCGCTCTTACAGAGCTACAATCTCATCTTGCGGCCGGATACGGCCACCCTCGACGACCCGGGCGCAGATGCCGCCACGTCTCCTCAAGGCGCGCGTCATGCCCGGCTCGGTCACGTCCTGCACGTGCTTGCAGGGCGGGCGGGGCCGGTCGTACTCCAGGACCACTTCCCCGATTCTAAAACGCGTCCCGCGCAGGCTCTCAAGGCTCACGCCCCGGGTGATGATGTTGCGCCGGTGCTCGCCGTTCTTGACGTTGAGACCGTCCTCCCGCTCTATCTCGTCGAGGTCTTCGCCCTCTATGAGCGTCACCTCGCACACGTCGCCGTAGCGAGTCCAGTAGCCGGTCCCCTCCTTGTAGCGGTCACCCTCCAGCCCGTCAGCCGTGGCTCTCACCTCCTCGACACGCTCCATCGGCTCGCTACCCTTGCCGGTCACGTAGATCTCCTCGACCACGCCTGCCATCTCTCTATCCTCCTCTATCTAGTAATAGGCCTCCGCCCGATACGTCATCGGAGACCGTTATGGGGAGTATACGGGCGCGGTAGCGTAACTTCGAACAAGCCGCGGCTACTTCTACAGGCGAGCACCCGGGGCTTGTAGACTGCTCGGAAGCTCTAGCAAACGAGGAGGCGGCATGCCGCGAAAGATAAGCTGGGAAGACTTCGAGAAGGTGAATGTAAGGGTCGGGAGAGTAGTCGAAGCCGAGCCCTTCCCGGAAGCGCGCAAACCCTCTATAAAGCTCGCGGTGGACTTCGGACCGGAGGTCGGGGTCAAGAGGACGAGTGCTCAACTCACGGTCTACTACGAGCCGGAGGAGCTCTTGGGGAGGCAGGTCATCGCGGTGGTGAACTTCCCCCCGAAGCGTATCGCGGGCTTCAAGAGCGAGGTGCTGGTGCTTGGGGTGCCGGACGAGGATGGTGCCGTGGTCCTGCTCACCCCGGATCGGGAGGTGCCGCTGGGTGGAAGGATCTTCTGACGATCAAATCTATTCGCCATTCTTGCCGATAAGGTGTGATAACTTCGGCGAGAGAGGAGGTTGATAGATGAGCAGATGTAGCCGATGCGAGAGTTTGCCGGATCTGTCGGAGGCCGGGGTTTTGTATCTAGCTCCGCCACTGGCCCATACTCAGGGTACGCTACAGCGTATCCTCTTGGAGTCTGGTTTGCCGTTCGAAGAGCCTTCGGAGGACATTCTGGCGATCGAGATCACGCCGGAAGGCTTGAGGAGTCTGAGCAAGCTCCTGGTAGACGGCCTCAGCGAGGCGGAGCTCATGGATTGCAAAGCTGTCCTGATCGAGAAGGGCTCGGCCTTTGATCTCGGGGCGCTCCCACGGATGCAGGACCTCGCCACCCTGACCGCCGTCGTCCGGGGCGAGTGGCTCGTGGAGATGATGCGCGAGGACCGGCTGGCGGTCCACTTCCAGCCTATCGTCTCGGCCGCCAGCCCGGAGAAGGTCTTCGCCTACGAGTGCCTCCTTCGTGGCCTCGACAAGGAGGGTGGTTTCGTGAGCCCGGGGGACATGTTTGGGGTGGCGAAACGGGCGGGGCTGCTCTTCAACCTGGACCGGGAGGCCCGCATAAAAGCCATATTGGAGGCCTCCGGGTTCGGCCTGGAGCACAACATCTTTATCAACTTCAACCCCAGATCCATCTACGATCCCGTGTCCTGCCTGAAGAGCACGATGAGTGCGATCGGCCGCTCCGACCTCTCCCCCGAGCGGATAGTCTTCGAGATAACGGAGAGCGAGGAGATCAAAGACGAGAAGCAACTCAAGAGAATCCTGGACTTCTACCGCGAGAGGGGGTTCAAGGTCGCCCTTGACGACCTCGGGGCAGGCTACAGCTCCCTGAACCTCCTCGCCTCCCTGCGCCCGGACTTCGTGAAGCTGGACGTGGGCCTCGTCCGGGACGTGGACAGCGATCCCTACCGAGCCGCGATCGCCGCGAAGCTGCTCGAGCTTGCCAAAGACCTCGGCATAACCGTTGTCGCCGAGGGGGTCGAGACCGAGGAGCAGTGGCGCTGGCTCGTCACCCATGGCGCGGACTTCGTGCAGGGCTTCTTCTTCGCCAGACCCGCCTCTCCCCCACCCGTACCCGCGTAGGGCAGAGAAACTTTCCGACGGGTCCCGCGTAACCGGGTAGTAAAAACCAGACCCAGGGAGGTAAGGGAAATGAGCGAGACGAACCTCGAACAGTTCCGGGAGGTAACGCCGGTCGGCAGGTTTACGCTACAGAACTCCTCACTACTGAAGGTGAGGTTGGACAACGACCGGATACAGGCCAAGCTCGGCTCGATGGTCGCCTATCAGGGCGACGTCCGCTTCGAGCATCAGGGCGGGGGCCTCGGGCGCTTCTTCAAGAAGGCCCTCACCGGCGAGGGTGTCAAGCTCATGGCGGCGACCGGTGTGGGCGACCTCTTCCTCGCCCAGGATGCACGAAAGATCATGGTGCTCGACCTCAACAACGACCGAATGACCGTAAACGGCGACTCCATCCTCGCCTTCGAGGGGGACGTGGACTGGGACATCAGAAGGGTAGAAGGAGCCGGACGGCTAGCCGGCGGCCTCTTCAACGTCGTCCTCGAAGGGACCGGCAAGGTCGCCCTCACCTCGCACGGCGAGCCGGTGCTGCTGGACACGAGCACCCCGACCTTCGCCGACCCGGACTCCGCGATAGCGTGGAGCGGCGGCGTGAGGACGAGCGTCCGCTCGGACGTCTCGTTCAAGACCTTTATGGGACGCGGGAGCGGGGAGACGTTCCAGATCTCCTTCGAAGGCCCCGGCTGGGTCCTCGTCCAATCCTCCGAAGGTCCGACCATCCCCGAACACTCCCACGGCGGAGAGAGCGGAGGCGGCGGCATAGGCTCGCTCTTCGGCAACGATTAGTCTTCTGGTCAGCTCTTTGGGTAGTCGGCGGAGCGTTAAGGCGCCGGATGCATCTCTCCGCCTGGACGCATCGTGAGAGCAAGCGTCCGGCGACGAAATGTCGCGTTCGGGCGCGGTACCGGGCGTTCTTGATCTTCCTGACCGGCTGAAATGCTGCCCGGCTTTGACTTTACGGAGCTTCCCGGTAGCTCTGGTGCAGGAACGCCAGGGCGAGAGCCAGGATGATCGCGTGCTCGACGAGGGCACATTGCAGCGCGTAGCAGTTGCGGTCCCAGTAGGAGATAGGGCTCTTCCACCGCCACTTCGAAAGCGGCCAGAACGGCGGACGGGCGTCGGAGGAGTGTGTCGGCAAGTCCAGGAGATTGTGCCCGGCCCAGCCGAGCAGGAAGTAGAGCATGGCTTTGCGCGGGTCTTTTCTCTCCAGACCGAGCAACTTGTATAGAGCAAGCATGGAGCCTACCGGGACCAGGGAGTGAACCGCAAGGTCCAGCTTCCCGGAAGGCTCCTCGTAATACTCGAGGGCCTCGTAGAACTCTTCCTTCGTCATCGTGTCCCGGTGGCGCCACAGCAGGCAACCCGCCTTCACGAGCGTCGGCATGTCCGGTACCGTCGATCCCACCGCACCCCATGCAGCGGCATGAGGTTCTTTCCGCTCGACGTATCGGGCCACCGCCCACGTGAAAACCGCGTGAGAGTACGTGTGCATGGATAGTATGTTAGCCCGACTTGCATCTCATATGCTAACTCAACGTCAGCTATAGGTATAGCTTGCTATGCTGGGCATGAGTTGTTATAGAAGGGCCCTCAAGCAAAGGTACACAACAGATATGGACGTGCTACACGAGTGGTAGACGTAGTCGGTAGGTTTACAGAGGGGCAGATTACATCGTGAAAACGGCTCCCTACAGTCGGGGAAGGAAGATCTAGCATGAATAGAGACATACGGGAGAGAATCCGTTTCTTCCGCTCTTTCCTGGCGAATCCCAGGGCGGTTGGGGCGATCCTACCGACCAGCAGGCGGGCTGTACGGGACATGCTGGACATGGCAAACGTGGAGCAGGCCCGGGTAGTCGTCGAGCTTGGCGCGGGTACGGGAGTGTATACGGAGGAGGTCTTGAAGAGGCTTCGCCCCGACGCCCGTTTTCTGGCGGTCGAGATCGACCCGGACCTGGTCTCCACGCTCTCCGGGCGGTTCGACGATCCGCGGTTACGGATCATCCAGGGCTCGGCGGAGAGCGTCGAGGAGCACCTGGAAGGGGAGAAGGTGGACGTCATCGTCTCGGGCATTCCGTTTACCTCGTTGCCGGTCTCGGTCAAGAATAATATCTTCAAGGAGATTACGCGGATTCTAGCCCCCGAAGGGGTTCTGGTGGCGATCCAATACTCCACGATGGTGCAGAGGGATCTCAACCGCTATTTCGCCTCGGTGCGGAGACGCTTCTCCCCTCTGAACGTCCCCCCGGCGTTCCTCTTCGCGTGTAGCGCGGCGACGCCACAGGAGGCCAACGGGCGATGATAACCAACAAAAGTTGGACGGTGGCCCGGCGCTACGTGACCGGACCTCTCGTCTTAGGCGGGGTATTGCTGCTCGCCGGATGGCGCAGGAGCGGTCTCACGGCCCTCGGGGCAGCCGGGGCATCCCTACTCTTCTTCCGGGATCCCGAGCGGCCGCTCGACCCGGACCCGGAGGTGGTCTACGCTGCGGCCGACGGGTTCATAACCGACGTCGAGGAGGCGCGGGAGGATTGGATCCCCGGCGGCAGCGCTTTGAGGATTAGCACGTTCCTCTCCATCCACAACGTCCACGTAAACCGCAGCCCCGTGGAGGGGAGCATCGTAAAGCAGGAGGAGCTAGAGGGCAGGTTCGTACCGGCCTTTTTGGGTGGCGCGAAGGAGGAGAACCACCAGAATCGAATCGCCATAGACGGCCCTAAAGGACGCGCGGTAGTAGTGCAGATAGCGGGCATGGTGGCCCGCAGGATCTCGCGCTGGGTGCAGACCGGCGAGAGCGTTACACAGGGACAGAGGATAGGGCTCATACACTTCGGCTCGCGCACGGACGTGCTCCTGCCAGCCGGCAGCGCCGATCCACTCGTAAGCCCGGGAGACCGGGTAAGGGCCGGTGTCACTCCCCTGGCCCGCTACCGTAAGGGAGAGAACAGCGCATGAAAGAGTACGTCTCTCTGGCCAACTTCCTGACCAGCGGCAGCCTGGTGGCAGGCTTCCTCTCCGTACTCCTAATCTTCCGCGACAACTTCGTCGCGGCGGCGGCCCTGATCGCCGTCGCCGCCGTCCTCGACGTCCTCGACGGGGCCGCGGCCCGCCGCAATGACAACGGAGATGACCCCTTCGGCACCAACCTCGACTCTTTAGCCGACGTGGTCTCCTTCGGAGCCGCCCCCGCCCTCGCGCTCTATATGGGCTCGCTCTATGCCCTGCCGATCGTCGGCCTCGGAGCCTGTCTCCTCTTCTTCCTGTGCGGGGCCTGGCGCCTGGCCCGGTTCTCGACGCGCAAGAACCCCTTCTTCTTCGTTGGCTGCCCCATACCGGGTGCGGGCGTCCTCGTCGCGTTGCTCGCCGCCTTCGGGGCGCCTCCATTCTTCGCCTTGCCAGTCGTCCTCATTTTAGGCGCCCTGATGATCGGCACGATGCCATTCCCAACCCTCTCTGGCTTGCGCAACCGCGAAGAGCTCTCCCAAGAGGTGGAAGAGTACCGCCAGACGCGCAACGCCTGAGCTGTTTCTAGTCCCCGCCGGTAGCTGGCCGGTTAAGTAACGACCAGATTTACCAATCGCCCGGGCACGTAGATGCTCTTGCGGATCTGGCGCCCTTCTACGTGGGGCCGCACCTTCTCACTAGTGAGCGCAAGCTCTTTGGCGAGGTCTTCGGAGATGTCCGCCGGCGCCTCGATGCGGTCGCGCAGCTTGCCGTTGACCTGGACGATGAGCGTTACCTCTTCAGCCTCTATGAGGCTCTCGTCCCAAGTCGGCCACACCTGCTCGTGGGCCGAGTACGGCAGACCCATCAGCGCCCACATCTCCTCGGCGTGGTGCGGCGCGAGCGGCGCGAGTGCGAGCACAAACGTACGCAACGCCTCCGCCCACTGGTCGTCCTCGACCTTGCCCTTGACCCCCAGCAAGTAGTTCGTGTGCTCCATGAGCGCCGCGAGCGCCGTGTTGAACCGGAACGCCTCCAGGTCCTCGGTAACCTTTTTGACAAGCCTCGCCGTGCGGCGGTCGAGCTCTTTGGGGTCTGACTGGGCGCCCGAGGGGTCTCCTCCAGCCACGAGCGAGTAGGCCCGCCTCAGAAAACGGGCGATGCCCTCAATGCCGCGCCCGTCCCACGGCCCGCCCTGGTTCCAGGGGCCGATGAACATCAGGAAGCAGCGCAGGGCGTCGGAGCCGTAGCGGTCCACGAGCTCCTGCGGGTTCACCACGTTGCCGCGGCTCTTGCTCATCTTCTCCGCGTCCTCACCCAGGATAATGCCCTGGTTAAAGAGCTTGAGCATAGGCTCGTCGAAGTCCACCAGGCCGAGGTCGCGCATGACTTTAGTGAAGAAGCGCGTGTAGAGCAGGTGCATGACGGCGTGCTCGATCCCGCCGGTGTACTGGTCCACCGGGAGCCACTCTCTGCCCCTCTCCGGATCGAACGGCCCCTCGTCGTAGTGCGGCGAGAGGTAGCGGTACTGGTACCACGACGAGTCCATGAACGTGTCCATCGTGTCCGTCTCGCGCTCGGCGGGGCCGCCACAGATAGGACACGTGGTGTTGCGGAAGCCCTCGTCGAGCTTCAGCGGCGACTCGCCCGTTGGCATGAACTCCGCGTCCTCCGGCAAGAGGACGGGCAAGTCCTCTTCGGGGACGGGGACGGCGCCGTGTTCGGGGCAGTAGATGATCGGGATAGGGGTCCCCCAGTACCTCTGCCGCGAGATGAGCCAGTCCCTCAGACGGTAGGTAACGGCGGCCCTACCAACACCCCGCTCCTCCAGCCAGTCCGTAATTGCCTTCTTGCCTTGCGTACTCGGGGTGCCGTCGAAGCCGTCGGAGTTGACCATCATGCCCTCGCCGGGGTAAGCCTCGGTCAACTCTTTGCCGTTCCAGTCCCGCGGGGCGATGACCGTTCTGATCTCTATCCCGTACTTCCTCGCAAACTCGAAGTCGCGCTCGTCGTGGGCAGGTACGGCCATGATGGCACCGGTCCCATAGCCGAGCAGGACGTAGTCGGCGGCGTAAACGGGTATCTCCTCCCCGTTCGCCGGGTTGACGGCGTACGCCCCGGTAAAGACGCCCGTCTTCTCTCGCGTCACGTCGGTCCGGTCGATCTCGGACATCCGCCCGGCATGTTCGACGTAGGCGCGAACCTCGTCCGCCTGCTCCAGCGTCGTGATCTGCTCTACCGCCGGATGCTCGGGCGCCACGACGAAGAACGTCGCCCCGAAGAGCGTGTCCGGCCGCGTCGTGAAGACCTCGATAGGCTCGTAGCCCGGCACCTCGAACGCTATCTCGGCCCCTTCGGAGCGCCCGATCCAGTTCGTCTGCAGCGTCTTGACCCGCTCGGGCCAGTCTATCTTAGAGAAGTCAAGCAACTCCTCGGCGTAGTCGGTGATCTTGAAGAGCCACTGCGCCAGGTTCTTCTTTATGACCGGCGTCCCGCACCGCTCGCACCGCCTGTCCACCCCCACGACCTGCTCACGCGCGAGCGTCGTGTTGTCCTTCGGGCACCAGTCTACCGGCGCCTCCTTGCGGTACGCGAGCCCCTTCTCGAAGAACTTGACGAAGAACCACTGGTTCCACCTGTAGTACTCGGGATCGCAGGTGACGATCTCGGAGTCGGTGTCGAACATCGCCCCCATCTGCCGAAGCTGGCCGCGCATGTTCTCTATGTTTGACATCGTCCACTTGTACGGATGGATACCTCTGTTTATCGCCGCGTTCTCCGCGGGGAGCCCGAAGGCGTCGAAGCCTATTGGGAAGAAGACCCGGTACCCGTTCATCCGCATGAAGCGCGCCCGGCTATCTGACGGGGTCATCGCGTACCAGTGGCCGACGTGCAAGTCACCACTCGGGTATGGGAGCATCGTGAGCGCGTAGTGTTTAGGCTTGTTCGGATCATCGTCGGTCTTGTACAGGTCCGTCTCGGCCCACCGCTCCTGCCAGCGGTGCTCCAGAACCGTAGGATTGTAGGTCTGCTTTTCGGTTGCCTCGCTCACTCGGTCTCCTTCTAGTACGCGCTCAAGGTGATTTTAGAGCATGATTACGAAACGGTCTCCGCACGAGAAGCGATGTTCGTGATTCGATGCTCGGGGACTTCGGTGACGACGTTGGTCGAACACCAGTTTGAGTACAGCTTTGACCAGTTGGTGACGAACCGTGTACAGTACTCTTACCGTTTGACGAACCTGGTGTTAGCGGAAATTATGAGGGGAAATGGTTATGGTTGGAGCGGGAAGCCCACGCGCGCGCATCGTACTGTCGCCGGAGGAGGGCGAGATGGTGTGGCTCGGTGGTTTCGGCGTACGGTTCATGATCGACGGAAAGGAGACCGGGGAGACCTTCGCTCTCGTCGAGCACCCAATCGAGCCGCACGTCCTCGCCGCGCCTGTGCATACACACCAGTACGAGGACGAGTACACCTACGTGCTTGAGGGCGAGGTCGGCGTACAGGTCGGGGACGAGGTCCGCGTCGCACGGCCCGGAGACCTCATCTTCAAGCCCCGTCACGTGCCGCACGCCTTCTGGAACGCGGGCGATGCGCCGGCGCGGGCGCTCGAGATCATCTCCCCCGCGGGCTTCGAGCGGTACTTCGCGGAGATTGCGGCCCTACTCCCCCCAGCTCACGTTGGCCCGCCCGACGAACAGGCACTCGGCGCCGTCATGGTCAGGTATGGGCTGGAGATGGACATTAGCTCTATACCCCTGCTCGTGGAACGCTACGGACTTGTCTCAGGTGAAGCGCCCCAGGCTTGAGACTTCGCTCCTCAACTATCCGCCCAGCCGCAAGAGAACGCTAAACCGGGGAGCAACCAGGAGTATTCATTCGGTCACACGAAGGCCAAAACCAGACCGGCAGCGACGAGCGTGCAGAGGACGTTTGTGACCTCGTTGCCGATACGTGGCGTGAGCGCACCGAGGAGGCTATCTACCACCGTCCCGAAGAACGCCGCTCCCGCCACGATGAACGTCACGCCAGGCCCAGGCACGAGCCCGAGCGTGAGCCCCAGAAGCGCGGTAATGCCGGCGGCGGTGATGCCGGCGAGCGTCCCCGGTACAGAGACCGCACCGTCCATGCCGGGCGGGACTTTTCGCAGGGTGGTGATGAGGCGCGGGGTGCGTCGGGCGAGCTGCCCCACCTCGGATTCGGCCGTATCCGCGAAGGCCGCGCCCAGAGAGGCGACGAAGGCGGCGGCGAAGGCCTCAGAGGCGGTAAGCGCGGCGAAGAGAGCGCACGCTACCGCGACGCCACAGTTGGCGAGGGCGTTGCGGGCGCCGCGCCGGCCGCCGCGAGATTGGGCGATACCGCGTCCGTGTTTGCTCCGGTAGCCGAGCCGGGTGAGGATGGAACCGCCGACCACGAACAGGGCCAGAACCGCGAACCCCTGCGGGCCGAGGCAGGCGTAGATCAAAGCTCCCACCACGAGCCCGCCCAGAGCGCCGCCCCGGCTCACCATCCCCAAGTGGTAGGCGAGCCCTGCGAAGGTGCCCGTCACCAGCGAAGCTTCGGCCAGGTCGCCGAACACTACGCCTCCAAAAGAGGCGCGAGGCGTTCGAGAAGCCTCCTCGCATAAGACTCGCACTCACCCGGAAGGGCATGCAGTAAGGCGGGCTCGACTAGGCCGGCCTTGACGCCACCCTCCTTCAGACGCTCGACTCCCTGGTAGAGGAGCGAGCCGGAGAGCGGGCTTGGCCGTTCTGGAACCGCGACGACAACGCCGTAGAGGTGAGTTGCCTTCGCGCCGCCGGCCGGAGCGATAGCGTCTATGGCGTCCGGGCGGTCCTGGCCGACGACGAAGACGTGTACCCGCGACCCTTCGAGAGTCTCCGTGCTCCTCGTCGCCCGCAGGCTCTCCCAGAGGGCTGTCGCCCTGGTGTAGCCGGAGTCAAGCGCCGCCACGGAGAGCCCTGACCAGATCTTCTCAGCGACCCCGCGTGAGAGCGGGCTCTCGTAATCCACGAAGATGCCTACCCTCGGTTCCGGCACCTACGTACCCGCCTCTCCCCTCTCGCGTTTCTCCAACCGCCGGATGAAGACGCCTATCTCCTTGACGGTCTGCAGGTCTCCGTTCCTCCCCGCTACCTCGCGCCCCTCATCGAAGACCCGGCGGGCCTCTGCATCCTCCCCGAGCTCGTAGAGCGCCCTGCCCAGCATCCTGTACGCGACCGAATAGTCCGGCTTGTTCTCTACGGCCCGGCTCAGGTGCTCTCTGGCCTCCGGATACTTCTTCTCCTTGAACAGTTCGTTGCCCAAAGAGTAGAGAACCATCGGGTTCTCCGGGTCCCTCTCGAGCAAATTACGGAACATCTCGGATCTCGACCCCTCCACGCTGTACCTCCGGGTTGCGGCGCCTGCATTTGGACATTTTTAGCACGGTCGTACTCCGCCTGTTACAACAGGTGGCCGATGGACGTAGAACCCCTACTCTAAGAGCTGTCCCGCTCGCCGGACCTCTCGCCCTTTGGCGGGATCGTCGAGCCCATTCTGGTATACGACCGGGAACGCCGGAGCGACCTGGTTCGTACCTTACAGGTTTACTTCGCCACCGGAGCCAACGCGAGCGAGGCGGCCGACCGCCTCTTCCTGCATCGCAACAGCATGCTCTACCGTCTCGCCCGCATCGAGAAGCTGACTGGTCTAGACTTGAAGGACCCCCGGGCGAGGCTGGCCCTCCAACTCGGGCTGTTGTTCGTCAGTGAGCAAGAGAGGAGAGCAGACGATGAAGTTGAGCACCCGTAACCGTCTCCCCGGCACTGTTACCGAAGTGGTCAAGGGAGAGGCGGCGGCCAAGGTAACCTTGCAGGTCGGGGACAACCACATGGTAGCCCTCATAACCCGCGAGAGCGCCGACGAGCTCGGTCTGGAGCCCGGCAAGCAGGTAACAGCCCTCGTAAAGGCCACGGACGTCATGCTCCTTACTGATGAGGGCGGGGTAGCTTAACCTGCACGTTCCTCCGCCTTCCGGGTGAAGAACCGGGCGGCGAGGATGACGGCGAACGAGAAGCCCAGGACCAGTACGGAGAGCGCTACCGCAGCGTCGAAGTCGCTCTCAAGAGTGCCGTAGATGGCGAGCGGCAGGGTCTGCGTAACCCCCCGGAAGCTACCGGCGAAGATGATCGTGCCCCCAAACTCGCCCAGAGCGCGTGCCCAGGCGGTCACCGCCCCCGCCACCAGCGCCGGTAACGTCAAGGGTACGGTGATCTTTGCGAACACCCTGGCGCGGCTCGCCCCATCCACCATCGCCGCCTCCTCCACGTCTCGGTCTATCTGGGCAAAGCTCACAGCCGCCTGCCGCACGTAGAAGTGAGTAGCGACGAAGAGCTCGGCCAGCACGACCGCCGCCGTCGTGAAGCTGAGCTGTATGCCGAAGACAAGCAGATGCTCCCCGAGCAGTCCCATCCTCCCGAACGCGAGCAGCAGCGCTATCCCGGCGGCGCTCGGCGGCAAGACCGCCGGTATGTCCACCAGGGTGTTGACCAACCGCTTCCCCGGAAACTCAGCCCGAGCCAGTACGAAGGCTGCAGGGGTACCGACGACGATCACGATCGTCATCGTTATAGCGGTTGTACGTACGCTAAGAAGCAGGGCGTCCCTCGCGACCGGAGAGGCCATCGCCCGCCAGGACCCTTCGCTTACCGTCCAGATGATCAAACTCAGTAGCGGCAGGCTGATGAACCCCGCGAGCAGGGCGAGCGCGGCCACGGCGAAACCCGACGCGAGCCGGTCGGCCCCACCGCCACCGCCCAGACCTCTCTGCTTTAGCTTCAAACCGCCCGCTGGAAGTTGTACCTCTCCAGCCTGGCCCTCATCGCTGAGCACGAAGTCTACCCACGCCCGCGCCAGCTCGGAGTTTGGCGAACTCTCTATGGGCGCTATCGGGTAGGTAGCCAGCACGTTGAGGTTCTCTGGTATCTCCACGACCCGAACCCGCTCGCTGATGTCCTCGGTCACGTCGCTTGCGTATACGAACGTGGCGTCCGCCTCCCCCAGAGCGACCCTGTTCGCCGAGGCCCGCACGTTCGCCTCCTGGGAGGCTATCTTGTCGAGGACACTCTGATCGAAACCATCGCCGTACTCGGAGTTGGCGTTAGCCAGCACCTCCTTTGCGTACTCTGCTATCGGTACCTTATCCTCCGCCAGCACCAACCGCGCATCGCCCTCGCCCAGGTCACGGAACTCCTGTATCCCCGTCAGGTTGTTCGCCGGCACGATCACCACGGGAAGGTTCCTCGCAAATATATTCGGCTCCGCCACGAGTCCCTCCTCCAGGGCGGTCTCCATCTTCGCCTCGTCTGCCGAAGCGAAGACGTCGGCGGGTGCGCCCTGCTGAATCTGGGTGAGCAGGTCCGAGCTGCCGGCGAAGCTCATGCTTATGTCGACCCCCTGGTTCTGCTCCTCGAAGGTGGTCTCCAACTCCCCGAAGGCATCGGTGAGCGAAGAAGCCGCGAGCACGGTTAGCGTGGAAGCCTCTTCCTCCTGCCCTCCTCCTGAACCCTCGCCGCAACCAGCGACGCCCGTCACCGCGAGCAGCGCCAACACCAGACTCGCTAACAT
This sequence comes from uncultured Rubrobacteraceae bacterium, assembly GCA_902806075.1. Lineage (GTDB taxonomy): Bacteria > Actinomycetota > Rubrobacteria > Rubrobacterales > Rubrobacteraceae > Rubrobacter_F. Next base: position 24,533 of record CADCVG010000086.1, read on the forward strand.
GCCACGGAACGAGCGCACGAAACCCTCATCATTACCGCCTCTCTGGCCACAGCCTACAGGCAGCCTATGCTAGAGAAGTACCGGCCTCGTTCTTCGGACAACATGCACAAAACTTCCCTACGAAAAGGGACCCGGTCGACGACCGGGTCCCTGCGTAGTGCGAAGTCTCTACCCGAGAACTACATGTAGGGCTCTACCTCGTCATCTTGTGCGAGCCTGCGGTAGCCTTCGGCGATACCTAGTACTTCGCGGACGTACCATCCGGCGCGGTTATAGGTGTAGAGCGCAGCGTAGAAGTCCTCGGGTGCACCGCCGTACTTCAGGTAGGAAGCGGCGGCCGGTATGGCGTCTTCGGGGTCCATGATGTTCGCGACGCCGTCCCTATTGCCGTCCACCCCGAACTGTTGCCAGGTCGAAGGCAGGAACTGCATCGGCCCCATCGCCCCGGCGCTGGAGGGACCCATGTTCTCCCCGTGGTCTGACTCGACCTTACCCACGGCCGCGAGCACGTACCAGTCCTCGGCGAATCCGTACCGCTTCGCCGCTGCCTTATAGATCTGGACGTACCTCTTGTAGGGGATCTCCTCGACGGGCTGGGCCACGATCTCTTCCCGCGCGATATCTAACTCTTGCTCTACTCCCAGGCCTCCCCCACCGCTACCGCTCGCCGGCGGCACCTGGATCTCCCCGGCCTCCTCGGCGACTTCGAGCTGCCCGATCCGCTTCTCCATCTGCTGCTCTTTGTCAGTACCGAGCTTATCAACGGCGACCTTAAGCTTGCCCTCGCGCCGCTTGAGTTCCTCGGCCCGGGTCTTCTCCTCTTCCCGGGACTTCTCTTGCTCCTCTCTCGCCCCGTCAAGCTGGCGGAGAGTCTCCTTCAGCGCCCGCTCGGAGTCCTTGTGAGTCTTTACGACCTGGCGATCTTCCGCCAGCATACGCCCCAAAGGCCCCTCGACAATGGCGTCCAGATCGGGACCGTCGTCGCCGAAGACGCTGTCTACAACGGCGGAGGCACCTGCGATATCTTCGCCTTTGTACGCGGCCTTCGCCCTTTCCCCGAGCCGGACCTGCGCCTTCGCAGCTTTCAAGCGTTGCAAATCTGCTTGCTCCGTAAGGCTTCGGGTCTGCTCCTCGAGCTCCCGAGTGCGTGCCTCCGCTGCACTAATAGAGTCTTGCGCCTCCTTCAACTGTGCAGCCACATCATCAAGACCCCCCACCTCCGCCTCGAGCGCCGACTCCTGCTTCTGCCGTAGGCCATTGTCTGACTCCGGATCCACACTCTCCGCCCTGGCGGCCCCGCCAAGCAGTAGTAACGCTATCGGAACCCCAACCACTAATACCAGTATTGTGCTCCTTGTGCCCATTCCCCCCCTTTGCACAGCACAGCGCCTCTGAAGTTTCTCAGCAAGGACATCCGAAGGCAACTGAGTCTACAGTACGTTCATCATTGGAGAAATATTTGGTGTTGTTTAAGTTCTTGGGTTAGGCGGCTCCAATTATGTAGAAGAGAAATTCAGGTATGCGGGGAGCTAGTGGGGTGAATACCGTTGGCTGTGAGCAGGGCGATCAGTGCCTCCAACTCCTCCCTCTCACGGAAGCGTATCTCGATCCTGCCACCCCTACGGGAGGGTCGTACTCGTGTAGGCAGCATAAGGACTTCCTGGATTATCCGTGAAGCCTCACCGTACTCGTCAACGAACGCCGGCTCCTCTTGGGGCTTCTCCTCGGGCTCGGTTTTCTCCCGCGGTCCGGACAACTCCTCCCGTACCAGCTCTTCAGTCTTGCGCACGGAGAGCCTCTCCGCCTGCACCTTCTCGGCCACATGCAGCATCCGCTCCTCGGCATCCAGTCCGAGTAGCGCCCGAGCATGGCCCTCCGAGAGCCTCTCCGAAAGGACCATTGACCTTATAGATTCTGGCAATCGTATGAGTCGCAATGTGTTCGTTACCGCGGCCCGGCTCTTCCCAAGCCGGTTCGCGAGTTGGTCCTTTGTCAGGCCGAAGCTATCCATGAGAGCCTGGTATGCGGCGGCGGTCTCCAGAGGATTCAGGTCTTCCCTTTGCAGGTTCTCGACGAGCGCCATCTCCATAGACTCGCCCTCCCCCGCCTGCTTAATAAGTACCGGAACGCGATCCAGGCCCGCCTCCTTTGCAGCCCTGAGCCTCCTCTCTCCGGCGATCAACTCGAAGCCGGTCTCGGTAGACCGGATCACGAGCGGCTGTAGTATCCCCACCTCTCGTATCGAAGCCGCAAGTTCTTTTATGCTCGCCTCGGAGAAGTTGCGGCGCGGCTGGTGGGTGTTGGGCCGGATCGCGGTGACCGGCACTTCCTCAAACCTCAACCCTCCGACGCTGTCGCCGGCGGAGATCAACGCGGAAAGCCCTCGTCCCAACCCGCGCCTACCCACGACTCAACACCTCTTCGGCGACGGCTGCATAAGCCTCAGCCCCCGTACTCTTTGGAGCGTATAGAGCGACGGGCATCCCGAAGCTCGGCGCCTCGCTGAGCCGAACATTACGGGGTATGACCGTGTGGAAGACTTGATCTCCGAAGAAGGATCGCACCTCTTCGACTACCTGGTGGGCGAGGTTGGTGCGCGTGTCGAACATGGTGAGCAAGACGCCGCCGATCCGCAGGTCCGGGTTGAGCTCCTCCCTGACCATTCTCACACTCCTCATAAGCTGCGTGAGGCCTTCAAGCGCGTAGTACTCGCATTGTATCGGTATCAGCACCTCGTCCGCCGCCGTGAGCGCGTTTAGGGTAAGGAGATCCAGGGAAGGCGGGCAATCCACTAACACCCGGTCGTACAGACCCCTCGGCAGCTTTTGTAATGTGCGCTTCAACTTGAACTCGCGGGCCAGAGTCGAGATCATCTCCACCTCCGCACCCACGAGGTTTATAGTAGCTGGCGCAACGTCGAGACCCTCGATCTCTGTTCTTACAGCAACTTTTTCTAGAGGCTTCCCTTCTAGGAGTACGTCGTACATGCATCCGCTACCACCAGCCGTAACGCCTAGACCGCTCGTAGCATTGCCCTGGGGATCCATATCGATAATGAGAACCTTCTCCCCCAACTCCGCAAGATAAGCGGCGAGGTTGATAGCGGTGGTGCTCTTACCCACCCCACCCTTCTGGTTCACTATGGCAACGACGGTAGTCACCATCGGTATCTTAGCACGACTCCTTTATAATCCGCCCAATTGCTTCAACGACTTCTCAGCATACGCCATGATCGGGGGTAGACTCTCCTTCACCACAACATTTGGTAGCCATAGGGGCGGCGTCAGGTCTGCCGATTGCACCTCTCTAAACGCCTAATGGACGCTTTCTGGCTAGTCCTATCCTTCTTGGAAACTTCTTCGGAGTTGCCGCAACCTTCTCAAATACTACGAGCCGCCGCTCTTTCTGCGTTAACTCCGCACAGTACTTCACCTCCAACACCCCGCGTAACTTCAACCCTAGCTCGGCTCCAGCCGCGACCCCTTGCGCCAACTCTTCTTCTGCCAATCGCCCCTTCATCGCTAGTATCGCGCCACCGACCTTTATAAACGGAGCACAGTACTCTGCAACTACCGGCAGTGCTGCCAATGCACGAGCCGTCGCAATCTCGAAGACCTCTCTATACTCTGATCCTCTCCCCACCTCTTCTGCACGAGCGTTGAGCAACCACAGATTTTGCAGATCCAACTCTTCACGTACATGCCTCAAAAACTTGACTTTCTTCTCCGTAGCCTCCAAGAGGGTAACGCTTAACCCTGGGCGTGCTATTCCTAAGGGCACTCCGGGCAAGCCTCCCCCCGCCCCCACGTCTATAAGCGAATTGCCCTTATCAAAGCCGTCGAATAATAAACAACTAAGGGAGTCGAGCAAATGTTCGATAACTATCTGGTCTCGGTCCGTGGTCCCTATCACGTTGGCTAACTCGTATCCGGCGAGAAGCTGAGCATATCGGTCTAGAAGAGGAAGCTGCAACTCATCTAATTCGAGGTTCCAAGCCTCGACCTGTAAGCGCAATTGCTCGGCAGTAGCCGTCACAGTAGACAACGTTTCACGTGAAACGGCTTCGTAGGACTAAGGCTCTTCACTAGCGTGACAAAAGTTAGCCAAGAACAACAATTGACTCAATACCCTTTAGAGATGTGTTTCACGTGAAACTATATAGCCTTAGACCGGGCTTACAACGACTCTACGGTCCTCTTCCTGACCTTCACTAGAAGTTGTAACGCCGGGATTCTCTTTAAGATAAAGGTGTACGACGCGGCGCTCGGCGGCGGTCATTGGGGGGAGGCTTAGGGAGCGTTTCTCGCGGAGGGCGCGGCGGGCGGTGCGGTGAGCCATACCCTGTAGAGCTTCTACGCGACGCTGCCGGTAGCCTTCTGAGTCCACCATGATCTTCTTCACGAATGGACGGTTCTTGTAGACGGAGACGTTCAGGAGGTGCTGGATCGAGTCTATCGTCTCACCTTTCTGGCCAATAAAAAGCCCCGTCTCCTTGGTAGCCACGTCCACGGAGATCACGTCTCCCGCGTCATAAGCGTCTACCGTCGCATCGAAGCCAACCCTGTCGAGAAGCGAGGTCATAAACTCGTCGACAGCCAGGATCAAATCGTCTGGCGCATCGACGGTGACAGCAGAAGGCTCTTCTTGTTGAGGAGCTTCTTCTAGCGGAAGCTCCTCCAACGATGGCCGTGTCGCTTCCTCCTCATCGGAAACAAGCGCAGGGCCCTCCTTCGCCGAAGCTGGGACCTCGGTCTCGGCTTCGGGGAGCTCGACCAGTATGCGTGCGTCCCTCGATCCCATGCCCAAAAATCCGGCGCTACCCCGATCTACAACTTCGAAGCTTAATTGCTCTGGGACTACACCTAAGGTAGCCGCGGCTTTATCTACGGCTTCCTCGACCGTTGCAGCGTTAAACTCTCGACTCTCGCTCATTTCTTCTTTTTCCTTCTCTTCCTCTTGGTGCTCTTGGCCTTCTGCACATCTCCCGCACCGCCATTTTGCGGGGCGTCTGCTGGCTGAGAGGCGGACTCTGCTTTGTCAGTAGACCGATCCTTCTCGGCGGTATCGGGCGATTTCTTGCCAGGACCGTAGTTGTAGATCAGGAAGTTTTGCACGAGAGTCACTAGGTTAGAGGTGATCCAGTACATAAACAGACCGGCGGGGAAGCTGATGAGGAACACCGTAAATACCACGGGCAGCAACCGCATCAACCAGCGCTGTTGAGGATCTAGGCTCTTCGCAGTGATCTCCGACGCGGCGAGCATGGTGACCGCCGATATAACCGGCAAGATGTACAGAGGATCCTGCACGGAGAGGTCCTGGAACCACAGAATCCCGCCTGAAGTGAAGCTCTCGTGCGTCTCGCCAAAGTTGCTGACGACGACGTAAATCGCGATAAATATCGGCATCTGGATCAGAAGGGGAAAACAACTACCAAAAGGGTTGACCTTGCGCTCTTGATAGAGCTTCATCAACTCTTCCTGCTGCTTCTGTTTATTATCCTTGTACTTTGCCCGCAACCGATCCATGTCGGGCTTCAGATCCTGCATGGCACGCATGCTTTTGACCTGCCTGACCGTGAGCGGGAAGAGGATGGAGCGTACGATTATGGTCAGGATCGCGATGCTCAACCACCAGGGCAAACCCTGCGCGTGCAATAATTCCAGGCCGCTGCCCAGAATATTCGTGAGCGGTGAAAATATCCGTTCGATAAACTCTATCATGTAATCCTTCTCATCTTACCGGGTCTATGCCTCCATCCGACCAGGGATTGCAGCGGAGTATCCGCCAAGCTCCCATAAAACCGCCTCTCACAAGGCCGTATTTCTGTATAGCCTGAAGCGTGTACTGCGAGCAGGTCGGCCAGTACCTGCAAGAGGGCGGTAGCATGGGGGAGAGAAGCCTCTGGTAAACACGGATAGCGCCGACGGCAAGGTTCCTCGGCCGTATCCTACGAAGCATCCCTGGCCTCTCCAGTCCCGGTGCTCTTGCCTAGCCTACGTAGGGATCGCAGGAACTCGTCGTTCAACTCCTCAAACGAAGCCTCAGCGGCTGGGGGACGGGCCGAGATGACGAAGTCAGCACCACCCGGTAGGCTCATCACCGAAGAACGAAAGATCTCCTTCAAGCGCCGCCGCACCTTATTGCGGTTGACCGCGCCCCCGACCTTCTTGGAGACAGAGAGGCCTAACCTGGGGCTACCCAAAGTGTTCGGGAGAAGGTGTACAGAGAACAGTCTTCCCCTGTAGACCGACCCCTTACGATAGACCCTCTCGAACTCGGGTGAGGCGGTAAGGCTAGTGCTCCTGCGACGGCCCAAAGGTCAGACGGCCAGACGCTTGCGCCCCTGACGCCGGCGCGAGGCTATGATCCTACGGCCACCGGTAGTACTCATGCGCTTCCGGAAGCCGTGGGTCTTGGCCCGCTTGCGACGGTTCGGCTGGTAAGTACGCTTCATAGAACTCCCTCAGACTTGTTACCACAATAATTAAGGTCAACCTAGTATATCTGAACCAGCAAACCAGTCCAACAAGCTTGACTCGTCTCACCGCTTTACCATTCCACGGAGCGTAGTACCTATGTTTATGCGAAAAGAACTGCAAATCACTGTTTATCGTAAGACGCAACGATCCACTAATAGCCGATTGTCCATCCACGCTAACTCTATCTGCGCCGCTCAACTCCGTAGCGTGCAACAACAAGGTCAAGTTTATCCACAACCTGTGGATAAACTTGTGGATAAATATGGTAATTGGCTGCAAATCTCTATTTTCATCTTCTTTGCTCTAGCGTACTATCGAGGGGGGCGCCATAATCCGGGTCGGGGATGATGTACGCGAATCGGACACAGAGAGACACGGGGCATGCCGGCATCGGCGTCAAGCTCGCGGTATACCCGAAGAGCGGAGAGCCGGAGGTAAGCGAGGTCTCGGCATCCTCTCCGCGCGCGGCCGGGATGAAGTTCTCGAAGCTGGTGATGGAGAAGGTGCGTGAGGCCGGCGGGCGCGTCCCCGAGGAGGCGGTGCGGGAGTTGGTCGAGAACCTCATACACGCAGAGTACAAAGGCGTGGTGATCTCCGTCCTCGAAGAAGGAAACGTGGTGAGGATTTCGGATAAGGGACCGGGCATAGAGCACAAGAGCCGCGCCTTCGAGTTCGGTTTCTCCGGCGCGACGTCGGAGGCGATCCGGGAGATACGAGGAGTTGGAGCAGGCCTCGGCATGGCGCGTGCGGCGGCCGAGAAGGCGGGGGGAACCGTAACGGTGGAGGACAACATCGGGGGCGGCACGGTAGCGACCGTCTCGGTGGGAGAGACCAGTATGGTGCGAGAGGCGGTAGAGCAGGATGACAGTCCGGTGCGGACGCAGAGAAAGTATCCGGACGCCGTGCCAAAGATGAACATCTCCGAGAGGCAGCAGAAGGTTTTGATCACGGTGCTCGAGAGCGGTGAGGTAGGGCCTTCGACGGTCGCCGACAGGTTGGAGATAAGCGTCAGCACCGCCTACAGGGACCTCTCGGTCCTGGAGGAGCACGGTCTCGTCGCCGCTGCTGAATCAGGTAAGCGTGAGATCACGCCGCTCGGACGCGACGTGGTTGAGGCTATCGTCGACTCCTGGGTGAAGTAACCGATGTATCGTCCGGTCGAAGAGGTCTGGATAGAAGTGCTCGACCGCGTGTCCGAGCACATAAACACGCCCTCTTTGCGAGTCTGGTTCGAGGGCACGAGACCTGTCGGCCTCTACGAGGACCGGTTGGAGATCTCCGTCCCAAACGACCTGGCCAAGGAGTACATAGAGAGCCGCTTCAAGCCGCTACTGGAGGAGGCTCTCGACTCCACTTTGGGCAAAGAGGACACGAGCCTCGTGGTCAGCATCGAGGGCGCCCGCGGAAGAGAGACCGGTAACGGCCGGAGCTCGAACGGCGTGGACTTTATGAAGAATACGCGCACATCGCGTCCGTTCAAGGCCAAGTACACCTTCGACACCTTCGTCATCGGGGCCGGCAACAGGTTCGCACACGCGGCGGCCCTGGCGGTGGCCGAGACTCCGGGCGTCGTCTACAACCCTCTCTTTATCTATGGGGGAGTAGGGCTGGGTAAAACGCATCTCCTGCGCGCGGTCGGGCAGTACGTCGAAGAAGAGGATCCGGGCATGAGGATGCGTTACGTCACCTGCGAAAACTTCACCAACGACTTCATCAACGCAGTGAGAGACAACGCTCCGCTGGAGTTCCAGAAGCGCTACCGGGAGAACGACGTGCTCCTCATCGACGACATCCAGTTCCTGGAGGGCAAGATCGAGACGCAGGAGGCGTTCTTTCACACCTTCAACGCCCTCTACGAAGAGAACAAGCAGATCGTCATAACATCAGACCGGCACCCGAAGTACATCCCAACCCTCGAAGATAGACTCGTCTCGCGCTTTGAGTGGGGCCTCGTCACCGACATACAGCCACCGGACCTGGAGACGCGCATTGCGATCCTGCGCAAGAAGGCGCTGATGGACCGGCTGGAGGTGGACGACGAAGTCCTGACGTTTATCGCCTCGAAGGTCTCGACGAACATCCGGGAGCTCGAAGGTGCACTGGTACGTATCCTGGCCTACGCCTCGCTCTACGGGCGAACGGTGAGCGTGGCCCTCGCCGAAGAGGTCCTGAAAGACATACTGCTCGACGCAGCCTACAGGGAGATACCGGTCGAGCTCATACAGCACGAGGTCTGCCGCTACTTCGGTATCTCCAAGGGAGACCTCGTCGGCCAGAGTCGCTCCAGAGGTTTCGCCTACCCGAGGCAGGTCGCCATGTACCTCTGCCGCGAGCTAACCGACGAGTCACTGCCGAAGATAGGACGCGCCTTCGGCGGCCGCGACCACTCCACGGTCATGCACGCGAATACCAAGATCTCCAACCTCATAAACAGCGACCGCGACGTCTTCAACCAGATCCACGAGATCACCTACCACGTCAAAAGTAAACGCTGATCCTCACCAGTAAGGTCCCTCAGGTCTCCCTATTCACATCCACCAATACTCTAAATACGCTCCTCACCCCTCCCCTGGTGGGAGGGTATATTGTAACATTAGTCAGGCATACCATTCAAAAGTTATCCACAGCCTATCCACAGCATACCTCGCTAATGTGGACAACCTTCTCCACTCCGGTGGCTAAAACACCCAGTTATCCACATTTTCTGTGGATAGAAAGCGTATCCTGTGTATAACTCTCTTAGTTCATGGCTAAACAAGACACTTGTATATGGTTTTATGTATACAATCTGTGGATAACCCTGTGGATAAGAGGGGTAAAAGCTGTGGATAACTTTGTGGATAACTTTGTGGATAACTTCAGCCTGTGGATAACTCCCGACTTATCCACATTTCTTCCACAGGAAATCGTGAGTTGTCCACAATTTCGTCCACAGGTATGTGGGGCACTTTTGGCCATATATAAGCAGAATCCCAGAGTTATCCACACTATCCACAGGCCTTATTATTACTATTAATATAAGAACTTAAGGGTTTAAATAATAATAGTAAAGGAAGGAGGAGGAGCTATGAGGGCCGTTTGCAACACAGATTTGTTCGGAAAGAAGCTTGCGTTGGTCTCACGGGGGGTATCGGCTCGTTCGACGATACAGCTTCTGGGGGGGATCCTGTTGGAGGCAACGTCTGGGGGTGCGGTGCGGCTCTCGGCGACAGACATGGAGATCTCCATCCAGAGCTCTTCGCCGGCGGAGGTAGAGGAAGAGGGACGGGTGGTGATACCGGCCCGCATCTTCAACGACGTGGTGCGCTCCCTGCCGAAAGGTGAGTTCACCCTTGTGCATGACCGGTCCGAGGGCGTGGTAAGGCTCTCGGCGCGGGAGAACGAGTACCGTATCCGGGCTTACGCGGCCGAGGATTTTCCGCAGTTGCCGAAGTTCGACGAGTCCGGGGCGTTCAAGATGAGCGGCGAGGCGCTGGTCGAGACCGTGGAGAAGGTCTCGCGGTCGTACTCGCGGGACGAGACACGGCCGGTACTGACAGGCATCTTGATCTCCTTCGAGGAGTCGCGGGTCAGGATGGTGACGACGGACTCGTACCGGTTGAGCATCAAGGAGACCGAGCTTGCGACGACGTTCGACGGCGCAAGGGAGGCGATCATCCCGGCCAGGGCGATGCAGGAGGTTGGACGCATCTTCTCCGGTTCGGACGAGGAGCAGGTCGAGGTCGCGCTCTCAGAGAACCAGGCGCTCTTCAGGATCGGGGACGTCCTCTTCGGCACCCGTCTGATCGAGGGGAACTTCCCCGAGTACAAGCGCCTGTTACCCAACACGTTCCATCGCGAGATCTCCGTCCATCGCGAGGACCTCGTTGACTCCCTGCGCCGCGTAAACCTCTTCGCCCAGCGCCAGACGCCACCGGTGCCGGTGAGCCTGGCCTTCTCCGAGGGGGCAGTCGAGGTATCGGTGAGGAATGGCGAGGTGGGGGAGGCCCGCGAGAAGCTCCCCGCAAACAGCGAGGACGAGTTCCACATCTCCTTCAACCCGAGCTACCTGCTCGACGGCGTCTCGGCGGTGGACTCGGAGAAGGTCCTCTTCAAGCTCAACGAGTCCCTGAAGCCGGGGCTCATCGTGCCGGAGAACGGCGACGACGGGGAGGAGTCGGACTTCCTGTACCTGATCATGCCGATGCGCGACCCGTCCCAGGGCTAGTAGTTCTTTGGAGATCTCCCCCGGCATCACCCTCGGTCAAGCTTTGAAGGTCGCCGCGCTCGTCGGCACCGGCGGCGAGGCGAAGGTCGTCATCCAGTCCGGCGAGGTCCTGGTGAACGGCGAGGTCGAGACCCGCCGCGGCCGCAGGCTGAGGGAGGGGGACGTGATCGAGGTGGGCGGCGAGAGGCTGGAGGTGCGCCCTTGAGCTCCTACATCCGCGCTCTCCGGATGGTCAACTTCCGCAACTACGCCGACGCGACCGTCCTCCTGGCCCCCGGCCTGAACGTCCTCGTCGGCGGCAACGCCCAGGGCAAGACGAATCTCCTCGAAGCTATAGCCTTCGCCGTCACCGGCTCTACCCCGCGCACCGCCAACGACCAGGAGGTCGTCGGTTGGGGCGCGGACTTCGCCCGCGCCGAGATGCGCGTGAGCCTCGACGAGGACGAGGAGCGCAAGGTCGCGGTCGGCTACGCTCCCGGCCAGAAGAAACGCCTCACCGTGGACGGTGCGCCCGCATCCTCGCTCAACGCCTACGCCGCCGGCGGTGCGGGGGTCAGGGTCGTCACTTTCTTCCCAGACGACATCCGCGTCATCAAGGGAGCACCCTCCGACCGCCGCGAGTTCCTCGACGCCCTGCTCTCCTCCCTACGCCCGTCCTATGCACGGGCCGTCGCCGAGTACGCCAAAGCAGTCCAGCAACGCAACCAACTCCTGCGGCGTATCCGGGACGGCTTCTCCTCCGAGCGTACCCTCTCGACCTGGGACAGAAAGGTCGTGGACCTCGGCACGCAGGTTCTGGAAGGCCGCACGGCGGCAGTTGGGCCTCTCGGATCTCTCTTCGAAGACGCTGTAACAGCCCTGTATGGCCCCGAGAAGGCCGCGCTACTCTATTCCTATAGTGCACCCCTCGACGGCTACTCAGAGGCGCTTAGAGAGGCCCGTAGCGCCGACGTGGAGCGCGGGACTACCTCGGTCGGACCTCATCGGGACGACTTCGCGGTGCTCTTCGGGGGTATCAGCATGACGACCTACGGATCTCAGGGGCAGCAGAGGCTGGCGACGCTGGCGTTGAAGTTCGCGGCGAGGGAGTATTTGAGGGAGGAGACCGGGCAGGACCCCCTACTGCTCTTCGACGACGTGATGAGCGAGCTAGACGAGCGCCGGCGGGGGTACCTCTCCGAGTACTTTCTGGGTAGCACGCAGGCGGTGATCTCCACGACCAACCTGGAGTATTTCGCCGACGAGGTCCTCGAAAGGGCGCGGGTCGTGCATATATCTGGGGGTGCGATCCGTACCGCCACCAGTGATGGTGTCGGGAGCGGTATAGTAGAGCGTAAACCGCTTAAATAAGCCACAAACCGCCGGAACCCATCTTGGGAAAATGTACAAGGTGTGTTACAATCTACCGGTGCGAAACTGTGTTAGAGAGATCGGTTCTGGCGGCACTTCCGGAGCCCTTAACGGGAGGGTTTCAACCTTTGGCGACTAGCCCCGTTTCCAAGAATACCAAGAGCGACTACGATGCAAGTTCCATACAGGTCCTTGAGGGCCTGGAGGCCGTCAAACGAAGGCCGGGGATGTACATCGGCTCGACCGGGCCGAGAGGGTTGCATCACCTCGTGTGGGAGATCGTAGATAATTCCATAGATGAGGCGCTCGCGGGGTACTGCACGGAGATCCACATTTCCGTCCACCCGGATAACTCCGTCTCGGTCTCCGACGATGGGCGCGGGATGCCGGTCGGTAGGATGGAGAAGTACGACAAGTCCGCGACCGAGGTCATCATGACCACGCTGCACGCCGGCGGCAAGTTCGACGGGCAGGGTTACAAGGTCTCCGGCGGATTGCACGGTGTGGGCGCTTCTGTGGTCAACGCGCTCTCGGAGTGGCTGGAGATGGAGATCCGGCGTGAAGGCCACGTCTTTACGCAGCGCTACGAGCGTGGGTTCCCGCAGGGAGACCTGACGAAGGGGCGCAAGCTCAAGAAGGGCGAGGGGAACGGGACGACGATCCGCTTCCTGCCCGACCCAGAGGTCTTTACCGAGACGCAGGAGTTCTCCTTCGACACGCTCTCGCGAAGGTTCCGGGAGTCGGCGTTCTTGAACAAGGGGCTCAAGATCTCACTGGTGGATGAGCGAGAGGAGGACCGGGCCGTGACGTACCAGTACGAAGGCGGTATCCGGGACTTCGTGGCGCACATCAACGAGGCGAAGGATCCGGTCCACAAGACGGTCTTCTACCTCGAGCGCGAGGACCAGGCGGGCGATGTCGAGGTCGCGATGCAGTGGAACAACGGCTTCCAGGACTCTGTCTTTACGTTCGCCAACAACATCAACACCCACGAGGGTGGGGCACACCTCTCGGGCTTCAAGGCGGCGCTGACGCGTACGATCAATGACTACGCCCGCCAGAAGAACCTCATCAAGGAGAAGGAGGAGAACCTCACCGGCGACGACATCCGGGAGGGGTTGGCGGCCGTCATCTCCGTGAAGCTGCGCGAGCCGCAGTTCGAGGGCCAGACGAAGACCAAGCTTGGGAATACCGAGGTCAAGGGTCTCGTCGAGAGCTCCACGAACCGCTTCCTCGCGGAGTTCCTGGAGGAGCGGCCGGGCGAGGCGAAGGCGATCATCAACAAGGCGCTACAGGCCGCCAGGGCTCGGCAAGCGGCCCGCAAGGTGCGCGATACGATACGCAAGGGCTATCTGGAGAGCTCGACGCTACCGGGTAAGCTCGCGGACTGCTCGTCGAAGGACCCGGCTCGGAGCGAGTTGTACATCGTCGAGGGCGACTCGGCGGGCGGGTCGGCCAAGCAGGGGCGAGACCGGAACTTCCAGGCGATACTGCCACTTCGCGGCAAGATCCTGAACGTCGAGAAGGCCAACATGAACAAGGTCCTCTCGAATGTGGAGATACAGGCGATGATCTCCGCTATCGGGGCCGGTGTAGGGGAGAGCTTCGATATAGGTCAGTGCCGCTACAACAAGGTCGTTCTCATGACGGACGCCGACGTGGACGGTAGCCACATCCGGACGCTGGTGTTGACGTTCCTGTTCAGGAACATGCCCGAGCTGATCGAGGCTGGCTACGTGTATATCGCGCAGCCGCCGCTGTACAAGGTCACGCACCAGCGCCGCGACCACTACGTCTACAATGAGCGGGAACTGCGGGAGACCCTGAACCGTCTCGAGGCGAACGGGAACGCAAACATCGGACGCTTCAAGGGGCTCGGGGAGATGAACCCGATCCAACTCTGGGAGACGACGATGAATCCGCAGAACCGTACCCTGTTGCAGGTGACAGTAGATTCGGCGGCGGTCGCGGACGAGCTATTCACAGCGCTCATGGGCGACAAGGTCGAGCCGCGCAAGCTATTTATCGAGGCGAACGCGAGAGAGGTGAAGAACCTGGATGCTTGATACTTTCTCGGGGAATATACAGCCCCACTCCATAGAGGACGAGATAAAGGACTCGTTCCTCTCCTACGCGATGAGCGTGATCGTCTCGCGCGCCCTCCCGGACGTTCGCGACGGCCTCAAACCCGTCCACCGGCGCGTCCTCTACGCGATGCACGACGTGGGTCTTCAGCCGAACCGGCCGTACCGCAAGAGTGCGACGGTCGTCGGCGAGGTCATCGGTAAGTACCACCCGCACGGCGACTCGGCGGTCTACGACACGCTGGTCAGGCTCGCGCAGGAATTCTCCATGCGCCACCCGCTCGTCGACGGGCAGGGGAACTTCGGGAGCGTCGACGGCGACCCTGCGGCCGCCATGAGGTACACGGAAGCGCGGCTTACGCGCATGGCGACCGAGATGCTCCGGGACATAAGCTCGGACACTGTCGACTTCGCGCCGAACTTCGACGAGAGCCAGCGCGAGCCGGTCGTCCTGCCGGCACGGTATCCGAACTTGCTCGTCAACGGGAGCGACGGCATCGCGGTTGGGATGGCGACGAAGATACCGCCACACAACTTAGGCGAGGTCGTTGACGCGACCGTGGCTCTCATCGACGACCCTGAGCTCAGCGACGTGGAGCTTGCGGAGCACATAAAGGGGCCGGACTTCCCGACTGGGGGGATCATCGTCGGTCTCTCCGGGATACGGGATGCGATCCTGACCGGGCGTGGATCTGTACGGGTACAGGCCAAGGCGCACACGGAGCAGATGAAGGGCAACCGCACCCAGATCGTGGTGACGGAGATCCCTTACCAGGTCAACAAGAGCTACCTCCTCCAAAAGATCGCCGAGCTCGTCAAGGAACGCAAGCTGGACGGCATCAGCGACCTGCGAGACGAGTCCGACCGTAACGGGATGCGCATAGTCATCGAGCTCAAGCGCGAGGCGGTGCCGAAGGTCGTACTGAACAACCTCTACAAGCACACCCAACTCCAGCAGAGCTTCGGGGTGAACCTCGTAGCGCTCGTGGACGGCGTGCCGAAGACGCTCTCCTACAAGCAGGTGCTCAAGCACTACGTCACGCATCAGTTCGAGGTCGTGACGCGCCGGACGCGCTACGAGCTCAATAGGGCGCAGGCGCGGGCGCACATACTCGAAGGGCTCTTGATCGCGCTCTCCAACCTCGACGAGGTCGTGGCGACCATCCGTAAGTCGCGCAGCGTGGAGACGGCGCGCAACAACCTGATGAGGACCTTCAAGCTCTCCGAGCGGCAAGCACAGGCGATCCTGGACTTGAGGTTACAGCGTCTCACGGCGCTGGAACGCCAGAAGGTCGAGCAGGAGCATCGGGATCTGCGCGAGAAGATCGAGTACCTGGAGAGTGTCCTGGCCGACGACGGCAAGGTGTACGGGATCATCAAGGAGGAGCTCGCCGAGGTCAGGGCGGCATACGCCGACGAGCGGCGGACGGCGATCACTGTCGACGAGAGCGTGGACTTCGAGATCGAGGATCTGATCGCCGAGGAAGAGATGGTCATCTCCATCTCCAACGGCGGCTACCTGAAGAGCGTCCCCGTGAACACGTTCCGCAAGCAGGGCCGCGGCGGAGTTGGCGTCGCCGGCATGGAGTTGAAAGAGGGCGACTTTATCGAGCACCTCTTCATCACCACGACGCACCACTACATGCTCTTCTTTACCAACAGGGGCAAGGTGTATCGCCTGAAGGTGCATCAGCTACCGAGGATGAGCCGGACGGCAAAGGGGCGTCACATTGCGAACCTGCTGCCGCTTGCGCAGGGAGAGAGGATCGCAACGGTCATCGCGACGAAGGACTTCAAGGAGGCCGAGCATCTCCTGTTCGCCACGAAGAAGGGCATCGTCAAGAAGACCGCGTTCCTGGACTACAACACGCCGCTGAAGAGCGATGGGATCATCGCGATCAACCTGGTCGACGAAGACGAGCTCATAGCCGTGCGTCAGGTCTCCGATGGGGAGCATATCGTGCTCGTAACCCAGAACGGCATGGGCATTCGCTTCTCTCACAAAGACGCCCGTCCGATGGGCCGGGCGACCGCCGGGGTCAAGGGGATCACGCTGAAGGATGGAGACAAGGTACTCAGCATGGACGTCGTTTACGACACCGCCGACCTCTTCCTCATCACCGAGAAGGGCTTCGGCAAGCGCACCGAACTCTCGCAGTTCAGGGCGCAGAGCCGCGGCGGTCAGGGCGTCATAGCGATGAAGACAGACGGCGAGCGGGGGCGTCTAGCGGGCGTGAGAGTCGTGAGGCCGGACCTGCACGAGCTGGTGATCGTCTCGAACTTCGGGACCACGATCCGGATAGACGCCGAGTCGGTCTCGCGCCAAGGACGCTCCGCCCAGGGTGTCCGGGTGATGAACTTGCGCGTCGGCGACTCGGTGAGCGCCATCGCCAAGGTCGTCTCCAGCAGGGGAGCCGCCGAGGACGCGGGAGGAGAGGAGCTCATGCTGGAGGAGATCGCCGGCGAGCACGAGGAGGGTGTAGACGGCGCGACCGCCAACGGCGCGAGCCCTAACGGAGAGGTGGTGCATGGATAACGGTAGGACCTGCGACGGCGTGGTTGAGTGTACGGCGCTCGTCCTGGCGGAGAGTTGCGCCGAGCTTGACGGTCGGATCACCCTCTTCGGGATACTCGACGAGTTGAGGCCCAACGGGGCCGACGGTGGGTACTCCTTCGTGATCTACGCCAAGTTCGAGGGGTGCGAGCACGCCGACGGCGGCGAGCGGCGGGCACGCATCCTCATCACCGACGAAGAAGGCGAAGTCCTGGAAGAGTCGGCCGAGTACTCCGTGTGGCTGAGTGGTGAGGAGAGCCCGGCGACCATCTTGGCTGCCTTTGATCTTCCGGGGGACCTGGAGGTCGAGGAGACGCTGCTGTGGGTCGAAGCGGAGCTCGACGAAGAGACATTGGCGCAGACGGCGATACCCCTGCGCGAACGATACAACGTGTAAACGATACAGAGAGGCCCGGAAATCCCGGGCCTCTCTCACTATGGTCAAGGAACTGATTCGATGCCCGAAGATCTAGCAATATTTATCGACTGGGAGAATATCTACATCTCCACGGTCACGGAGTACGGTGCGAAGCCGAACGTCTCGGCGATCCTGGAGAAGTCCCGTGAGTACGGGCGCATCGTCTCCGCGACCGCCTACGCGGACTGGACCGACGGAGACTTCCGCCAGGCTCCGCCCACCCTGTACTCGAACGGCATCTCGCCGCGCTACATCTCTGCCCGATACTTCCCCGGAGGCCGCTCGCAGAAGCGCCGAACGAACTCCATTGACGTGATGCTGGCGGTTGAGTGCGCGGACTTCCTGCACTACCATCCGCAGGTCGATACCTACGTGCTCGTGACCGGCGACGGGGACTTTATTCCGCTCGTGAGCCTGCTCCGCAGCCGGGGGAAGAATGTCGTGGTGATAGGGGTTTCGGAGGCGACCTCCTACCACCTCATAGAGTCTGCTGACCACTTTATCTCCTACGCCTCCCTCTTGGAAGAGGAGCGCGCCGCACGTGCCCGCGATCGGCAGCCGAAGAAGAAGACGTCCGACCCGTACAGGGAGCTGGTGAGCGCTGTCGAGGCTCTCAAGAAGGGCGGCAAGACGCGGGTTTTGGGGCAGGTCAAGCAGCAGATGATCGTGCAACTCGGTTCATTCGACGAGCGCAACGAGGGCTTCAAGAAGTTCAAGGACTTCGTGGTCGAGGCGGAGCGTCGCGGTCTGGTGAACACGGTGGACCAGGATCTGGAGCTCCAGGTCTACCTGCCGGACGAGGAGGTCCCCGAGGGCCCCGAGTCCGACCTGGCCACCGAGGAGCCGAAGGAGCCAACCGCCGAAGTCCAGGCGAACGGTAGTGCGGACGGGCAGCCCCAGCGGGCCGAGGTGGAGGAGACCGAGGAGCCGGCCGAGCCGCGCGCGGAGCAGGGGGCGGAGCCGGGCTTCGATCTTCTGGAGGATCTCACGCCCTACGAGTTGAGGACCATCTGCAAGAGCGTGGCGGGGCTCGAGGAGCCGGCATCCTTCGTGGAGATCTTTGGGAGCATCCGGGATCTCGACGAGCGGGGGGAGTTGGAGCTGTCGCAGGATGAGATAAGGGAGGTCATAGGGGCGATGCTGGAGGCCGGATACCTCACGCCCACCCGCACCAGGCCCTACGAGAAGGCCAAAGCCGACATAACCTTCTACACTCTCGCCCGCGACCGCCAGGAGGTCAAGGCCGCGCTCGCGGTCTCCTAATCGGCCAGCTTGTAGACGGTTAGCGCGGCGCAGATGAGCGCCACGGCGACCTGGACTAGCGAGAGCCCTATAGTCTGGACGATCTGGATCGCGGAGACGCTGCGCAGCAGGAGTTGCAGGGTAATGATCCCGCCGAAGCCGGCGAGGAATACCAGTGTGGCCTTGGTCCTGTAGCTCTCTCCGCGCTCCTTGATCAGGGCCATCCCTATGAGGGCGGGCACGTAGAAGACGAGGATCAGGGGCACGAGGCGCAGAACCTCGATCGTGAAGCCTAGCAGTGATTCCATGGCCTCAGTCTACTACGTGCCGTGGACGGTCTCTCTGGACATGTATGCGTATGTACGCTAGTGTACTTGTACAATCTAATGAGAATATCGGAGGCTGCGGCAGTCATGGGTATCAACCAGAGGATCTCGCTCAGGAAGTTCGTCGGTGACATCAGGCGCTGGGTCGACGAGGGCCGGAGCGATGAGTGGATAGCGAGCGCTTTGGGGACGAGCTCGTCGTCCGTGCAATCCTTCCGCTCGCGCAACGGCATCTACCGCAAGTCTCCGGGTGTGGAGATCGAAGATCCTACAGAGTATGAGACTTACGAGGGAGTATTGGATATCGAAGGGGGGCCTGGGAACTCTCCGGGAGCGTGGTTCGACCCTTCCGTCTCTGACGATCCGCGCTGGCAGAGTCGTTGGGGGTCGGTCGGCAGGGTCGAGGTGCGTGTGAGCCCCACCAGGATCTTGCTAGTCCCCCGCGGCGGACGCAACTCTGCGAACGGAAACGGGCGGGTTACCGGCCAGCCTGCGGTATAATTAGTACTCGGTTCGGGCCGTCCGACCCGTCGCTGCGTCCGGTTTGTCACCGGGCGTAGAGCAAAGTCCGGACTCGTAGAAGAGGCCGCTCGGGCCAAGAACCCGAGGGGCGGGGATAGCCCGGCGATAGCTGGGCGGCGCAAGCCCCCCGTCACGTCAAGTGCAACAGAGAGCAGACCAGCCGATGGCCGGAAGGACACGCCCCACTGGGGTATGTCCTCGGGCACAGGTGATGGGTGAAAGGGTGGGGTAAGAGCCCACCGGCGGTATCCCGCGAGGGACCGGCCAGGTAAACCACCGGTGCGAGCAAGCCAAATTGTCCTGGGGTCTTTGAGTAGGTCCCGGGCTGGTAGGCGCGGCTCTCCACAGGGGAGCCCGGGAGCAATCTCCCGGAGATGGATGGCGGGATAGAGCAGAATCCGGCTTACGGGACGGCCCGAGCCCTGGCGTGTTCGCCCTGACGTATTCGATACGCAACTTTTAGAACGGATTCACAGTAGGGGTCGGACCGATCCTCTATACTGCGACGAGCAGTCGCGTTCCCCTCCAACTCGCTTGGAGAGTGTAGAAAGGAAGTGGGGTATATGATGAGGAGAGGGCTACTATGAGCGGGGGCACTCTGAGTTGGAGTTCCTTTACCGCGCGGTTCCCCTGGTGGGCCGGATCGGTGACGACGGTCGCTATTTTAGGGGCGTTTACCATCTACTCCATCTTTATCGTGTTCTTCCAGCCGGTGGGAGAGTACGGTGGATACTTGCTCTCTCCCATGTATTCGCCGCCCGTGCCCAGCCCCATAGACTGGCTCTCGCCGGCGATCTTCGTACTGTGGATACCTTTGGGATTCCGGCTTACGTGCTACTACTACCGAAAGGCGTACTACAGGGCGTTCCTCTGGGATCCTCCGAATTGCTCCAGCAAGGCCCAGCAGCGGGAGCCCCGAAGCCCCGAGAATTACAGTGGCGAGAGGAACCTGTGGGTCTTCAACAACGTTCACCGATACTTCCTCTACGGGTCGATAATAGTGGTGGCGTTTCTCCTTTATGAAACGATTCGCGCGTTCTTCCCGGACGGGTTCGGGATCACCATCGGATCTCTCCTTTTCCTGCTAAACGTGGTCCTGCTCTCGGGTTACACCTTCGGATGCCACTCCATGCGGCATCTCGCCGGGGGTAGGGTGGATTGCTACTCCTGCGTGAGGGGAGGCAACCTGCGCCGCAAGTCCTTTCAGTGGGTTAGCGTCCTAAATGGACGGCACATGTTCTGGGCCTGGGTTAGCCTGTTCTCGGTGTGGGGGGCGGACGTATACGTGCGGCTGCTCATGGCGGGCGTCATAACTGACTTGAGGCTGGTGTAAGGTGGAGAGTAACGGACAGACAAACGGTCACCGCGACCGGCACGAGGTACGCGAGCACGACATCCTGATCGTTGGTGCCGGTGGCGCGGGTCTGAGAGCGGCTATTGCCGCAGCGGAGCGCGGACTCTCGGTCGGCGTAGTCACCAAGAGCTTGATTGGCAAGGCGCACACGGTTATGGCCGAGGGTGGGGTTGCGGCCTCTATGGGGAACGTCGACGCTGATGACGGGTGGCAGACGCACTTCATGGACACCATGAAGAGCGGCAAGTTCCTCAACAACTGGCAGATGGTGGAGATCTTCGCCAAGGAGGCCCCAGAAAGGGTCTACGAACTTGAGCAGTGGGGTGCCCTCTTCAATCGAACGGAGGAAGGCAAGATCTCCCAGCGTCCCTTCGGCGGCCACACGTACCGCAGGCTCTGCCACGTCGGGGATAGGACGGGTCTGGAGATGATCCGGACGCTCCAGGAGAAGACGTTGGCGACCGATACGACTGTCTACATGGAGACCACGGTCACAAGGCTCTTCAAGAACGACGAGGGCCAGGTAGTGGGGGCTCTCGCGTACACCCGCGAGTCAGGTCGCTTTATCCACTTCAAGGCGAAGGCGGTCGTAATGGCGACCGGCGGGTGGGGGCGCAACTACAAGGTGACCTCCAACTCCTGGGAGGGGACGGGGGACGGAGCCGTGCTGGCCTACGACGTAGGAGCCGAGCTCGTGGACATGGAGATGGTGCAGTTCCATCCTACGGGGATGGTCTGGCCACCGGGGGTGCGCGGCCTGCTCGTCACCGAGGGCGTGCGCGGCGAGGGCGGCATCTTGCGGAACTCCGAGGGCGAGCGGTACATGGAGAACTACGACTCCGAGAAGATGGAGCTCTCGACGCGCGACGTGGTCGCGCGGGCCAACTATACCGAGGTTACCGAGGGACGGGGGAGCCCCCACGGCGGGGTCTACCTGGACATCACGCACCTCGGGTACAACGGCATCATGAAGAAGCTCCCCGTTATGTACGAGCAGTTCAAGAACCTCGCGGACATAGACATCTCGAAGGAGCCAATGGAGGTCTTTCCGACCATTCACTACGTCATGGGCGGGATCAAGGTGGATCCCGAGACCTGCGTGACGAACGTGCCCGGGCTCTTCGCTGCCGGCGAGTGCGCCGGAGGGTTGCACGGGGCCAACCGCCTCGGCGGTAACTCGCTCTCGGACCTACTGGTCTTCGGTCGGCGGGCGGGCGAGGGGGCCGCAGAGTACGCCAAGTCAAACGGCTACTCTACCGAGATCGATGACTCCCAGCTCGAGACCGAGAAGCAGCGCGTCCTGGAGCCGCTGGAGAGGCAAGACGGCGAGAACCCGTACGAGCTCCAGCAGCAGGTCCAGGAGGCAATGATGGAGCATGCTAACCTGATGCGCAATGAGGAGTCCTTGAAGGAAGGGCTTGAGAAGATCCTGGCGATCAAGGAGCGGGTGCCGAACGTGAAGGCTCACGGCTCGACGCTCTTCAACCCGGGCTGGCACGCCGCGCAAGACGTCCGGTACCTGACCCAGATCTCGGAGATCATCCTGCGCACGGCGCTGGAGCGTAAGGAGCGGCGCGGGGCGCAGTGGCACCTCGACTACGATGGACCGAGCGACGAGTTGGGTAAGATAAACTTCATCGTGAAGAAGGACGAGCAGGGAGAGATCGGCATCGAGAGGCGGGAGATACCGCCGATGGCGGAGCACCTGTCCAGGCTCTTCGACGAAGGAGACGACAAGCACGGTGGAGAGCAGCAGGGGAAAGAGAGTCAGTTCTAAAGGCCACGCGGCTGGCGTACACGGCCGGCTGTTTTGAGGAGAGCAAAGATGAGCGAACAGGACGCACAGCAGAAGGATATGGCCTCCAAGGCTCACGCCGACGTACATCAGGACGAGTCCGATGCCGCCCAGGGCACCACGAGGTTGAAGATCTTCCGGGGCGACGCCGAAGGTGGTAGCGAGGTCGAGTACGAGATACCCAACATCGAGGGAATGGTCGTCCTCGACGCGGTGCTGTACATCCAGGCGCACCAGGCGGGGGATCTCGCAGTGCGCTGGAACTGCAAGGCGGCCCACTGCGGGTCGTGCAGCGCGGAGATCAACGGCAAGCCGAAGCTACTGTGCAAGACGCGCGTCGAGGAGTACGAGGGGCAGGAGATACGGGTGCATCCCATGCGGGCGTTCCCGGTGATAAAGGACCTCGTCTCGGACGTGAAGTGGAACTACGAGGTGGCGCGCTCGACGATACCGTTCCAGAGCGACGAGCAGGCGCCGTTCATCATGTACGAAGAGGACGTCGAGAGGCTCTACGAGCCGAAGAAGTGTATAGAGTGCTTTATGTGCCAGGATGTCTGCCACGTCTTGCGCACCCACCACAAGCACCCCGAGTTCGCCGGTCCGCGCTTCTTCGTGCGGAACCAGTGGCTCGAGATGCACCCGAAGGATACCCAGAGCCGGCTGGAGTACCTCAAGGAGGGTCAGGGCGGCATAGGGTACTGCAACATAACCAAGTGTTGCACCGAGGTCTGTCCGGTGAACATCAAGATCACCGACAACTCCATCATCCCCTTGAAGGAGCGGGTCGCCGACGAGTACTACGACCCGGCCAAGTGGCTGATGCGAAAGATCCGGGGCCGCAGGAGCCCGAAGACCGGCGCCGTAGTCGGGAGGAACGGTAACAGGAACGGAGGGTAAGAAGAGAGCGGACGACGGGCTTCGAACCCGCGACCTCCAGCTTGGGAAGCTGGCGCTCTACCAACTGAGCTACGTCCGCATGGATGATTATTCTACCATGACGGGCGTAGCTCTTGTTCTGTCATGAGCCCGCCAGAGTACGAGTTCTGCCCCCGATGCGGCGGACCGCTCGGGCTTCGCGCCGTCAAGGAAGGCGAGCCGGAGCGGCTGGTGTGCGAGGAGTGCGGCTTCGTCTTCTACCAGGGGCCGAAGCTGGTGGCGGCGGTAATCTTCGAGCTCGACGGCGGGATCCTGCTGACCCAACGCGCCATAGAGCCGGGTTATGGCAAGTGGACCTTTCCAGGCGGATTCGTGGAACGCGGGGAGAGGGCCGAGGCCGCCGCCGAGCGCGAGGCGCGTGAAGAGGCGGGGATGGTGGTCGAGGCGGGCGAGATCGTAGGTCTATACTCCTACGAGGACCAGGTGCCTGTTATCGCGGTCTTCATGGGACGGGTTACGGGTGGAGAGATGCAGCCTCTCGACGAGACGATGGCTGTGAAAATATTCCCCCATGACGACCTACCGTGGAGCGAGATGGCCTTCCCGAGCACCAAAGAGGCGCTCGAGGATTACCTGCGCAAGTTCTAGTGTGCGTCGACGGAGAGCGTTCTCTCGACCGCTGCGACGATCTCAGCTTCGTCCGCCAGCCGCCCTACCCCGGGCTCCTCTTCGGAGGAGGCCATAACGCCTTCCCCAGGGCCGACGAAGGAGTGGCCCCAGCCTTCGAGGGTCTGGACGTTACGCGTTGTCGCCGGGTTGCGCCACATCTCCGGGTTCATGGCGGGGGCCCAGAGGACGCGTCTAGCGCCGGCGAGGACGGTGGCGGAGAGCAGGTCGTCGCCGAGGCCGACGGCCACGCGGGCCATCGCATCGGCGGTTGCGGGGGCGACGAGGACGAGGTCGGCCCAACGCGCCAGAGAGACGTGTTCGACCCGGCCCGATTCCTCCCACCAGGTCTTGTCGCTGTGGATGCGGCTACCGGTGGCGATAGACAGGGTCTCTTCGGGGATGAAGCGGAAGGCGGCTTCAGTGGCTATGGTTTTCACCTCGCAACCGGTCTCGCGGAGGCGCCGGATCACACCGGGTACCTTGTACGCGGCGATGCCGCCCGTCACCCCTACGAGTATCTTCTTACCGTCTTCCACAAATCGAGAGTATATACCGCTAAGATAAGTACCTGTGAAAGAGACGCTGAAAGGCAAAGTAGCCCTGGTCACCGGGGCCTCGAGCGGTATAGGCGAGGCTACGGCGCGTGCCCTGGCCAGCCGGGGCGCCGCGGTCGCGCTCGCCGCGCGGAGCGAGGAGAGGTTAGGGTTCCTGGTGCGTGAGATCTCCGCCGCCGGGGGGCCGGCGCTCGCCGTGAAGACCGACGTTGCGGACGAGGATTCGGCGAGGGGCGCGGTCGAGCGAACGGTGGGGGAGTTCGGCGCCCTGGACATACTGGTGAACAACGCGGGACTCGGGCTCTCGGGGCGCGTCGCGGAGTTGCGACCGGAGGATCTGCGCTACGTCTTCGACGTGAACCTGCTGGGACCATTGAACTGCGTGCAGGCGGCACTGCCGCACATGGAGCGTGGCGGGCGCATAATCAACGTCTCCTCGGTGGTGGGGAAGCGCGCGATACCAAAGGTCGGCGGCTACTGTGCGACGAAATTCGCCCTGAACGCCCTCTCGGAGGCCCTGCGCGTCGAGGTCGCCGACCGGGGCATTACGGTCACCAGCGTGTATCCGGGGACGACACAGACCGCTTTCCGGGAGAACTCACGCCGCACGAAGGATGAGAAGCGCGGATGGCGACCCGGAGGTGTGACGCCCGAGAAGGTAGCCGAGAAGATATCAGCCGCCGCGGAGAGTGGCGGTCGGGACGTCTACGTGACCCTCCCGGACCGTATCTTCGTCGCGGGTGCGACTCTGGCGCCGGGCCTGTTCGACCGCGTGCTGCGTCGCTGGGCGAGGGACTGATCGTATGGGCTTCGAGGAGAGCGCGCTCACGAGGCTCAGACGCTACCGTGAGGAGGCCGACCGCTCGCTGGAGGTCCAGCGCGGGATAGGGGAGATCACCCGCCGCTTCTCTGAACGGCTCTTCGCTGGGCTGGAGCACTCGGCGGCACTCGGACGGAAGGCCGGTTTCGCAATGGAGACCGAGCGAGCCAAGAGCGTCCTCGTCCTGCGGGTAGAGGCCGCCCCCGGCGCGGAGACGCGCCTCACGCTCGGGCTCATCGGTGGCGTCGCAGCCGAGACGGACGAGGACCTGATGCACGAGGACCTCAGCCGCTACAGTCTCGAACCCTCGGGCTACTCGGGCCGTATCCTTGGCTGGTCGGAGGAGGCGGGGGAGGAACCCTGCCAGACCTTTGCCGTCTACTGGGACGGGGTGTGGAAGACAAAGGGGCTCTTCGTGACGAAGGCCCGGGGGCGAGTGGAGGATGCGGACGAGATACTCAACGGCTTCTGCCTGCGCATCGTCGGACGACTCGTGGACCTTGCGGCGATGACCGGGGGTGCGGGACGGCGATGGGGGACGGAACCCTACACTTTACCGGCTCTCTTATCAGGGGGAGATCACCCCACGGAGATGCGCTGGCCCGGGTAGGGTGCTCTTACCGACGGCGACGCTGTCCGCGACCCCGACGAGGTAAGGCACCTTCGCCGCCGGGCTGCCCAGGAAGGTGACCGTTGCACTGTAGAGGTCCTGCGCGGTCGTCACGTAGAGGTTCAAGAGCCGCGAGAGCGGCAGATAAATCTCCTCCTCCTCAGGACCTCCAGATCTGTCTCCCGCAAGGTGAGCGGGATGGCCGTCCGCAACCGGCCCTACTCCTCGCGCGAGAAGCGTGCGTACCGGGAGAGCCTTGCACCGCCGGCCAACTCGTCGATCATCGCGGGGCTAGCCGTTGAATCTCTCGATGGACCTGACCTCGTAGCCCGGCAAGATGTCGCTACCCGTGACCTTTTCGATGGGCACGAGCAGGCTATGACGTACCAGATCTTCCAGCGCCGCTGCTATCTCTTCCTCGGTGCAATTCTTGAGGGTATTACGGAGGTCTTTACGGTTGATCTGGCGGTGCCCGAGGAAGGAGCAGAGACCGGCGTAGAGAACCTTTGGGGCGGGTGAGAGGGGGAGTGACCACACCTCGGGCTCGTACCAGAGGTCGCCGACGCCCACGGCGTTCTCCGGACGCGAGCCGCGGGCGTCGATCAGGAGCGTGACCTCGGGGAGCATGGTGGTCTGACGCTCCGCTTTCATCGCAGGATGGTGCGGACCGTCTCGCCGACGGCGGGGGTGTGGATCTTGTAGCTCGGCCCAAGGCGGTAGGCGAAGTCACTTATGCGCCGCCTGGAGCCGTGGATGAGGATGATCTGTCGCGGCGTCAGCTTCTCCGTTATGTTCATGAGCTCTTCCTGGGTGCAGTGCGCCGCGAACTGGACCTTCTCGACCCGCCAGCCCTCCTCCTCACCCGGGGCTCTGGAGGCGCCGTAGGAGGCCGAGGCGTTGGACGGCAGGATTACGGCGTTCGTCGGGTCGTCCTGTAGGCGCCTGCGATAGAACGCGCTCGCGCCCCCCTGCATCGTGACCGGCGAGGCGACAATGGCGCACGGGTTCGTGAGTATCCGTTCGCGGGCCTTATCGTCGTTGGCGACCGCCCGGATGTTCTCGCCGAAGAAGAGCTCCCTTGGGTCCGTGTGCTGGAGGTACGGCTTCATGTACCCGAGCTGCTCCGCGTAGAGGCGCTCCGAGGTCGTGACCACCGAACCGTCCACGTAGACGAAGACGTCCTTGTCCAGACCGTACTCCTTGCCGTAGTGCTTGAGGCCGAGGATGATCTCCTGTGCCTGACCGAGAGCGTACGTGGGGATGAGAACTATACCCTCGCGCTCGACGGTGGTCTCGTTGATGACCCGGATCATGGTACGTACCGACTCGCTGAAGGGCTGGGGCTTCTGGTCGGCGAGCGTAGCCTCCATAATGAGCAGGTCTATGTCCTTTACGTTGGGCAGCCGCGCGGACGGTATGGAGAAGTGATCCTCCAGGCAAATATCCCCGGTGTGGAACACGGTCGCGGAGCCCGTCTCGAAGAGGACGCTCGCCGCTCCAAGGATGTGGCCGCTCTCGGTAAGCGTGATCCTGGCGTCCCCGGCCTTTACCGGCTTGCCGAACGGCACGGGACGCAGACGCTTCTTTACCTCTTGCAACGTCGCCCCGCCCTGCAGGCCCCCGCCCATCGCCGCGTGGTCATTTAGTGCCGAGGCGATGAGCCTGGCGGAGGGCGGCGTGCAGTAGATGGGTATGTCAGGCTGGTCCCGAACCAGGAGCGGCAGCGCTCCGCAGTGGTCGAGGTGGGCGTGCGTGATGACCGCCGCGTCGAGGCCCTTCACCGAGCGGAAGTTCGGCGCGAGAGAGCCCCTGCCGTCGGGCCTTATACCGGCGTCCACCAGCACCCGCGCCCCCCCGAAGTCAAGGAGGTGGCTGCTGCCGCCAACCTCGCCGGCCCCACCTAAAGCGCGGAACGAGAGCGTGGGCCGGGGCTTCGTGTAGGCTAAGGGAGGCTTGGGCTCCTCGCGCGGAGCGACGCCGTTCGACGCCTCCGTGACACTGGCGACGGCCTGAGAGGGTTCTGAGTCTTCTTTCTCCTCGGATGGGCGGGTGTTGGAGGAGTGTCCTGGGGAACGGGGCTCGCGCAGGTCGGCATGTGCGCGGAGCACACTGCCCATGAACTCCATAAGTTGGGCGGTGCGGGTCGTGGCATCTAAGGAGTTTGGGAGGTTGCTCACCTCGTTCTTTACCGCGCGGACGAGGAGCTCACCGAATCCCTCGTCGGTAAAGCGAGCATGTTTGAGTGCATCCCGAATCTTGTCGCGCTCGGCGACGACGCGCCCCAACTCCTCGTGCATCTCCTCCAGACGCTCGGCGGCGGAAGAGTAGGCCTTTCGCTCGCCTTCGAGGGTACGTTCGAGGTGGCGCGCCCTTCGCTCCAGCTCCGCGACCTTCTCGCTCATCTGGCCCCGTAGATCCAGGGCCGCCGTCGCCCGTTCCTCGGCTTTTCTGGCCCCCGCGACGGCGTTCTCGTTCTCGCCGCGCAGGACCTCGACCTCGCGCCCTAGAGACGCGGCCCGCTCGTTGGCGGTCCTGGAGGTAAAGGAGAGCCGTTCATTCTCGCGTTTGAGCCGCTCTAGCTGCGCCTCAAGGTCTGCGGCGCGAGCGTCTTCGGTGGCCTTCTTCGTGGCCTGCTGGTTCTCCTCTCGCCAGGCGGAGATCAGGGCCTCCACCACCTCCTCTTCGGGGTCTTCCTGATCGCACAGGGCCGCGAGGAGGAGTCCCTCGGTGGTGTGGGTCCCGGCGAGCTCCTCAAGGTTGTCGGGGGTCAGGTCTTCGAGGACCTCGAAGGTCTCTGGTGGTATCTGCTCGGCGACGGCGGTACGGAAGGCGCCCCAGGCCGTGACATCGTTGAGGATCCTGCGTGAGAGACCCTTTTGGATAGCGGCGCTGCCGCCGGACTTGCGGGTCAGGGCATCGGCCTGAATTCCCCTGGGTAACAGGGCCTCTTCGAGACCCGGAATGTTTTTGCACAACTCAACGAGCGTCCTCCGGGTGTCCAGCCTGGCGAGGCGGCGCTGCAAGAGCTCCTCGGGCATATCCTTCGGCGGAGAAAGGGGCGAGAGCTTGTCGGCTTCCGCTGGACCATCCGGCTCAGTTCCTCCGTCTTTGGGTATGGGATCTGACATCGTAACTCCCCTCGCGGATAATAATGTTTTCCGGCGATTTCATACCTCCAAATTTTATCATGGGCCTCCTGAGAGCCTTATGGGGACTTCTACGAGACGCGAAATTGCTATAGACTTCTCGAGTCATGGGCGGAACACTGAAGAACGAGGCAAAGATTTTGGCCTACTCTCCAGGCCGCTACCCTATACTGGTCGTGGAATTGCCTTCCGGCGAGCTACGGACGTTCTACTACGAGACCGGCTACGACTCCGAACAGACCAAGCCTGTGACGGAGGACTGGATGCGGGAGAATGCCATCGGACGCCATAGCTTCGTCGAGATTCCGCCCCGCGAGGTCCCCATCTCCGCCCTCAGAGACTACGTCCGCCGGGAGCTATTAGAAGAGTCCTAGAAGCCGCGAGCACCGGACGGCTCACAACGCGCTAGTCATTCTTGCTGTCTCCGCCTTTGCTCTTGGGCTGTGCGGGCTGTTTCGGAGCAGCCTGTTCCGATGCGGGCTGCGGCGTATTCGACTCCGGCTCCGGGGTGGGCGCCGGGCTGGGAGGCGGCGGTCCCTGGCTCGTGGACAGGGTTATCAAGGTCCCCGGGGCAACCTGAAGGCCCGCCTGTAGATCGGTGCTGACCACCTCATTCTCGGGTCGGCTGCTTGGTATGGTGTTCACCGTCTCGTTTACCGTCAGCCCCGCCTCCCTCAACCTTTGGGCCGCCGTGACCCAATCCTGTCCCACGACGTCCGGGACGGTTATCTCCTCAGGACCCGAGCTTACTACGACGTCTACCGAGCTGTCGGGCTCTGCGCTGCTCTGCGCGGCAGGATTCTGCGAGGTGATCGAGCCAGCCGCTACCGTATTGCTCGCCTCCCGTGTCTGGACGCCTAGCGCGAGGCCGGCCTCCGCGAGTACGTTGTTCGCTCCTTCGGGGGTAAGGTTGTAGAGGTCGGGGACCGTCACGGTCTCGGGTCCGTCGCTGACCATGATCGTCACCGTCGAACCCGCCTCGGCAGTCTCGCCCGGCCCACCCCGTGGGTTTTGCCGGATCACGTAATCATCCTCTACCACGGAGCTCGTCTCGATCTCCTCCGCGACCTCGAATCCCGCCTCTTCGAGGGTCTCTCTGGCCTCCTGGCGCGTCTCGCCTCTAACGTTCGGCACCCCCTTGCCATCGCTGACGTCCACGGAGATGACCGAATTGATGTTTTGCTCCTCCCCGCTATTCGGGTCTTGCTCCACGATGGTGCCTATGGGTTCTTCGCTCTCCACCCTGCTGCCCTCGTCGATCACGAAGTCTTCCCCGACCTCCTCTCGCGCCTCGACGATGGTACTGCCGGCAAGGTCCGGGACAGCGACCGTCCTGGGCGATAGCAACGGGGCCAGGACAGCGTAGGCGCCACCACCGAGCAGGGCCAGGAGCAGGAGAACGAGCAGGATCGGGACCCAGCGACGGTTCTTGTGCTTGCCTTGAGTAGGCGGCGGGACGACGCGCGTCTGGGCCGGGCTCGTGGGCGCTACACGGTTCATGACCTGGGTCTTGCTCATCGCGAAGGGCTTGAGGCCGTCGAGCACCCTTTCGAGGTCCCGTATGAGCTCGTTGGCGTCGGCGTAACGGTCTTCGGGGTTCTTGGCGAGGAGCCGAACGGTAATGGCGTTGATACCTTCCGGTACCTCGGGGTTGACCTCTCCGGGCGGGACGAGGTGGCCGTTTACGTGCTTCATGGCGATACCAATGGACGTCTCGGCGTCGTAGGGGAGCCCGCCGGTGAGCATCTCGTAGAGGACGACGCCCAAGGAGTACAGGTCACTCTGCGGGCCGACCGGCTCGCCCATCGCCTGCTCCGGGGAGATGTAGTGGGCGGTGCCCAGGATCGAGCCGGTCTTCGTCATCGTGCTCGACGAAGCGGCTCTGGCGATGCCGAAGTCCCCGACCTTGACGTCACCCGAGGCGGTGACGAGGACGTTGTGCGGTTTTATGTCCCGATGCACGACTCCGGCCCTGTGCGCGGCCTGCAACGCCTCGGCGATCTGGAGCGCCACCGCGGCCGCCGTCTGGGGCGGCAACGCCCCGCGCTTCAAGATGCGATCCTTCAGGGCGCCGCCGGGCAGGTACTCCATCGCGATGTAGTACGTTCCGTCCTCGGACTCGCCCCGGTCGTAGATAGAGACGATGTTAGGGTGACTTAGGGCGGCTGCACTCTGGGCCTCGCGCTTGAAGCGCTCGACGAACTCCTCGTCGTCGGCGTAGCGCCCGTTCATCGTCTTGAGGGCCACGTCCCGGTCCAGCACGTCGTCGTGGGCGAGATAGACCTCTGCCATGCCCCCCGATCCCAGGGGCCTGACTACGCGGTAACGGTTGTCTACGAGCTGTTCCAAACTAGTAGCGCATTATAGCGTCAGCTGCCCGGTCTCTGGACGGGTGGCTGTCCGGGGGTCTGATTCGGGGGCTGTCCGGGAGGCTGGTTGGAGGGCTGAGACGGAGGCTGTGTCGGGTTGCGGCCGGGGCTCTGGTTGGGGGCTCGGAAAGGCGCGAACGGGTCCGCGTTCTGCGGTTGCGCGGGCTGGGTGGTCGGGACCGTGCTCTCGCTCGGCGGTTGAGCAGGCTGGGCCGGTGGCTGAGCGGTCGTGCTCTCGTTCGGTAGCTCGCCCTGGCTCTTGAGGTAGGTCTCCATCATGCGGCGGGCGATCGGGAGGGCTTGCTTGTAGCCCTCGTTCCCGTTCTCGACCATGACGGCGACGGCTATCTCCGGGTCGTCCGCCGGGGCGAAGGAGATAAACCAGGAGTGAGGGTCGCCGGCCGGGTTCTCCGCGGTACCGGTCTTCGCGGCCACCTTGACGCCGGGAATCCTGGCCGTGGTCTCTTCGTCCTCCACGACGCTCTCCATCATGTCGGTCAGAGTATTTGCGGTCTCCTCGTCGAGCACGTTCTGGCGGACGCTAGAGGTAGGCTGGTCGAGGATGACGCCATCCGGAGAGCGGACCTCCCGGACGAGGCGGGGGTCCATCAGGTTCCCGTCGTTTGCGATGGCGCCGGAAACCTGTGCCATCTCAAAGACGGTGCTGGTGACCGGTCCCTGGCCGAAGGAGATCTGGGCTATGTTCCCCTTGACCCACTCCTCGGGCGGAATGTCGCCCAGAGAGCTCTGGGCAACGGGGATCGGGAAGCCCTCGTAGGTATCGCCGTAGCCGAAGTCGTAGGCCGTCTGGGCGAGGGTCTGGTTGCCGACGTACTCGTAGGCGACCCTGGCGAAGATGGTATTTATGGACTTAGAGATAGCCTCCTCGAAGGTCACCTCCCCATAGCTTTTGGCCTGGTAGTTGTACACCGTGTAGCCCGGCGTCTCGTAGGTGCCGTTGTCCCTAAAGGTGTCCGACGGCTCCACACCCTCCTTCAGGGCGGCCGCGGCCGTTATGACCTTGAAGGTCGAGCCCGGTGGGTAGAGTCCCTGCGTCGCCCGGTTGTAGAGGGGGTTGTCCGGATCCTCGATGAGGTCGGAGAAGTTCTCGTCTATGTTGTTCGGGTCGTAGGAAGGGTAGGAGACGAGGGAGAGTACCTCGCCGTTCTGCGGGTTCAGGGCGACGGCGGCGCCGCGCCCGGTGCTGCTGGCGGCCAGGCCGTCGTAGGCGGCGCGCTGGAGCTCGGGGTCCAGGGTGAGCTCGACGTCGTTGCCAGCCTGGGGGCCGCCGGAGACCTGGTTCAAAAGCTCGTCTAAAGTCTCGGGTTCGCCGTTACCGGAGAGGTTGTTGTTCTCCCCGATCTCGATTCCGCTCGCCCCATACCTGGTGCTCCAGTAGCCGGTGATACCCGCGTAGAGAGGTCCTTCGGGATAGACGCGCTCGTAGGTACCACCGTCCTGCTCCTCGCTTCTAGCCAGCTCGGTCTCACCGTCGCCGGCGAGGATCAGACCACGCGGGACCGACTGGACCCGCTGCGACTGCAAGGAGTTGGACGGGTCGGTCGCCAGAGACTCCTGAGCGTAGACCTGCCAGTATGCCAGAACCCCGACTAGCGAGACGAAGCCGGCAACAAAGAAGTAGAAGGTGCGCCTGAGGTGGGCGTTCAAGCGGTCACCTTCTCGGTCGCGTACTCCCCCGCCTCCTTATCCTCCTCGACGGGCTGCTTACCGGCGTTCTCGGAGACGACCAGGAGGAGGCCGGTAATGATGAAGTTGCCGACTACTGAGGAGCCGCCGTAGGAGACGAAGGGGAGTGTAATGCCGGTCAGCGGTATTGCCTTCGTAACGCCGCCGACGATGACGAGGGTCTGTAAAGCGAACATGGCTGTCAGGCCGAAGGCGAGGAGCTTCGAGCCGTCGTCTTCGGCGAGGAGGGCTATCTTCATACCCCGGTATACGAAGATGAGGAAGGCCAGAATCAGGGCGGTCGCCCCCAGAAGACCCAGCTCGCTGGCGATCGTCGAGAAGATGAAGTCGGTCTGGACCTCGGGGATGGTCTGGGAGAAGCCCTCGCCGAGACCCGTGCCAGTGAGGCCGCCGTCGGCGATGTTGAAGATGCTCTGGGTAATCTGGAACCCAGCATCGTCGGGGTCGGACCAGGGGTCGAGCCAGGCCGATACGCGCAACTGCACGTGCGGGAAGAGCAAGTATGTCGCGTACGAGCCCACCGCGAAGAGCAGTGTGCCGAGGATGATGTAGGCTATGCGCCCGGTCGCCGCGTAGAGCATCAACAGGGGCACGGCAAAGAAGAGCAGGCTACTCCCGAGATCCTTCTCGAAGACGAGGAGCCCCAGAGAGGCCGCCCACACGAGGGCGACGGGTCCGAAGTACTTGAGCGCCGGGAGCTGCACACCCATGAACGAGCGGCTCGTCGCCGCCCAGAGGTCCCGCGTGTCGGCGAGATAGCCGGCGAAGAAGATGACGAGTGCGATCCTCGCGAACTCCGAGGGCTGGAGGTTGACCGGCCCGAGGTTCAGCCAGAGCCTCGCACCGTTGACCTCGTAACCCAGAGGGGTGAAGGTCATGGCCACGAGGACGACCGCCGCCAGAGCCAGGAGGTACTTGTAGGCGAAGAGCTTCTGGTAGTCGCGGAAGAGGAGGACCGTGAGCGTTAGCGCGCCGCTCCCAACGAGGATCCAGACAGCCTGAGTGGTGGCCAGGTTTTCGACGCCCGGCACCTCGTAGGTGAGACGATAGATCATGACGAGCCCGACCCCTGTGAGGAGGGTTACTATCGCCAGCAGCAGCGTGTCCGCGTGCGGCAGCCAGATCCTGACGCCCAGGTAGAGCAGGATCATCGTCCCCGCGTAGTAGGCCCCGTAGATCAGGGGCGGGCTCTTGGCCTCCTGTACGAAGATGAGGGTCGCGAAACCTAAAGTGGTGATGATGAGGGCGAGGGCCATCGGTATGCTCGCGCGCTGGGTCATCGGGCTATCTCCCCTCTTCCCGCAAGTCGCTCACGACGTTCTCTGCCTCTCCTTCGGACGGATAGAGGTTGTGCTTCTCCACGTCGTCCTGGTAGCGTGTCTGGATATCCGACTGCAAGAGACCCGTCCTCTGGACCTCCCTGTTGAGGGCGTAGCCGAAGGGCGCGTAGGGCAGCCCACGGTAGATCACCACCTCTTCCTCGTCGAAGCCCAGGAAGTACCGGCTCGAGCTCCAGAGGTAGAAGGGCGTAAGGAGAGCCGCCACAACCAGCACCACCGCCACCGCCCGGACCAGTGACCCGAGCACCTGTCCCAATCTACCGGACTTCGTCCGCTTCTTCTTGCTTCGCGCCACGTTGCGGCTCCGGGTCTCTTTACCCTCACCGCTCCCGCTCGAGGTGCTGCCGCCGGTGGATCTTTCGGGGGAGAGCGCTCTCATCTCCTGAGTGCCGCCTCGGGGCCTTCTCTCGGGGGGTGGGGGCTCCTCCTCGCTCACGTCGATAATTACGACGGTCACGTTGTCGGCGCCGCCGGCGTCGAGGGCGGCGCCGACGAGGGTGCGAGCCGCCTTCTCGGGGTCGGGGGAGGAGGTGAGGATCTCTTGCAGCTTGGTCTCGGGGACCATATCCGTGAGGCCGTCCGAGCAGAGGACGAAGCGGTCCTCGGGCTCGACCGGGAGGACGGCGGTATCTACCTCGACCGTGTCTTCGGCG
Organism: uncultured Rubrobacteraceae bacterium; assembly: GCA_902806075.1. Classification (GTDB taxonomy): domain Bacteria; phylum Actinomycetota; class Rubrobacteria; order Rubrobacterales; family Rubrobacteraceae; genus Rubrobacter_F. The sequence goes on from CADCVG010000086.1 coordinate 59,611, forward strand.
CCGAGAGCACGGGTGATCAGGTTCTTCTGCGGGTGCTCGCTGGCCTGGGCGCGCGTGAGGTCTCCACTGCGCACCAACTCGGCGACGAGGGAGTGGTCTTCGGTTACGGGCTTGAGCTCGCCGCCGCGCACGAGGTAGGCCCGAGAATCGCCGACGTGCGAGACCTCCACGACCGGCTCCCCATTCTTCTCACCGAAGCGTACCGCGACTACGGTCGTGCCCATCCCGGAGAGCTTGTCGTCGCCCCTGGAGGCAGCGAGGATGCGCCGGTTCGCCTCCTTGATGGCGGTCTCGAGCGACTCCGAGGGCGGGAGTTCCTTGAGGACGTCGACCGCGATGGAGCTCGCGACCTCCCCGGCCTCAAAGCCGCCAATACCGTCGGCGACCACGAAGAGCGTCTCGTTGCGGCCCTCGCCGGTGAGGAGGGAGTCTTCGTTGTTCTTGCGGACCTTGCCCGGGTCCGTCATCCCGTAGTGTTCCAGGACCAGCACGGCCTACTCCGAGTACCTGAAGGTCGTGGACCCTACCCGCAGACGGTCGCCGCTCCTCAAGGGGGTGGCGCCAACGGTCTTACGGTCGTTGACGTAGGTGCCGTTGGTGGAGCCGGAGTCTTCGACGTACAGAAGCCCACCGTGACGGGTGAGCATGGCGTGACTCCCGGAGACGTAGTCGTCGTTCTTCAAGACAATGTCGCTCGACGACGAGCGGCCGATGTTCGTCGTGTCCCCGGACACGTGGAATGGGGTGCTAGGGGCGAGGATGTCCGAATCTTCGACGACGAGCTTCGAGGAGCCGTTGAGGCTGTCGGCATAGGGCGTCGCCCCGTCGCGCTGGACGTCGGACTTTCGGCCCTCTCCCGGGACAAAGGTCTCATCCTCGGGTAAGGAGCGCAAATCACCGATGCCGCGCCGGACCACGGCGTAGATAAACGCGAAGAGCAAGAGCAAGAGCAGAGCCTTCGCCGCGAGCAGCGGCACCTGGAGGTCGAGCACGGCTCAACGCCCCCCGCGGCCTTCTTTGCGCTCCTGCTGGCCGTCGTCGCCGCCAGAGGAGTTCCGTCGGGACGAGGCCCTGTCGCCTGTCTCGCGGACGAAGCGGGTGGTGATTCCCCCGAAGGTGAGCTTGTCGCCCCCCTCGATGCGCTCGCGGTCTATAGGCGCGTCGTCGAGTAGGGTGCCATTGGTCGACTCCAGGTCCTCGACCATAAAGCCGTTCTCCAGGCGCGAAAGACGGGCGTGCCGCCGCGAGACGTTCGGATCTGAGATGACGATGTCGTTCTCCTCGCTCCTTCCGATGCTCCACGGTCCCCGCCCCTCCAGGGGATAGGTCTTGCCGTCGTCGATGACCAGGCTGATCATCTCCCGCGCCAGCCCGTGCTTGCTGGCCTCCTCGGCGGAGATGGCGGCCGTACCCTGATCCCCGCCGTCTGTCTTCTCGGTGCGGAAGATCCTGGTCTGCCCCGAGGTGTCCTCCGGAGCTCCCTTCTCCCGCGGTCCTTCGCCGCCGGTGAGCTTGGCCGTCACCCCGAACTCGCCGAAGCGCAGGGAGTCCTCGGTGGTAAACCGGACTCTGGGTGGGGTCATGAGGTGGTAGCTCTTCGACTGGGCGTGGGTCGAGGCGTACTGGATGAGCTCGTCCCTAAGCGCGCTCTGGTAGGCCTGGATAGACTCGGAGTCGGCTTTCGATAAGTGGACGGTGAAGTCGTTGGGGGCGTAGGTCCTGGAGACGCTGACCATGCGATTCTCGTCCATCTGCTTGGTGAGGCCCTTGGCGATCTCGACCGGATGGACCTGTTTCCTGAAGGCACGACCGAACGCTCCCTCTACGAGGGACTGCATCCGTTTCTCTATAGATCGGAGGAAACCCAAAAAGACCTACCCAACGACGCCGGACCCGAGATACTTCACGAGCCCGTATATTATAGCTGCCAACCCCAGGGAAGTCATAGCCTGAGAGAGGGAATCGGGAGTGGACGAGATCGCGAGCGCGTACCCCAAGACCCCCCCGACGACCGCGAGCACGAGCCCCACGAAGGGAAACCCGAGCCACTCGGCGGCCGATATCACTGCCGCCATTGCCCCCCACAATGCGGCCAGCAGCGCCAGCGTGGGGTACGCTCGCAACAGCGCCTCGCCCGTCTCCAGGAGCGCCAGGGGACCCGCGGCGGCGGGGAGGTTGCCGAGCTCGAGCCCGAGGTAGGGGATGATGCCGTCCCCGCGCGCAAGGTCGTAGGCGATGAGCGAGAACGCCGCCGCCGCCGCCGAGAGGGCGGCCCCCAGAGGCCGCATCAGCGCCCCCAGGAGGAGTGGCAGCCCCGCCCCGAGCCCGTAGGCGGCGAGGGGGATGGCGAGCAAAGGCCCCAGAGGCAGGCGGCGCATGCCCCCGCTCACCGAGCCGGTCGCAACCCACAGAGCCCCCACCGCTGGCAGGAGCAGAACGGCACCGAAGCCCGCCTGCTGGCTCCTGGCGAGCGCAACGGCGAGAGCGATGATCACCCCCAGAGCGCCCAGGCGCGGCAGCAGGTAGCCCAGAACCCCGAAGCCTGCGGCGATCCCCAAAGACTCGGCGCCGTCGAGGACGAGTCCGGCCCCAAGGTAACCGAGCCAGCCGGCTACGAGGCCGTTCACGACCCTGAGGGCCTGGTTCGCGTACCTCCCGTTGAGGGGCTCCCTACTCTTCTTCGTGATGTCCCTCGTGGCCCCGGTGCTCTCGCGGCGGCCGGTGAGGAGCTTCAGGGCGGCGTCGGCGCTGCGGGGGCGGTGGGCCGGATTTGGGGAGGTCGCGCGATTCACGAACTCTAGGAGGCGTCGCGGCGGCTCGTCCGGCTGGTAGGCCAGGAGAGATCGGGCGGTCGCCCCGACCGCGTAGATGTCGGTAAGCTCCGTGGGGTCTTCGCCCTCCATGATCTCCGGTGCTATGTAGCCGGGGGTGCCGACAGCGTAGCCGATCTGTGTCAGGCGCGTGTCCCCGGCCCGATAGGCCACCCCAAAGTCCGTGAGCTTCACGCGGCCCCGGTCGTCCACGAGGGCGTTCTGGGGTTTTATGTCCCTGTGGATAATCCCCTGAGAGTGGGCGTAGGAGAGGGCTTCGAGGATTTCGGCGAGGGCGTCGATGACCTCGTGGATGTCGTAGTGTTTGGCCGCGACGTCGAGCGGCACACCCCGGACGAACTCGGTCACCAGATACACTTCCAGGTCGCCGGGGATGATCTCCTTGGTTTCGACGATGTTCGGATGCTTGAGGGCCTGGGCGATCTGGCCCTCCCGCAGCGCTCGGGAGCGCTCCTTTGCGCTGTAGACCGGGATAACCTTGACGGCTACCTCCTGCGCTCCGCCCCCGAAGCCCCGGAGGAAACCCTTGCGGGAATCGTCCACGGGGTGCGCCCGCCACACGGTTCCGAAGCCGCCACGGCCAACCATCTCCGCGAGCGCGTAGCAGCCCTGGCCCGGATCCCGGCCACCGATGTAACGCGTCTCGACCACGGGTAATTATTCTATAGGAACTTCTGCTAAAAGGCGGGACGTTTGTTACTAGATCCCGTGGAGGCTCGCCGCGTTGGTCTTTCGTGTTTCGTCTTGATACAATCCGCAAGGTTTCTTCAGTACGGTGATCGCCGGAAGGAAGCCGGATCGGGCGAGTGGCGGAATAGGTAGACGCGCTAGGTTCAGGGTCTAGTGTCCGAGAGGACGTGGGGGTTCGAGTCCCCCCTCGCCCACGACATCGTCGGCGCCGCCCGTGCGGGAGGCGGTCTTTGATCTCCGTGTAGGGAGTTGTTCATGGAGCGCAGGTCCCACAGGTCCGCACCGTCGGTCCGCCGCGCCAGGCCCAGGGGCCAGGAGAGCGGCGCCCGTAAGCGTCCCGCGCGGACCCGCCGTGAACGCGCCGTGCCGCCGTGGCTCACGCTTCTCGGGAGCATAGTTTTCCTCCTCATCTGCTTCGCCTTCATCTTCTTCGTCGCCAAGAGTTGTGTCGCGACCCAGGAGTCAAGCCAGATCCGCAAATACGTCACCGGTGCGGACAGCGCCCTCAGCGACTCGGCAAACGTGGGTAACGAGCAGTTGCAGGGTGCCATCTCCGCCGGCCTCGAAGACCCCGCAAGCCTCGATGCCGCGACCATCAAGGGAGTCGCGGACGAGAGTCAGAAGTACTACCTGGGTTCCTTGCGCAACGAGGAGGTGCCGCTAGAGTTCGAGGACGCCCACCACTACATGGTAACGGCTTTGGGCATCCGGGCTGCGGCGACCGGGAACCTCGCCGCCGTCGCGCAGGGCGACAGCGGGGAGTTCGAGGAGGCCGTCTCCTCCGCCGTCGAGGACTATAAGCTCAGTGACGCCATCGTCCGCGACCACTATGTCCCCTCCTCCGAGGAGTCCCTAAAGGAGTCCGGCCAGAGGGGGGATCAGAACTATCTCTACGAGCCGAGGCCGTTCATGGACTACGAGGCGCTGGGCCTGGGGAGCGGCTCCACCCAGGAAGCGGCCATGCCGGAGGACCCGAACGCCCTGCGCGACGTGCGCATCGTAGACGTCAAGCTTGCCGGCCAGCCCCTGCTCCCCGGTGGAAACGTGGTGCTCACCGGCAGCGACGAGTTGACCTTCTCCGTAACCATCGCCAACGCTGGTGAGGTTGCGGAGACCGGGGTGCAGGTCGAGGTCGTCCTCAACACCAGGGCCGAGCGCCAGGCTATTCTGGCCACCGTTGAGCGTATGGACCCCGGAGGTACGGCCATCGTGGAGGTGAGAGGGTTCAAGCCCGGCGAGTTCAACGAGACTGCACCGGTCAGCATCGAGGCCGGGCCGGTAGAGTACGAGCAGAGAAAAGAAGACAACACCCTCGCGGGCACGGTGACGTTCGGGATCTAGGAGAGAAGGAGGCGATGAGGGTATGGTAACGGCGGTCGTCCTCGTCAGGACGGAGAGAGAAAGGGTGCAGGAGGCTGCCCAGGCTATGCTCGGGATCGAAGGCGTAACCGAGGTCTACTCCGTTACCGGTCCCTACGACCTCGTCGTCATGGTGCGGATACCGAACTTCGAGAGGCTCGCCGAGATAGTCCCCGAAAAGCTCGCCCAGACCCCCGGCGTCGCCCGCACCGAGACTATGGTCGCCTTCCGCATGTACTCCAACTACGATCTCGACCGCATCTGGTCTCAGGGGTTTGAGTAGAGCGGTCGACTCGTCCGCAAAAGCGATTCGTTAGCGTGGCACCATTAGAGATCGAGACGGATCGGCTCCGGCTGCGCCCCTGGAGGGAGGGTGATCTGGACGCCTACGCCCACATGTGCGCCGATCCGGAGGTGATGCGCTACATGCCTGGAGTAATGACCCGTGAGCAGGCCGCTGAACAGATCGCGCGGTTCGTGCGCCACTTCGAGGAACGGGGACACTGTTACTGGGCGGTAGAGGACAAGGTGTCGGGCGCCTTTGTCGGCAGGATCGGCCTCACGCACCAGCAAGACTGGCCCGAAGACCCGCACAAGACCGATGTAGGGTGGCTGCTCGACCGTGCCTATTGGAGCCGGGGCCTCGCCACCGAGGGGGCCTGGGCCAGCCTGCGCCACGGCTTCGAGGAGCTAGGGATCGAGCGCGTCATAGGCATAACACTCCCCGACAACCTGGCCTCCCGACGTGTGATGGAGAAGCTGGGGATGGCCTACCGGGGCGAGGCCCGGTGGAAAGGCTTCGACCTCGTCTGGTACGCCATCGACCGCCGAGAGTGGCGAGCCGACCGAGGGTCGAGAACCGGTAGTTGACCGGCTAGATCAGCCCGGCTCCTCGCCCTGGCTCTCGCCTGGAACTTCGACCATCGCGGGGCGGGTGTTCTCGATGAGATACGCGACTACGTCGAGGAAGTCGCCGCTGTTCTCGTAGACGTTGCGCTGGTGCTGGCTTCCGGTACCGTTCTCGACTATCTCCAGCGCTCCTTCTAGCTCGTTCTCGCAACCCAAGTCCTGGCTTATGGGGCGCAGCTCGTTTACGAGATCGCGGGTGAGCGTTCTGGCAGGGATCGAGGCACCTTTTCCGGCGTCGTAGAAGGCGGCTTCGAGGCCGTGGCGGGAGGCGCGCCATTTGTTCTCGATGGCGAGTTCGCGGTCATAGGGGCCTTTGGGGTCTCCGGTGAGGAAGCTGGCGACCAGGCATTGGGTGAGAGCGGCGAGGGACATGGCGGACTGCAGGCTCGTTTGGGAGTCGAGGACGCGCAGCTCTATGGTCCCGATCCTTGAGTGGGGCCGAACGTCCCACCAGCAGAAGGTGTAGTCGTCCATTGCGCCCGAGTCGACCATCAGGTCCACGTAATTCTCGAATGCCTCGTAGTCTGGGAAGGCGGGGGGGAGACCGGAGCGGGGGAAGGTCTCGAAGATCTTGACGCGCGTGGAGTCGTAGCCGGTGTCCGCGCCCTGCCAGTAGGGAGAGTTGGCCGAGAGGGCCAAAAGGAGCGGCACCTGCTCGGAGAGGCGGTTGTGGGCCTCGATGACTGCTTCCTCATCCGGGACACCGACATGGACGTGCTGGCCGAAGATCACCTCGCGCTCGGCGACCCAGCGGAGCGTTTCGATAACCCTCTTGTAACGGTCCTGCGCGGTAATCTTCTGGTCCTTATACAGCGAGAAGGGATGGGTGCCGGCGGAGGCGAGCGAGGAGCCACAGGCCGCCGCCCACGACCCGACCCGGCTCCTGAGTTCCCGCAGTATTCTCTCGGCCTCAGCGACCGAGGCGCACGGTGGGGTCTTTATCTCCAGGACCGACTGGAAGAGCTCGTAGGAGACGGCCTCCTTCAGGTCCTCTGGCAGGCGCGCCATGATCTCCTCTACCCTCGGGACGAGTTCACCCGTGGCCGCGTCCACGATTTGCATCTCCTCTTCGACCCCCAAGGTGTAGCCTCCGCTACCCTTGAACTCTACCGGCATCAAGCCTCCTAGAACCCGGACGGACAGGCGAGCACCGTAATGCTCTCCGAACCGTCCCACTAGCAATTAGCGCCCGTATAGTAGCCGTTCCGCCACCGGGACACCAAACCGGCTCCGGCTACTGCCTCAACGCGGCCTGAAGGCTTCTTCAAGCTACGTACTACCCCCGAGACGTCTTCCGGAGCCTTACTTGGGCGAGTGCCGCACCGGCCAACACCAGGACGGCCCCCACGAGCTTTGGTGCTGTCAACTCCTCCCCGAGCAGCGCGACGCCGACTGTCCCCGCCACCACCGGCTCGACGGTCGCCACGATGGCCGCCTGCCCCGCATCGAGCCTCCTGAGCCCCGCCGTGTAGAGCCCGAACGCCAGAGCGGTATGCACCACCGCAAGCATGAGGAGCAGGGCGTAGGAGCCCGAGGGGAGCCCGGCGAGCGTGTGAAAGGTCGGTAGGGCGGCGAGAACGAGCAGCACGCTCCCGATACCGAGGGCGTAGCTCAGGATGACGGCGGGTTCGAGGTGCCCGGCCACGGGCTTCCCAAAGATCGAATACAGACCGTAGGTCAGCCCGCTCAAGAGGCCCGCCGCGAGCACCAGGGGGCTCACCTCCAATGTAGACGGGGCGTACCCGCCGACGACCAGGAAGATCCCGCCAAAGGTCAAACCGAGCGCCAGGAGGCGCGGAAGACCGAGCGCCTCCTTCAAGAAGGCTCGGGCCAGGAGCACCACGAACGCCGGAGAGCTGTAGAGCAGGATCGCCGCTGTCCCGACCGTGCTCTCGCGCACTGTGAAGAAGTACAGGAGATAGAAAGCTCCCACCC